>JBELAJ010000591.1:0-5174 GCA_049508935.1 Terriglobia bacterium | reverse complement strand
CGTCGCCCTACGGGCTCCTCCGGTTAGCCGCCAAAGAACGAAAAACGGAACTTTCTACTTTGCTAAGAACAGGACATTTCTACTTTGCTGGGATTAGGACATTTCTACTTTGCCTTGACACTCGCTCCCGGCCTCTTTGATCCCACTTCGATGCGTGACGAGTTCATCTATGTGTGCCTGTCCATGCTGGTGATCGGCCTGCTGGCTGTCCTCGAGTGGGACTCCTTCTTTCCTGACCGCCTGGACTTCCTCACCCTCGTACCGCTTCCCACCAGGGCCGGGAGCATCTTTTTTGCGAAGGCTTCGGCCTTGGTAGTGTTCCTTTTTATGTTTGCTGCGGCGGTCGGAGGGCCCGGCACGTTCCTGTTTCCGCTGGCAGCGTGGGGGGGAAAGCACGTCACCTTCGGCGAAATGTGCTGGTGGTCCGTGGCTCACGGGCTGACCATGGCGGCGGCGAGCACGTTCGGCTTTCTTTTTTTCGTCGCACTGGAAGGGCTGCTGCTTACGGTGTTGAGTTATCGCTGGTTCGAGAAAGCGTCCGCTTACCTCCAGGGCGGGTTAATCGCCTCCGTGCTGATGTTTGCCCTGCTCCTGCCAAAGGTCATTGGTGATCTTTCCGTGCTGCTTCACTCCCAGGGCCCCCTCGCCCGCTGGCTCCCTCCCTTGTGGTTCTTGGGACTTTACCGGGCGATGCTTCATTATCCCGACCCCGCCTACCTCCCGCTGGCCCGGAAAGCGGTGCTGAGCGTTGCTGCGGTCCTGGTGATTTCAATTGCGACTTACCTGGCGAGCTACCGCAGGCATTTGAGGAGGTCGTTAGAGGCCGGCGAGGTACTGCCCACGGAACCCTGGCGTGCGGCGCGGGTCCTCCGTCGGCTCACGCAGCGCGTCGTTCTGCGGGAGGCATTGGAGCGCGTCACGTTCAGCTTTGTATTCAAGACCATACTCGGTGACCGCCGCCATCGGCTCCTCTTTGCCTCCTACACAGGCGTGGGCGTGGCGCTGGCGCTAGAAAGCGCTGCTGCACTTCTGTCGCGCAACGCTGTGGCCACCGCGTCAGGCCGCGCCGCCATTTTCCTTTCCATCCCACTCATCATCTCCTTTTTCGTGCTGTCGGGGACGCGACTGATCTTCGAAATACCGGCGGAGGTTCGCGCCAACTGGATTTTCCGACTGACCGAAAGGCAAACCAACCCCGCACTTTTCTCAGGAGTCCGCAAGGCCATGACCGTCTTGGGGACGCTTCCAATCTTGACTCTCGCCTTTCCGATTTACGCCCTGCACCTGAGTTTTGGAGAGGCAGCCGCCGCTTTTGTGCTGGATTGTGTTCTTGCCCTGGTCCTCATCGAACTATTGTTGCTTCGCTTCCGGAAAATCCCTTTTACCTGCTCGTACCTCGCCAGCAAGTCCGGGAACTTCGCCGTCTGGTTTGGGTGCTGGCTGGTGTTTTCGAGTTACGCCTACTCGCTTGCGCGCCTGGAAGACTGGATTCTGGGGCATCCCGCAGAACTTCTGGTTTCGCTGGCCATTCTTCTCGCGTCACTGGGGTGGCTGAGGGTCTACAACCGCCGTTTCGTAAGAGAGGGAAATCCGATTGTGTTCGAGGAAGAACCGGAGCCCGCCGTGCAAACTCTCGACCTGAGCCACAGCGCCCTCGAGCGTGGAGGCGGAGACGCAGGACGGCAACCGAGCCTGCCCCTGCATTGGGACTCTTGAATCGTCGCACCAGATAAGCCCTGGGCGCGCGGTAAGGGCGACCCTTGTGGCCACCCTGTCGAGTTTCTATACTTCAGGTTGTACATAAGGAACAAGATATAGAAAGCCTATGCGGGCAGCACGCGAGAGACACGTCACTCGCTGGCCTTCTCGAGGAGCTTGCGGATGTTCGGTTCCACACTTCCGGGTTGTGGCGGGGGTAGCAGCGCCAGCCCTCCCTTTGCCGCGGCGCGGCTTTTTTCGATCTGGCCGGAGGCCCGATAGGCTTCGGCGAGGGTCAGCAGCTTCGACGGTTCCTTGGCATGACTCAAGGCCACCTCGCGCTCGGCGCAGGAGATGGCCAGCCGTGGATCTCGAAGAGTTGCAGGTTGGACGGTTAAAAAGGCATTTGCCGCCTGGTCGAGCACCATGGGGGATGCCTGAGGCTTCGCAGCCACATCCCTCAAGACGACGAGCGCCTTTCTCGCTGATTCCTCCCAAGCTCCAGCAGTGTGCAGGCTGCTTTGGATCACGGAAATTCGCACCTGTACGCTGGCGTGAAAAGCCCTCCAGACATCGTTGGCCGGATCTTGTTTCAGCAAACTTTCCAGTGCAGCCGCCGCCTGTGCCAACTTCTTCTCAGCCAGGACCAAGCTCGCGCGTCGATCGCCAGAGTTAGAAACCAAGACCGGATCGGCGGCGTCCTCGTAGCATTTTGCTTCATCGTCGAGCACAGTTATCAAATCGAATAGAGCCCGCGTGTCCTTTTGGTCCTGGGCAGCAATGCGCGTGATGAGCACAAGGGACTGCTCGAAAAGCGGGACAGCCTGCACAAACTCGCCCAATCGCTCCAGAGCATTTGCCTCCTTGCGAAGCAGCATGTGGCGAATTCGCAGGCCGGAAAGGCTGTCCTGGTCGGACCTGGGCATTGTTTCGGCACGCTGCAAAGCAAACTGAAACTCCTTCAGCGCTTCCGCCGCGTCCGTCTCCATTTCCACACTGCCGATTTTGAGTCCGTTGATGGCGAGACCCCGCTTGGCGCGTACGGAATTGGGATCGATGCTGAGGACGCGATTGTCCAACGCCACAGATTGCCGGTAGGCGGAAATCGCGCCGGCGGAATCCGCAAGGCTGGCGGTACCGCTCTGCCCTAATTCGTCGCCGAGTGTGCCATAGGCTGAAGCTACGTCGCAAACTCGCGCGGCAGGTGCATGGGGGTCTAGAATAAGCGCATCAAAACTCTTCATGGCTTCCCGCATGACGGGAATTGCTTCCGGAGTTCTGTCGGTCTGCCAAAGAATCTCGCTGCGCGATTGCTGCACCAACGCCAGAGCCCGAATGGCTTCGCGATCCAGGGAGTTGGACGCCGCGAGCGGCTGCGCAATGGCCAGCGCTTTACTGAGACTGACTAGCGCCCCCGCGGGATCACCCAAGTTTTGATCGTAGGCATTCCCTTGAATATTCCCCAGCCGGGTATAGGCGTCGACCAGATCGAGCTGAATTTGCCGGTCTCCCCTCGCGTCCCTTGCCATGCGGTCCAAGTGCTCGAGCACGCGCGTGACGAGTAGTTTCTGCACTCCGGTGGAGCCCGGAAGCTCCTTAATGGCTTCATCCAATTCGGAGAGCAGGCTGTTGCTCAATTGGCGCAGGTCAGCAGAGCGCGCCTCAGCTTTGCGCCGCTCCGCATTGGCCACTCGAGCCTGCCATAGTACGCCGACAACGCCTGCGATCAGAGAAGCTGCCAACAGTGCCGCCGCGGCTACGCTGAACCGGCGGCGGCGGATGAATTTGCCGGCTCGATACCGCAGAGTGCCGCGGCGGGCCGCAACCGGCAGGCCCTCGAGATAGGCGCGAAGGTCGGCGCTGAGCTGTTCGGCGCTAAGATAGCGCTCCTGTGGCTCCTTGCGTAGTGCCTTGAGCAGGATCGCCTCCAGATCGGCGTCCAGACGCCGGTCGGAACCAGCCTCTCGCGGCGGCTTCCGGGGCGGCTCTTCACAGATCACCCGCAGCATCTCAGCGGTGGTGAGTTCCTTAAGTTCATAAGGCACCGCTCCGGCCAGCAGTAAGTACAACAGAACGCCCAGCGAATAGGTGTCTGAGGCAGTGGTAATGCGGTTGCCCAGCACCTGTTCCGGGCTCGCGTACTGCGGAGTAAACGATTGGTATCCTTCGCGAGTTAGCTTGCTGTCGGGTCCTAATGGAGAGGGAGAAAGCAGCTTGGCGGTTCCGAAGTCTAGTAACCGGGGAGTGCCGTCTGCGGCCACCAGGATGTTATCCGGCTTCAAATCGCGATGCACGACGAAATTGTGATGCGCAAACTGGACGGCCTCGCAAACGCGAATGAAGAGGGCAATCCGTTGGGTCGTCGAAAGGCGCCGCTCTTCACAGAAGCGATGAATGGGAACCCCATCCACATACTCCATCACCAGATACAAGTCACCCTGCGGAGTGACGCCGCCATCGAGCAGGCGAGCGATATAGGGATGCTGGAGTTCAGCCAAAATCTGTCGTTCTTGGCGGAACCTCTCTCGAAAGAGGTCAGTTGCCAGAGGCAGATCGATGAGTTTGATGGCGACTTGCTGCTCGAACTGGCCATCGGCACGATGCGCCAGGTAGACGGCGCCCATGCCACCACGTCCAAGCAAGCGGTCCAACTCATAAGGCCCGATCCGTTTACGACTGGGGCGATCGTCCTGGCTGGCCTCCGGTTGTAGCTGCTGGGATGCTGTTAAATGCTCCTGCGCCTCGCACGCCAGAAGCAACGAACGCACCTCGGCTGCGAGTTCAGGGTCGCTTTGACACCGAGCCTCAATTAATGCTGCTCGTGTTTCCTCAGGAGCTTCGATAATCGCGTGGAATACCGACTCGATTTCCGCAAAACGTGTCTGAGCCATTACAGCGATCGCTCTGTAGCGCCGACCTCGAGGTCGGCACCTTTCCCCGTGCTGACCTAAAGGTCAGCGCTACTGCAGTGAATCAAGCAGGCGGGTACTCCGAAGGTCACGCCACATTTTCAATCAGGCCGGGGTGGATGCGCCGGTACAGCCAGCTCTTGGTAAACCTCAGGTCGCGGTCCACCGTGGCTTTCGAGACCTGCAACAGTGCCGCAGTTTCCTCGGCCGTACAACCAAGAAAATAGCGCAGCTCGACGAGTTGCACCTTGTAAGCGTCGAGCACGTTCAGTTCGTCGAGGGCGTGATTCAAGTCCAGCAATTCCGGGCTCCCGATATTAACCCACGTCAGGTCGTCGCTGAGAGGGATGCGATCAAAAGTGCCACCTCGCATCTGGGCTTGGTTCCCGCGCGCGTGGTCGATGAGGATCATCCGCATGACCTTGGCGGCGAAGGTGTAGAAATGCTGCCGATCATCCCACTCAGTCTTCTTCTGTTTCAACAGCCGGAGGTAAAGCTCGTGGACCAAAGCCGTGGCCTGAAGGACGTCTGGATTCCGTTCGCGACGAATGTAGGCTGCGGCCACCT
>JBELAJ010000590.1:0-5184 GCA_049508935.1 Terriglobia bacterium | reverse complement strand
GGAACCAGATGTCGAGGTTTTGAACGCGCCAGTTGGAACTCCCGCTGAAGGTCATTCAACATCAACTCAACATAGAGCATCGTCATCTCGGGAGAAGTGTGGCCGAGTAATTTCATTAGAGCTGGGAAGCTGACCCCAGAGCGAAGCATCTCGGTGGCGTAGGTATGGCGCCTATTCCGCATGCGGAATAGGAAACATTGTTTTGCGACTCATCTCGACGAAGCGGGTGCGGACCTGACCGCGACGAATGTGGGGGAGATCATTGCCACGCGCAATGGCGATGAGATGGACCGTTTACTGGATGTTTGCAAGGATCTCGCGAAGGGCAAGGATGCGGAGATCATCCGCCCATTTCATGAATTGATAGAGACATTGATCTACGAGTTCGACAGGAGCGGATCATTCGACTGGCGGCGGGTTTCGCTGGGATTGCCGGAGTATGAGCGGGAGGTGGCGTTACGGGAGCTTATGGAGGATGAGCCTTCGAAAGCTCACGTACGACAAAGGGTTCAGCACATTACTCCTTCGAAATTCTCGTGATATCGAATTTCTGTTTTCCAGCCTTGACGAGGAACGTTCTTTGAGCACCCTGAAAGTACGCGTGGAGTTCAAATGACGAGTTCGACTGAACATGGATGGTCTCTACCTTTGATCCATTTGTTGCGGGTCCCGCAATCAAAGATACAACGTGCCCGTTAAAGCGGAAGCGCTTGCAACCGCGCTGGCCCCCTGCTTCGATTCGCCAGACCAGCCTGTTGTGAGCCGCATCGGGTCGGAGTCCGATGGCATACTCCAGAAGGTACATGATCGGTCCAATTCCACTCCAACCCACGAAATCGGACTTTGCCGGGTTACCCTGCTGGGCGTGATCCGGCGAGTAGTTCTCCCATATCGTTCCCGTTTTCTCATAGACATGGGCGACAAGCTCCAGGTGATTCAAGGCAATGTGGCGAGCGAGGTCGGAATAGCCATACTTCTCCAAGCCCTGCATGATCATGGTATCCGTCGGCGCCCAAACGGATCCCCGCCAGTATCCGCCAAGAGGCTCGTACCCAGCTTGGTTAGCCGCCAAGGTGGGCACCAGGTTGGGCCGTCCAAAAGTCTCAGGATTCTTCAGTTCCGTAACCAGATCCGCCGCTTGGTCGGAGGAAGCAACCCCGGCAAGCAGCGTCCAATACGCGGCGATGGTCATCACGGGAGCACGCTTGCCGTCCAGCATCAAGTCGAAGTAGAACCTCCGGTTCCCGTCCCACATCGCGTGATTGATAGCCGAGTCCAGTTGATCAGCTTCTGCCGAGTACTTACGCGCATCGGTGTCCTTGCCAAGGATCAGTCCCATCTCGCTCAGTTGCCGCGCGAAGAGCGCCATCTCTGAGGAGATATCAATTCCCGTGCCGCCATTCTTCAGATAAGCATTACGCGGAGAGTTGTCCATGCTTGCCCAATCAGTGACATAGAGCCCGTTCCCTTGCCTCAGGTATAGTTGAAGCGCCGCATAATAGTGGACAAGCGGTTGCCAAACCTCCTCCAAACGGTCCTTATCCCCTGTAACCCTGTAGTGTTCCAGTTCCGCCCATGCCAGTATGGGGTGATTCAGCGCATCGAGCGTCAACTTGGGATTGGGAGAAGGGATGGTCCGGCCCGTGTAGACGACTGGCGCACTTCGAGCGCCCCCAACCATCTCATCGTAACCAGGCCAGCCCCATCGGCTAATAAGCGGTTTGTCCTCATGGTTTACCCAATAGTCGAAATCGGTCCCTGTATTCCTCACGATCTCACGGCAAATCTCTCCATCCTCATGCTGCTTCGCGTAGAAGTTGTCGAGGGACGAGATGCCGGGTACGAGAGGATACGCATAGTTACAGAACATGGTCATGAAGCAGCTATCCCAAAGGAATATGTTCTTGTTAAAAGCAGGGTCGATGAACTGGGAGACGAACCCGCTCTGCGGGGCCGGTTCGTAAAAGTTGTGAAACGCCAACTCCCAGGCTTTCCAGTACAGCCGCACCAGCACAGGGTTGTCATCATAGATCGGCGAAGGCAACTGGGAACGCAACTCTGCGAACTTCGGGAGGGGTTTGGCTTCATACGCCTTCTTGGCAAAATACATTCCAGTCCCCTCCTTTGCGGCGCCTGTCTCTGCGGAGAAGAGAACCCCCGACTGCCAGGCGGCCATCGCTATAGCCAGGATCACAATTCGCAGCCCGAAATGATTGTCAGAAGTTTCCATGCATCGCCCCCATTTGCGCTAATCTGCCATGTGCGTTGGATCATTTCAGGTTTTCATTCTACGCCAGAAGTGGTGGTAGATGTATCATACTTGAGGAATTCCCAATCGAAGAGGCAGTTGACATCGGAAAGCATCTTTGATATTCGAGAGGCCGCGACACCTGACAAATTAAGGATGTCGACCGAGAATTGACCTCTGGAAGGGGAGAACGAAATGCTAGTTTTGAACAGGCGGGGCTTTGTGAAGTGGGCTGGAACAGCGACAACCGCATTGTGGGGAAGCGTGACTCAGCTCAAGGCGCGACTCAAGGCAGGGGATTTCAAAGGCGAAGCGGCTGCTATCCCTGGCTCCGACGGGCCGCTGGCAGAAGCGAGGCCTCTCGGCGCCACATTGGACAATCAGGAAATCTACCGGCTGCTCGGTTTTGCCACCATGAGTGGCGAAGACCCGCTCAAGCTTTGGCAGCGGCTTAAGAACACGCAGAATTGGAGGGTCGGTCCTCTGTCACCTGATAGCTGGTCCGGCAGCGTCTTCGTGGCCGACGACGCAGACATCTTCGCCTTTCGAACCCTACCACTCCCCGATGCCTGGCTGAAGAACTCCAAGGCTGCAAATCGCGCCGAATACTGCGCCAAGCATTTCGACCAATGGTGGTCAGGCTGGGCCGGCGTGGAACAACCCGGTGGCACCGGGATACCTGGATGGTGGAAGTTCGTCGGGCCGAAAGCGTGGGACAACTCCTACGCGCGACTCGTCTGGCAGATGCCCGATGGGGGTCCTGAAGTCACTTATGAGTGGGCGCAGACGGAGAAGAATGAAGTTGTTGGACGTCTGGCGCACTCTCAACCCGCCGCTCTGGTGTTGCAGGGCTACGTACCATGGGATTCCGCGCCTCCTGACTTCTCGGTGCTCTACTCTGAAGGTCCGGCACGGCGCTTCCTGCGCGGCCGCTCGTGGATTCCCGGAACGCGCGACGGCATGCGGTGGGTGCTGGCATTGAGTGTAGCCCCCGACGAGGTGGACGGGACAGGTGCGGTGCGATGGCATGGATACTTCCACAGGATCGAGAAGCTCTATTTCTGCGGGCGACAGGGCCAGAGCTACGAGCCTCTCGAGGCGGCCACGAGTGCCTGGCTGGCGGCGGGGAAGATTGACGAGTTGCTGGATGGCAATCGCGAACGCTATTTGAAATCGAGGCCGGAAGGCACGGGTTGGCTGGCCGACGCACCCTCCGCCATCAACGACAACCTTGAATGGAGTGAGGTCTATACACCATCGCGTCGAAGGACATACGTGACCGTCAGCCGGAAATGGGCGCAGTCCAACAACTCGGCTCCGGATTTTCTGTGGGACAGCTTCTTCAGCGCTCTGCTGGTTTGCCAGGAAGACGAAAAGAAGTCCTATGACCTGATTCGCGATATCACCTCCTGGCAAAACGATCAAGGGATGTTCTGCCAGTACGGCCAATGGCCGACCCACCCGGACCGCTGGATATTCCCCGCCGCCTGGGGACATACGCAATATCCCATCGGGAGCTTATTGACTGCCAAGATCTATCTTCGGCGTCCGAATCGGGCCTTCCTCGAAGACATCTACCCACGGCTGCTGAAGAACCAGCGTTGGTGGTTTGCGGATCGCGGAGACGGACAACCTTGGCGGGACGGCAACAAGAACGGGTTGCTTGAGCTAGGCTCAAATTACCCGGAAGAGATCCCGTACGATGATCGGGCGCAGACTGCCTATTTCGAGTCGAACGATGATAGTCCCCAATGGTGGCGTGTCGCTCGCTACAACAACCAAACTCAGACCTTGGAGCAGGACACCGTTGAACGTAATTGCCTGTACGCACTGGATTGTTGGATTCTGGCATGGATGGCCAACCAGTTAGGCAGGCCCGGAGACGCCGCCGCGCTCGCCGTCGAGCATCAGCGCATGGTCGAGACGATCAACCGCCTGCTTTGGGATCCGTCCCGCGGGTGTTACTACAATCGTCATTGGGAGAACTTGGCCGGAGATACATTTTTTCCTCAGATGGGTCCAGATATCTTCTTCTCGCTGCTCGGAAAGGTAGCTACGCCCGAGCAGGCCGAGTCTTTGCGGAAGATTTTCCACGATCCGAAGAAATTTGCCGGGGAGTGGATATTGCCCACAATCAGCCGCGACGATCCTCTGTTCCCCCGACAGGACTACTGGCGCGGCAAGGTCTGGCCGCCACACAACTGGTTGTTTTACCAGGGACTGAAAATCTACGAATGGGACCAGGAAGCGAGATTGCTTGCCGAGTCGTCCGCCAAGATGTTCTTGACGGCATGGCGCGACAAGGGAGAATGTCATGAGAACTTCAGCGCCATCACCGGTGAAGGTACGGGACAAAGCGACCCACACTACACTTGGGGTGCACTGATGGCTTTACTTGCCATCGAAGAACTTATCGACGTCAACCCGTGGCATGGATTGCGCTTTGGGAATCTTGAACCTGTGGCTCCGGCCAGTATCCGACGCTATTTCGTCAGCGGATCACTTTACGATGTCACGCAATCCTCGGATGGACTTGAAGTTACTAAAGACGAGCAATTACTGTTCGCCACGGATGGACCGGCGGAGATCCGCCACGTGGAGTTTGTGGGCGACCAGGTGCGGTTTGAGGTACGCGCCGGTAAGCCGGTGAAGATTCGCGTCCGGAGGAATCCAGCGAGAGATTTTCCGCCTGGTCTGACAAAGGCGTGAGATTTGCCGGATACGGCGCCAACTGAAGGGGATACGAGCTTCGCTCGTCCTAGCTATCGAACCGCGGTTCGCTCTCCACCAAACCTCGCGCGCCTGCGTGGAGTCTATAACGGATGTTCACCTCTAAGTTTTTGAGATAACTTGTGTTGCCTCACAGGGTTAAGTGTGATTTTGGCCCTAATTGTGTAGACATGCATACTAAGGCATTAGTCGCATATTGTCCTTGA
>JBELAJ010000059.1:0-22795 GCA_049508935.1 Terriglobia bacterium | reverse complement strand
GAAACATGAAAATTGTCATAACACGCGCTGTTATCATCCACAAGCCAACCGGGGACAATCTTTTTCGCTTCTTTATACGCCTCCATCAACCATTGCCGGTCCGCAGCCTCTTTGAGATTAATCCCCCAACTCTCATTGATGAGGCTGAGGATGACAAGGCAGGGATGATTCCAGTCGCGCTCGACCATGCCGCGCAGGGTTTCGAGGCCGCGGCGCTTCGAGTCGTCCGTGAGCTTGTCCCAGTTGGGGATTTCGTACCAGACGAGAATGCCGACTTCATCGGCGGCTTCGAGGTAGCGCGGGTCGGGCACCTTGATGTGGCAGCGAAGCAAATTCAGTCCCAAGGCACGAGCCTTGCGCATCTCGTCTTTGATGTAATCAAGCGAAGGCGGAGTGTAGATCGTCTCCGGATAAAAATCCTGGTCGAGCGCCCCGCGCAGATAAATCGGCTGGCCGTTCAGGTAGAACTTCCCGTCCCTCGTTTCAAAAGTGCGAAACCCGAAAGGGAAGTCTCGGGAGTCGCCGGAGCTGAGGCTCGCGTGCAGGGTGTAAAGCACCGGACTTCCGGGGCCCCATACGCTTGGATTGGCGAGATTTCCCGTGAACTCGGCAGGCGTCTTGAGGTCGCTGAGTTCTCGAGAGGTCTGCCAGACAACCTTTCCGGCGTAGTCGCGGATTTCCACGTTTACGGTGGTGGGGCCACCCACTGACGCCTGCGAGGGCGGTGTCACGACGGGCACTGCGATCTTGAACTCTCCGTTCGCTGCCGCCAGGATGTGAGCCGGACCCAGGTGAACGCGCGGCTGAATCTGAATTTCGGCGCTTTGCCAGAGCCCGCTGGTCTGCACGTACCAATTCTGTTTTCCATGGGGAATCTCCGCGTAATTGATTCCCTCCACGACACTGGGCTTAGCCCCCGGGTCGACAACCCGCACAGCGATCTGGTTAGTTCCGGGCCGAAGCAGGGAAGTGATGTCGAGCTCGAACGGGGTATAGCCGCCTTCGTGTCTCCCGGCCTTCTGGCCGTTGAGGTAAACGTCGGCAAGATAATCGACCGCTCCGAAGCGCAGAATCGCCACCTGATCCGGCGGGAGAGATTGTATGTCCACCTCGCGCCAGTACCAGGCTGCCCCGGCGTAATCGCGCAAGTCCGCGAACTGGGACTGCCACGAAGAGGGAACGCGAGTCGGGCGCACGTTCACCACCGAGGCCAGTTGCTGAACCTCTAAGGTGCCGCTGGGATCGGCAAGGAAGTGCCAATCTCCGTCGAGCGAAATCGTGCCAGCGTGGGCCGTCGTGCAAAGAGCCGTAAGACAGAATACAGACCAGATACAGAGGTATCGAGGCATAGCGTTTACCCGGAAGTCGAGAGTCGAGAGTCAAAAGCCGACAATCAACAGTCTAAAGCCTAAAACCCTTTAGGCGGCAAGTAAAAACGTGTCAACCTGTTAGACTATAGAGAACGGCAGAAATCGTGGCACGGGCGTCCCGCCCGTCCGCACGGCCGGGACGGCCGCGCACCGAAGCGATGTGGAGCTATTGAAGTCGCCCGGTAGAAATCTCCGACTTTCGACTCTTGATTCTGGGATCTCGACTCCGGACTCTCGACTCTCGACTTTCGACTCGACCATCGCCTGTGCTACGATGGCGAGGTTGGAGGGTTTCAATCCTGATCCCGGCGGAAGACAGACGATGAGCGCGAACATCTCGATGCAAACCGCGGTTAACCACCTGGTTCCTCCCGATACGCTCGTGGAGACGAACGGCGAAGGTCCAGCCTATGAACTTGGCGCCCTGGAAGGAAAGCCAGTCATCATCGTGATCGGTATTTCGGAGATCATTGAACAGGAATCCCTGCACGTATCGATATGGGGCTCGGCGGACGGAAAAGACTGGGGGCGGCAGGCCCTTATTTGGTTCCCTCAGAAGTTTTACGCGGGGAGTTCGCCGGCAGCTCTCGATCTGAAGCAACTGCCGGGGATTAAGTTTCTCCAGGCCAGATGGGAAGTCAACCGCTGGGGGCGAGGCGACCCGCGGCCGCTCTTTAAGTTCGGCATTGAGATTCAAGAACTCGTCCCATAACGAGGCGCCACGCCGCGACCGGGGCATTTGTGGACGAGTCGAGCAGGAGCCTGCCATCTTTCTTCGGGGAAGCTGCCTCTATAGTAATATGCGACCAATAAAGCAGTTTCTGAGCTGTCCTCTCCTGATTGCGGCGTGCGTCTGTTCGGCGCCGGCGCAACAGCCTGCAAAGAGCCAACCTCCACAGGCTGCGCAGGCGGGAGCGTCCCCTGAGACAGTAATGATTCCTTCTCCCCAACCCGCCCAGGCTATCCCGCCCGGGAACGCTCCGGGATACATGGATCGTGCCCAGGTTGAGATTCTGGCGCAAAAGATCTGGGCGGCGGAGTCTCACGTTCAAGACCTGCTCAAGGCGCTACATCCGGAAAAATGGATAGTCTCAAACATAATCCGCAATTCCTTCAGCCAGACTCTGGAAAATCTTCACAAGTCGCTCGACGGACTCGAGGCGTGGCGCTCGGAATTTGAAAAGCGGCCGGACAGCATCTACTACGGATTCCAGACCTACGCGGCGATCAACGCGACATTGCCCCGTCTGGATGGCGTCGCGCACGCCGTGAGCCAGTATGAGAATCCGAACTTGGGCGCTCAATACAGCCAGGCCGGCGACCAACTCTTCGAGCTGCAACAGACGCTGCAGCCTTACATCGCGTATCTCTTGCGCAGCCCGGACCAAGTCCTCTTTGTGGCCCAAACCAATTTAGCTGCCTGCCAGAAGCAATTGGGAAGCGCTCTAAACGGGCAGGCTGGCCCGGCCAAACCAATGAAGAATACGTTTGTCGAGTTTCATGCGCGGCGATCCGCCGACGGGCGGACGGGGGAGCGGAAGTCGGCGCGGGAGTCGAAGGATTCTGCGAACCAGGCCAATAAGAAAACCGAGTCCCCGGCGCAGCCTCAACCACTGCCCTCGCATTAACCTATGCTTTTGGCTGTGTAATCGCCGTGATCTCGATGGCCAGGCTGAACTGGTAGGTGTCGCAAGGTTCATGTGAGGGATGACAAATGGCTCAGCGAGGGTCGCGGAATGGCAGGCGTCGGCGCGGGTTCGGAGCACTCGGTCTTTACAAAATGAGCTGTTTACGCGCCGACATCCTGTGGAGGGAAATAACCCAACCGATTTGCTAGACAAAGAAAGTCTCAGCACCATGAGGATGCCAAAACCCTTCCGTTGTAAATTAGTTCGAATACGCTAGTGTGTCAAGGTCTTTTCTTCGGGGGTAATATCCTCATTTGATGCGCAGCGTCCTGACCTGTCGGGGCAATTGCTGACCTCCCGGCTACGTCCGGACAGGTTCCGTTCGGTGCCAGCTTGAAATCAGGGCACTGGCTCTTCGGGAGTGGGGCCCTATGAATCTCCCCCAGCTTAAGCAGGAGCGACACCCATGAGCGGCACGCTTTCGCTTGCCAAGTATTCGATCGGAGTAGGCGACCGGTTTGCACATCAGGCCAAGCCACAGTTGCAGGCTTGCCGGAAGGCGGTCGAGCAAGGCGTGGAGGTGGTTCCGGTTTGGAACAAATCGAACCGGGAACACACGATCATTGGTTCCACTCCAGCCGAGACGCGAGCGGCGGCCGACCAGGCGGTAAAGGCATTGGGCTGGAATATGCCGTACCACGTGGACGCCGACCACATTAATCTCAAGACGGTGGACAAATTCATCGACGCTTGCGATTTCTTTACCATCGACGTGGCGGACTTGATTGGCTGTCCCTGCGAGCCCGCGGCCTTACAGGGCTTCGTGGATGGTCACCCGGGATTGCTGGCGGACTTGGCCGTACCCGGTGTCGCCCACCCGTTTCGCATCAACCGTGCCTTCCTGGCCCAAATTGCGAACAAGTACCTAGCCGCGGTCGAGGAAGCGGCACGTGTTTATCGTTGCATCGAGGAAAAGAAGGGAAGGGGACGGTTTATTACGGAAGTGTCGATGGACGAAACCGATTCCCCTCAGACTCCCGCCGAACTGTTGATCATCCTTGCGGCTGTGGCGGACGCAGGGATTCCGATCCAGACCATAGCGCCGAAGTTTAGCGGGCGCTTCGACAAGGGCGTGGACTATGAGGGCGATGTTTCCGTCTTCAGCCGCGAGTTTTCGGATGACGTTGCAGTGATCGCTTTTGCCGTCAATCGGTTCGGGCTGCCTGCCGGTTTGAAGCTCAGCGTACACTCCGGGAGCGACAAGTTCTCGATTTATGGGTCGATCCACCAAGCCCTCCGAGAATTCGATGCCGGAGTGCATTTGAAGACCGCCGGAACCACTTGGCTGGAAGAGTTGATCGGCCTGGCGGAGGCTGGCGGCGCCGGGCTGGACTTGGCCAAGGCGATCTACGCCGAGGCATACGTCCAGCGCCAGGGTCTGTGCGCGCCATATGCCGCCGTGGTCAACATCGATCCTGCGCGATTGCCAGATCCGACGCTGGTGGCGGGGTGGGCGGCAGAGCAATTCGTATCGGCGCTGCGGCACGACCCGAACTGTCCGGCATACAACTCCAGCTTCCGGCAGCTTCTTCACGTGGCTTTTAAGGTGGCCGCAAGATTGGGGAACCGATATCTGGATCTCCTGTCGGCGATGGAGACCACCATTGCCAGGAATGTAACCGAGAACCTTTACGAGCGGCACATAAAGCCGGTGTTTATCGGGTAATCGGGCCATCGGGGGATCGGGTGTACGGACGCGGGTAGTGTCTCAGTTTGAAGTAGGGGCGGCTTTACTCCGCCACTTGGCGAGGCGAACTTGCCGCGACGAATCCAAACTGAGACACGACCCGCACGCAGCCACCTTCGCCTTCTCTCCCAATTCGTGGTAGGTTAGCAAAAGCGAGGCGCAAAATGACAGCAACGGTCCCATCGAGCATTCCCCAGTCCATAAAAGGGAAAATCATTGACGCGCAGATGAAAGTCTCCGTGGATGCAACGCGGCCCTTGCCTTTAGTGTGCGCACTCTATGCGGTGGAATCTGCCGAAGGCGTCTGGCTCTGCGCCTATTATGGCGCGAACCGAAGCGTCTTCGACTTCTTGCCTCAGAAGGGCGCCGACATCGAGGAAAGCAACCTGGGTATCGCCTTCCGTACGAAACGGTTCATCCCCAAGGAGCAGTATCTTCAAGCGCAGTGGGAAGAGTTTAAGAAAGAGAATTTCATGGCATATGGCGGCCACGGTGAATAACGCCCAACGGGTTCGCCGCCTTCAGTTCCAGAGATGCTAGCCAAGTTTTCAGCCAGCCTCTGATCGAGCAGTCGAAGGGCTGGGCCTTTGTTTACCCGCTCTCCCGATCACCCGATCCTTTGTCTCCTGCCGTCATTGCCAAGACAAACGCGCTTTGGTATATTTATGAGGCGTCTGCATAAACTTACATGGACAATCTCTATCGCCGCACGCAAATCTTGAAGCTCCTGCGCTCCGACCCGGAAGTGACCCAGGAAGGATTGCGTCGAAAGTTGGCCCGGCGCGGCATCCAGGTGACGCAGGCCACCGTGTCGCGCGACCTCGAGGAATTAGGCCTGATCAAGACGCGTACCGGCTACCGCCTTCCGGAAGCGGTCGAGCCTGCCGTTCCCGTGCAGCCGACCTTGCAGGTCATTCTCAAGGAGTTCCTGCGCGAGGTCAGCCTGGCATCGAACCTGGTGGTGCTTAAGACACACCCCGGCAATGCTCAGCCGGTGGCCGCGGTGCTGGATTCGCAGGAGTGGCCGGAGGTTGTGGGGACGATCGCCGGCGACGACACCGTGTTTGTGGCTACGCCCAGCGCTCGCGACGCGGCACAAATGCGGAAAAAGATCCGGGCGATTCTTGCGGCATGAGGACTATTGGGAGATCGGGTGATCGGGTGAACGCAGAACAACAGGCGGATCCGATCTTCGAGTGAGCAACCATCGGAATCATCGCCCTTGCCCTTGGAGAGAGGGAGGTCCGCGACGGCGCAATCGCCAACTGTCGCAGGCCGACTGAGGGGCAACGGCCCAAAACTGGACATTAGAGAATCGCAACGGAAGTTGGGTTTAAGGGCTTTTGTTCACCCGATCTCCCGATCACCCGATCACCCGATCACCCGATTAGAAAGGAAGTTCAAAATAACCCATGACGTCAACGCGTGAATCTGGCCATCCCGTCAAGCGGGTGGTTTTAGCCTATTCGGGAGGATTGGACACTTCCATTATTATCCCTTGGCTGCGGGAGAACTATGGCTGCGAGGTCTACGCCATGGTGGGAGACGTGGGCCAGGGCGACGACTACGTGGCGCTTCGCCGCAAAGCGCTGCGCAGCGGGGCATCGAAAGTATTTGTCGAGGACCTGCGCGCGGAGTTTGTTACCGGCTACGTTTGGAAAGCCGTGCGCGCCGGAGCCGTCTACGAGGGCAAGTATCTCCTGGGCACGTCGCTCGCGCGCCCGGTGCTCGCCAAGCGGCAGGTGGAGATCGCGCTCGAGTGTGGGGCGGATGCGCTGGCGCACGGCTGTACAGGGAAGGGAAACGACCAGGTGCGTTTCGAGCTTTCTTACCAGGCCCTCGCGCCCCAGTTGCGGGTCATCGCCCCGTGGCGGGAATGGTCCATCAAATCGCGGGAAGATGCGCTCGAGTACGCACGCCAGCACAAGATCCCTGTGCTGGCGAGCAAGAGTGAACTTTACAGCCGCGACCAGAACCTGTGGCATCTGAGCCATGAAGGGGGGCCGCTCGAAACCCAACTCGGCGAGCCCCCTGACGGCGCATGGAAACTCACGCGTAAACCGCAGAAGGCCCCGGCGCGGGAGGCGGAAGTGGTGCTGGGCTTTGATGCTGGGGTACCGGTTTCTGTCAACGGACGGCGACTGGCCCCCGTCCGCCTGGTTGAGACCTTGAACGCTGTGGGCGGCCTCAACGGCGTGGGACGGACGGACCTGGTTGAAAACCGGCTGGTGGGCATCAAGTCGCACGGAGCCTACGAGACTCCTGGGGGGACGATGATCATGCTGGCCCACCAGGAGCTCGAGTCACTCTGCCTCGACCGGGAGACTTATCACTACAAGCAGCACGTGGCGCTGCGCTATGCCGAACTGGTCTATTATGGACAGTGGTTTACGCCGCTGCGGGAGGCCCTGGACAGCTTCGTGGAGACCACGCAGCGGGACGTGTCGGGCACGGTCAAGCTGGGGCTCTGCAAGGGCAACCTGCGCGTCCTCGACCGGCAGTCGCAGAATTCGCTTTACGACACCAGCATCGGCAGCTTCGTTATGGGTTCAGATTATAACCAAAAAGATGCTGAGGGTTTCATTAACATCCTTGGGCTGCCGCTTCGCCTTGCGGCTGCCAAGCGCGCCGCCCGAGAAGCAAAGCGCGCGTAGTATAAGCATCGCTGCCTGCAGTCAGCCGCCATTATTCTAATTCCGGATTCGCTGTCATCCTGAGCGAAGCGAAGGATCTCTGCAGTTTGAAGGCTGGGGAACCGCCGGGATTCTTCGCTTCGCTCAGAATGACAGACCGGACGCTTTCGAATCATCAACCTGGAGAATCGAATGAAGCTTTGGGGGGGACGCTTCAAGGGCCACCGCGATCCGCGCTTCGAAGAGTTTTCCGAATCCTTCTCTCTCGACCAGCGCTTCGTCCTCTATGACCTCCGAGTCAACCTGGCCTACGTTCAGGAGTTGGGCCGGGCGGGCGTGTTGACACCTTCGGAAGCGCGCCGCTTGGCGCAGGGCCTTGAAGCCATCCGCCGCGATGTGGAGCGGAATCCCGGCTGGGCTCGCGGGCAATCGAGCGAGGACGTACACACCTGGGTCGAGGCGCAATTGGGGCGGCGAATCGGCGCTCTGGCGGGCAAACTCCGCACCGGCCGCAGCCGCAACGACCTGGTGGCCACGGAGGCTCGCCTGTACGCGAAGGACGCGATCAGCGATCTCAAGCAGGCGCTCGCAGGCATGCTGGACGCGCTGCTTGGCCAAGCGCAACGCCACGCGCGAGTGGTGATGCCGGGTTATACTCACCTTCAGCCGGCCCAGCCGATACTGTTCTCGCACTACGCACTTGCGTATTTCGAAATGTTTAAACGCGACGTTTCCCGGCTCGACGATTGCCGCAATCGCGCCGATGAATTGCCGATGGGCGCCGGAGCGCTGGCCGGGACCGCCTACGGGCTGGACCGTGAGCGTCTGGCGCGGGCGCTGGGATTCAGGCGCGCGGGCTCTAACAGCCTGGACGTCACTTCAGACCGGGATTTCGCGGCGGAACTGGTGTTTGCCTGTACGCTGACCATGCTTCATCTCAGCCGCTGGGCGGAGGATTTGATCATTTACTCCTCGCCGGGTTTCGGCTTTGTGGAATTGGCCGACGCTTACAGTACGGGCAGCAGCCTGATGCCGCAGAAAAAGAACCCCGATTCGCTGGAATTGATTCGCGGTAAATCGGCAACAGTGCTAGGCAGGCTCACGGGACTGTTAGCGCTCGTGAAAGGCCTTCCGCTGGCTTACGACCGCGACTTGCAGGAGGATAAGGGCGCCTTGTTCGGCGCCGTCGATACCACTCGCGAGGCGCTGGCGGTTGCCTCCCGCGTCGCCGCCACGCTTCGACTTCATCCCGAGAGGATGAAAGACGCCACCACTCAGGGCTTCCTGACGGCTACGGACCTGGCCGATGAACTCGTCCGCCGCGGCGTGCCCTTCGCCGAAGCTCACGTGCAGGTGGGTAAACTAGTAAGCTACTGCGCAGCCCAAGGCAGGACGTTCGCCGGCCTCAGCCTCGCCGAAGCCCAGCGTTTGATACCTTCCTATGACGAAGCTCTGCGTCGTGTCGCGGTGTCCCCAGAAAATGCGATCAATCGCAGAAATGTGACCGGCGGAACCGCACCACGCCAAGTCGCCCGCCAAATCGCTGCCGCCGAAGGCGTCCTACGAAAGCTGAAGGCGAAGATGGCGGAACGTCAGTGAGCGCACGGCGGTCCCCCCGTGTCCTGAGTCAGAGGACGTCTTCACTCAAGCCGTTCGCGGCGCAAGAATGCCTCGAGGTTCCGCGACCCGTGGACTATCCGAACGATTTCAACGCCGTCTGGCCGCGGGCGGTACAGTATGAGCACCCTTTCGAAGCCCCTCACCCGAAAGACGCGGATAGTTGCCAAACGTGGATCCTTAAGGCGACAGCGCCAGCCCATCTCAGGCTGCGTAGCGAGGAGAGAGAATGTCTCGTGAGAGGCGAGCAGGAATCTGTGACCGACTTCGGGATTGGCTTGCGTGGCAAGATAATAGGCTTGGTCTTCTAGATCTTGGTCGGCCTTCGGCTGGAGAGCGTATCGGGCGCTCACTGGGTACCGGTCTTCTTCAGGCGCTCATCCAACCGGCGGTGTTGGCTCTCCCAATAGTTCGGCCCGGGCTCAAACGGCTCGCCGGAGGTGATCCCTTCGATGGCTAGAGCTGCGAGTTCGTCTTCTGCGTGCTGGTCCGCGCGTAATAGACGCTCGACATACGCTTCGACAGTAACCCCCTCGGATTCTGCCCGCCCGCGGAGCCGGGTTTCGAGATCTGGAGAAATGGTGATTGTCATGGTTCCTCTGCGTGCTAAACTCGTTCTAATTTTAGCACGCGTTTGTTGCTTTTCGAATCGAAACCTGAGATTCTTACGCCGGAGAATCCCATGAAAAAAATCCTAAATGATCCGTTTGCGTATGTTGACGAAATGCTGGAAGGGTTGTGCCTGGCGCATCCCGAGTACTACCGGCGGCTGGGGCCCGAGGGGCGGGTGATTGCGCGGGCCAGTGGTCCAGTGAAGGGAAAAGTTGGAATTGTCTCGGGAGGAGGTTCCGGCCACCTGCCCGTGTTCACGGGTTACGTCGGCAAGGGCTTACTCGACGCTTGCGCCATTGGCGACGTTTTCTCCTCTCCTTCCGCGGACCAGATGGCGGAGGCGATGCGCGCCGCGAATGGCGGTGCGGGAGTGCTGCGCTTGTACGGAAACTACGGCGGCGACAACATGAATTTCGACATGGCGGGCGAGATGCTCGAACTGGAGGGCATCGCGAGCACCACGGTTCGCGTGGCGGACGACGTGGCGAGCGCCCCACCGGCAGAGCGCGCCAAGCGGCGAGGTGTTGCGGGGCTGGTCTACGCTTACAAACTCGCCGGGGCCAAGGCCGAAAGCATGGCGACGCTCGAGCAAGTCACCGCGGTTGCCCGAAAGGCCGTGGACGCCTGCCGGTCGATTGGCGTCGCTCTTACGCCCTGCACGGTTCCCAGCGTCGGGCGGCCGACCTTTTCACTCGGTGACGATGAGATGGAAATCGGCATGGGGATTCACGGCGAGCCGGGCGTGCAGCGCGGACCACTGAGGCCCGCGGACGCGATTGCGGACGAGATGGTTTCCCGCTTAGTGAGCGACATGCCGCTCAAGTCTGGGGATCCCATTTCATTGCTGATCAATAGCTTGGGCGCGACACCTCATGAAGAACTTTATATCGTCTACCGGCAGGTCGCGAAGCAATTGAAGGATGTGGGAGCGGCGATTGTGATGCCTTTCGTCGGCCGCTATGCGACCTCGATGGAGATGGCAGGACTTTCGATCACGTTCTGCAAGCTGGATGACGAATTGGAGCATCTGCTCAAAGCTCCTTGCGATTGTCCGTTCCTGAGGATATGACATGCCGACAGGGCTTACCACCGGAATGCTGTGCGATGCAATGAAACGCATTGTTGCCAAACTTGAAAACTGCGCGGGTGAGTTGAACTCGCTCGATGCCGCCCTGGGCGACGGGGATCTGGGAGTGACCATGGTGCGCGGGGGGCGCAGCGTGCTGGCTGAGTTGCCCAACCTGCCGGAGGATGTCGGTATGGCGCTGCTCAAATGCGCCCAGGCCCTGACGCGCCTGTCCGGGTCTACCTTCGGGACGTTGCTGGGCACCGGCCTGATGAGCGGCGCAAAGTCCACCAAAGGAAGGCACGAGGTTCCCTGGGCTGAAATCTCATCATTGCTCGGCGGCGCAGTCTCTGCGATGTCTCAACGTGGGGGCGGAAAGCTCGGGGAGAAGACAGTGCTCGACGCAATCGAGGCCGCCCGCGCCGCTACGGATGGCCTTGACGATCCCGCGGCTCTGACTGCAGCCGCTGATCAAGCGGTTGCTGCGACGCTCGAGCGATTTCGTGACCAGCCGTCCCGGACGGGCCGCGCTCGCATCTTCGCGGAGAAGAGCGTTGGAAGAGACGATCCGGGCATGGTGGCGTTCAAGCGCATCGTCGAGGCCCTCCGATGAGAGGATTCAGGATTTACGGGTGGCGCATACGTCCCGACGACAGGCGTCGGGACGTATGCGCCTCTGCCCCGAATCTCAGCAACACCGTGGCCCAGACATGCCGGACGGCGGCACGTCTTCGCCACCCGTAGGATTGCAATGTCGCAGGTGGAGGCAGTATGAAACGTCTTTGGATCTTGCCGGTTGTTTTCTTGGCAGCGATCAGCGCGCTAGCCCAGTCGGACCCGTGGGCGCCGCTGCGCGCCTTCGAAGGGAAATGGGAGGGTGACACCTCGGGCAAGCCAGGCAAGGGGACGACTTCGCGGGAATACCGATTTGAGTTGAACGGAAAGTTCATGTTTCAGCGTGACAAGTCGCAGTATCAACCGAGCGACCCGGCAGGGAAGCCTCTGCTCCATGAAGATTTCGGCGTTTTCAGTTACGACACCAGCCTGAAGAAGATCCTCTGGAGGCAATTCCATAGCGAAGGTTTCGTCAACGAATACGCGCTGGAGTCGGCGAGCGAGGATGGCAAGAGTCTCGAGTTCGTAACCACACACATCGAGAATCTGCCCGGTTTTCGAGCCAAGAAGCAGTACCGAGTTGTTTCAGCCAGTGACATCGAGGAAACGTTCTGGCTGGCGCCGCCAGGAAAGGAGTTGGCGGTTTACACAGTCGCGCATCTGAAGCGGGTGCAGTGAGGAACTCGCATCGAGAGGCGCATAGATCGCGACAGAAGGCGTCGCGACGTATGCGCCACCCGTGAGGCTCGACCTGTCTGTCATTCCGAGGAGCCGCAGGCGACGAGGAATCTCGCACTGCCTTGGAAGCATTCAGAGCGAGATTCCTCGCATCGCTCGGAATGACAGTAGCACAATAGATGCGCCGCGGAGGCTATTTGGAGAGAGCTTTCTTGAGCGCTTCCAGTTCCGCTTCGCCGGGGCCGAGGGGCAGATTCACTTTGCCGCGCTGCACTGCCGAACGGCAGATGGCCATCATGATCTCGAAATCCTTGAAGGCGCTCTCGCCGTTGCAGGGGTGAATCTTGGTTTCGTCGTCGAGCCAGTCGACCATCTCCTGCACATACGGGCCCATATCGTGTTCATAGTCCATGCAGCCCGGGCCGGAGCTTATCCCCTGCCGAGTGACGGCGCGCCAGCCTCCACCAGTCAGCGCTTCCGCGAAGCCCTCGGAGCCTTGCGCGCCGATGCGGGCCTTACGCCACCAGTAGTCGACTTCGGGAACATCCGGCGCGCCTTCGCCGCATTCGATAATACCACGCACGCCATTAGCGAACTGGACGAATCCACCGATGTAATCCGGGGAAGGGTGATTGTCTGCGAACTTGCCCGTGCCGTGTGCCTGCCCGGCAACCCATTCCGCTTCCGCAAAGCCGTTGTACCAGCGAGCGTAGTCGATGAGATGAGTCATCATGTGCATCATCCAGCCCGTGGCATGGCCATAGACGGTGTGCACGCGGCCGAGTGCACCGCTCGAGATGATCTCCTTCACCTTCTTGTAGTGCTCGCCGTAGCGGTGCTGGTGGCTGACCACGGTTTTCACTCCCGCGTCTCGCACCAGTTTCATCATTTCGAGCGCCTCGTTCGTCGAAAGCGCTGTGGGCTTTTCGTAAGCGATGAGCATTGCGCCCGCCTCAACACCTGCCCGCACAAGCGGCAGGCGAAGGTCCGGCAGCGTGCAGAAGCAGAAGATGTCGGGCCGAGTTTTCTTCAGCAGTGCCGCGGCGTCAGCGCTGGTTTCGCTCACGCCGAATTTCTTTGCCGCCGCTTCCAGGCGGGCTGCGTCAATGTCGCACAGGCCGAGCAGACGGAACCGGCCATTCTTCTGGAACGCCGTGGCATGATGCGTGCCGCGCTTGCCCATGCCTGCAACCACAACGGTGTATTCTCGATTGGAACTCATGGATTCCTCCGGGGGATTCAGGATTCGGGATTCAGGATTCAGCGCGCCTGAATCGAAGGAAGATTGAAAGACGAAGCAACTGGTGCTTGCAGAGCTGAAACTCAGCAATCAAGCTCGCAACTGGCATTCCGAGCGAAGAGTGCACGACCTCCCACTCGGCGCTTGGCATGAAGATGATTCCCCTCCTTGGTAAGGAGGGGTTAGGGGTGGTTGCCGTTCGCTGACGATACCACCCACCACCCCTGCCCCTCCTCCCGCTGAGGAGGGGAGTTATATTGCCTGGCTGCGAGGAATCCGGCTCCGCTAGGCACAGTAGAGCGGTTCGTCGTCAGGAATCAGGGCTGGGCTTCCCTGAATCCCGAATCCTGAATCCTGAATCCTGACAACGATGGCTCATTGACTCGATCTATCCCAAGCGACCACGCCTTCGATCACGGCGTGCACTTCTTCTTGCGTCAGCTCGGGGAACATGGGCAGTGAGAGCACACGTGCCGCCGACGCCTCCGCGTGTTTCAGAGAGCCGGAGATGCGCGCGCATTTTCCCCACGGATAGCCCTCCTGCTGATGAATGGCAATGGGGTAATGGGTAAGTGCAGTAATGCCCCGCGCATTCAAAAACGCCTGCAGGTTGTCGCGCTTCTCGGTTTCGACCACATAGAGGTGATAGATGTGGCGATAGCCCGGCACGGCATACGGCAGCTTGAGCGATGTGTTCTTCAAGCCCGCGTCATACTGGGCCGCGAAGCCGCGCCGCTGGTCGTTCCAGTGGTCGAGCTGCTTCAGCTTGACGCTGAGAACCGCAGCTTGCAGATCGTCCAGTCGGCTGTTGTAGCCCATGCTGTGAACGGAGCGCTTCAGCGAGCCGTGGTTGCGCAGCTTGCGAATGCGTTCCGCCACTTCCGGCCGGTTCGTGACAACGGCACCACCGTCGCCAAAGCAGCCGAGGTTTTTCTGGATGATAAAGCTGGCGCACATGGCGTCGGAAAGCTCGCCCAGCGCGAAGTTTGCGCCGCGCGCGCCCATCGCTTGCGCGTTGTCTTCGATCACCAACAGATTGTGCTTGCTGGCAATCGCGGCCACAGCGCGCATATCCGCAGGCTGGCCGTAGAGGTGGACCGGCACGATGGCCTTGGTCTTGGGCGTGATAGCCGCCTCGATCAAGTTCGTATCGATGTTGCAGGTCTTCGGCTCGCAGTCGACGAACACGGCCGTGGCGCCCGCGACCCAGATGGCTTCGGCCGTCGCGAAAAACGTGTTCGCGGTGGTGATGACTTCATCGCCCGGTCCGATGCCGAGCGCCATAAATGCCAGCCACAGTGCGTCGGTGCCGGAGTTCACACCCACCGCTTCCTGGGTGTTGCAGTACTTGGCAAGTTCGCCCTCGAACTGCTTGAGCTTGGGGCCCATTACAAAACTTCCGCCTTCCAGGACTTCGAGAATAGCCGCGTCGAGTTCAGCCTTCAAATTGTGATACTGCCGGACGTGGCCGTAAAACCCAACTTTCACTGACGACATGATCTTCCTCCTTATTTATCCAAATAAATTGACCAACAAGAATAGCGGAGAGTCGCGGAACTGTCCAGGGCAGTTGAAGGTTGAGAGTCGAAAGTCGAGAGTCAACAGTCGACAGCCTTTTGCCCACTGCCCACTGCCTACTGCCGTTCTCATCCACTCTGCACAACGTCGCGCACTTTCTCGACTGCGGTTGCGTCTTCGAGGCCGGTCACGTCACCTTGGACTGCGCCCGTCGTCGAGAGTTCCACCAGAAGGCGGCGCATGATTTTGCCGCTGGGCGTTTTGGGAAGGGCCTGGGTGAAGAAGATGGAACGGGGAGAGGCGATCTTGGAGATTCGGGACTCGATATGCGAGCGGATTTCTTTGCGGCGAAAATCCGAGGGCGTGAATCCGCTGCGCAAGGTGACGAAGACCACGGGTACCAGGCCTTTGATGGGGTCGGGCACGCCAACCACGGCCACCTCGGCGACGCCTTTGCATTCCATCACCAGGCTCTCGATCTCCATCGTGCTGAGGCGATGTCCGGCCACGTTGATCACGTCGTCCACGCGGCCGAGCACCCAGAAATGACCGTCCGAATCCTTGATAGCGGCGTCGTAGGTGAAATACGCGCCCGGAACTTTTGTGAAGTATTCGGTAACGAACCGCTCCGGCTCCCGCCACAACGTGCGCAGCATCATCGGAATCGGCTCGCGCAGCACCAGATTTCCGACGGTATTAGGCGGGACTGGGTTGCCCTCGTCGTCAACGATATCGGCCTTGGCGCCCAGGAATTGGACGCCGCAGGAACCGGGCTTCATGGGCACCAACCACGCGGCGCTGGCCAGAGGGCATCCGGCGGATTCGGTCTGGCCCCAGGTGTTGTTGATATAGACCTTTCCTTTGCCCAGCTTCTGATCCGTCCAGTGCCAGGCTTCAGGGCTGAACGGCTCTCCCACGAGCGAGATGACTTCCAAGCAGGAGAGGTCGTAGGGCTCCATGAGCTTCTCGCCATACTTCATGAGCATGCGCAGCGCAGTGGGCGAAGTGAATATCTTGTTCACGCGGTACTTGTGGACGATCTGATAGAAGCGATCGGGCGCCGGAAAATCGATGGCGCCCTCGAAGACCACGGTGGTCACTCCGTTGGAGAGTGCGCCGATTACTCCCCAGATCTGCAGCGTGGCCCAACCGATATCCGCAGTGCACCAGAGGATGTCATGCGGGTGGTGGTCCATGTGATACTTCGCATAGACATAGTTGTTAATAAGAAAGGCAAGACCGGAATGCACCACTCCTTTGGGCTTGCCGGTTGTGCCACTGGTATAAAAAACCACTCCGGGCTCGTTTGCCTCGATGGGCTCGGCGGGGCATTCGATGGGCGCAGTTTTCATCAACTCGTCCCACCACCAGTCTCGTCCCTTCTTCATCTTCACCTTGGTTCCAGAGCGGCGAACCACGATGACCGTTTCCACAACAGGGAGATCGTGTATCGCCTCGTCGACTTTCTCTTTCAGCGGCAAGGCGTGGCCGCGACGGTAACCGGCGTCGGCGGTAATGACGACGCGAGGGTCGAAGTTCTCGAGTCGCGAACGCAGCGCAGGAGAGGAGAAGCCGGAGAAGATCGTGTTAAAAATGATGCCCAGGCGATAGCAGGCGAGGACTGCGACGATGGTTTCCACCAGATTCGGAAGGAAGATCGCGGCCGTGTCGCCCTTGCCGAGACCGAAACCCTTCAGCACGTTCGCGAACTTGTTCACTTCGTGATAAAGCATGCGATAGGTGTAAAAGCGCGTGCTGAAGTCCTCGCCTTCCCAAATCAACGCCAGCTTGTTGTCCGCGCCGTGGCGCAAGTGGCGATCGAGCAGGTTCAGACATACGTTACTGACGCCGCCAGAGAAGTACTGAAGGTCTTGAAATCCGCCCTTCCTCACGCTCTCCCAGGGTTTGATCCAGTCGAGTTCGGAGGCGACTTGCGCCCAGAAGGAGGCGGGATCTTCCTGCGACTCGCGCAAGAGACGCTCAAAGGCTTCAATGCTGCCGGCGTTGGTTCCAGCCGCCTTTTCGGGGTCGAGAAACCGCAACCGGCTCTCGCGCACCATGTCGATCTGATCGGTCGATTCAACCATGCAAGTCTCCCGGGTGTTGTTGAGGGGCACTGGCCAACGTGCGCCTGGATGCAGCGTGCCTAGACTCGAACGCCTAAAATGCGCCACTTTATCTCTACCTGGGGTGAGTGTCAAGCTATCGCGCAGGCTTTCCTGGTCGTGGGTTTGTATTGGCTATGTCATTCCGAGCGGAGCGAGGAATCTTGCCCTGTTCTGTGGAGGAAGCACTCAGAGCGAGATTCCTCGCTCCGCTCGGAATGACAAACCTTCGACGACGCAACTGCTTTATAATTCTCATGGCCAAGGGACGGCCAGAGTTCGGAAACGAGGAGGGTCAATATATGAACGGCGTTTTTTCGCGCAGATCGGTACTACGAGCCATGGGAACGGCGGCCTTGTCGAGTTCTGTGATGCCTGGGTACTGTCCTGGTCTGGGCGTAGCGCCGGCCTTCAGGCCGGCAGATGCTGGCCTGAAGGCCAGCGCTACGAAGCTTTCAGTAGTTCCCGAGGCCACCGATGGCGGTTGGCGTCCCGAAGGCCCCGACACGCCCAAGATCTGTTTAGACATTCCGTCGAACCACCTCGAGGAAGCCGTCATGCGCCGGGTGAAGCAGATCGGAGTCAACTACGTGGCCTGTGGCGGAAGCCCTCCGATTCCTTGGGAAGAAAGCCGCATCCGATCGATTATGGACACCCTCAAGTCCGCAGGCCTCACGCTTGGAAACATGATGATCGGCGGCTTTCCGAACACCCTATACGGAAAGCCGGGGCGAGACGAGGAGATCGAGAAAGTCCGGCAATCGATCCGCGCGGCCGGGAGAGCGGGTTTGCCCGTCATTGAGTACAATTTCTATGCGCACCGCGCCATCGAGGGATATTACGCGGAAACCGGAAGAGCCGGCGCGGGGCTGACGGCGTTTGATTACGACCGCGTAAAAGGCCTGCCTCCGCTTGCGAATGAAGGCGCGCACACACTCGATGAGATGTGGCGGAACATCACGTACTTTCTCAAGGCCGTGGTACCCGTGGCCGAGGACTCCGGCGTGCGCCTTGCTCTGCATCCCAACGACCCGCCCGCGCCGATCAGTCGCGGTTCGGAACAGATCATGGGAAGCGTGGAGGGGTGGAAACATCTGATCGAGATCGTGCCAAGCAAGGCAAACGGGATCACATTCGACTGCGGCGTGACGCGCGAAATGGGCCAGGACCCCGTGGAAGTCTGCCGCTATTTCGGAACCAGAGACCGCATCAACCACGTGCATTTCCGAAACGTGCGGGTGCAAGTGCCCAATGAGAAATATACCGAAGTGTTCCTGGACGACGGGCAAGTCAATATGTTCGCGGTGATGAAGGAACTGGTCCGGCAAAAGTATCCGCGGCTCGTTTATCCTGAGCATCCTCGCGGCCTGGATGCCGACCGCGAACTCAAGGATTTGGGATCCTCTTACCCGGGTGGCGGCGCCTATGTTGGCTTCGTTTACAACGTAGGCTACACCCGGGCTATGCTGCAAGCGGCGCTCGCTTAGAGCGGACCGGAATAAGGCGGCCGCGCCGGACATAGAATTCCGAGTCGCCCCACCGGACGCGGTTCGAAACCAGTGCCAGTATCCAGACCACGAACTCGAGGGCGTCGCGCAAAGGGATCAGCCACCATCTTCTGGCCAGGAGCGGGTCTTTCATTCCGTAAGCGCCGAAGCTCAACGCCACGCCCAGGCGGGCCGCGAGTGGAATGGCCAGACACCCCAGGGCGATGAGGCGCGATGGCGCCACCAAGGCTGCCGCGACCGACCACGGCAAGCCTTTCGTGAACAACTGTCCGACGTATCCCCAGGGCCGGCAGTTGCGTATAAACACGCCCCAGCGTAGTTGATGGGAAAAGAACTGACGGGCCGTAGCGGAGGCGCAGAGCGTTTGGACAGGGCAGGGAATCAGCTCAACACGGTAGCCTCGACTGGCGATGCGCCTGCCTAGGTCGTGATCGTCGGTGGCGCAGTCGGCCAAGGCCTCGAAGCCACCGATCTCAGCCAGGCGCGTTCGAGGCACCGCTATGGTAGCGCCCAAGGCGAATCTCACGCCTTCGAGTTTCCGCGCCACCAGAGTGCTGGCCAGCCAATCGGTGGTCAGGTTCAGGGCCTCGAGCTCGGACCAGAGGCTGCGGATCGTCATGCCCCGGTACAAAGATGTGACTGCTCCGACGGAGGGATCGCGAAAGGGCGCCGCGACGCGCCGCAGATAGTCCGGCTGGACGCGCGTGTCGGCGTCGCTCACGACCAGCAATTCGTGGCGCGCCTCGGGCGCCAAGCGGCAGAGTTTGGCTACTTTGTTGTTCGTGGCATGGTCCGCTTTTCCAATCACCAGGCGAATCGGCAAACCCGGAAAATCGCGCATGATCCGCTGAACTACAGGAATGGCGGAGTCCCGTACGTCGTCCACGCCAAAGAGGATCTCGTATTCCGGGTAATCCTGCCGGCAGTAACTTGCCAGGTTTTCGTAGCCCTCAGGTTCCAGGCCTTTCAAGGGCTTCAGAATGCTGACTGGGGGAGTAAAGTCCGGGCCGGGCTCACGTTTGCGCCGGAAGAAATCCCAGGCGCAGAGGGTAGCCGCCAAATAGTAAATTAGTGGAACAATAGCTATTACAAGAACTGCCCACCTGAAAAGAGATATCGGCATCTGTCCTTTCTTCGGTTTTGTGTTGAACCACCTGCCTGGCCTTTCTGGCCAAGGGCTATTCTACTCGAAGCGCGTGAGGGTGTGCAGAGTGATGTGGTTGCAGTTCCGCTGGGCCAACGCGGGTGGCGCATACGTCCCGACGTTTTTTGTCGGGATGTATGCGCCCTAACTGAGCGTATAATCACCCCGTGTCCAACCCAAAGCACTATTACGGTCTTAATCACCTGCACTATTTGACCAAAAGCACCTACCGACGTGCGCGCGTATATGATTCCGTGCGTTTCAGGGACCACTGGGTTGCGACTTTGGGGGAATTGCGGCAAGAGTTGGGTTTTAAGATTGTGGGGTACGTGGTCATGCCCGAGCATTTTCATGCACTTCTCTGGCCCACACCGAAGTCGGATCCGTCCCAGATCATACAGAAGCTGGAAGACCGCACCGCCTTATTCATCCTGAAGAACCTCCGGGAAAACCTGGGATTTCCCTGGTGCCAGAAGATGTTGGCGCGGGTCACTTTGCCTGCCACGGTGCACCATCACGCGCACTTTCGGGTGTGGCAGCGGAAGGGCTACGATATGAACATCTGGACCGCGAAGAAGGTGGAAGAGAAATTAAATTACATGCACAACAACCCGGTGAAGCGAGGGTTGGTGAAGGAGCCCGGGGATTGGCCGTGGTCGAGTTGGAGGTGTTATTTTCTGCAGGACACTTCACTGCTGGCGATGGACAGCGTGCCGTGAGAAGGGGGCGGGGGCCTTAGCCCCGTGAGGGGCGCATACATCCCGACAAAGAACGTCGTGACGTATGCGCCACCCGCGCTGGTCAAGTCGGACGCGCGCGATCGCAAAATCACTACCTCGGTCACGGGCCCTGGGGAAGGAAGGCGCCGATTGCTTGCGGTGATTCGGTCCGATTTCGAGGCGATTCACGCGGACATCAAGAAACTGCAAGTGGCGGAAATGGTGCCTGTAAAGGGGCACCCCGCGCTGGTAATTCCATACACGAAGCTGAAGGTCATGGAGCAGAACCGGGTGGTGAAGTTCCCCGAAGTGATTGGCAATGACATGGTCGAATTGGAGGTGGGGGAAATGCTGAATGGAGTGGATCTGGAAGGCACGCGCTCACGCGCCGACCTGCCGCAACGTAGCGAACCTTTGCGAGTCTTCATCAGCTACTCGCACAAGGACGAGACCCTGCGGGCCGAACTCGAAACCCACCTCAAGCTCTTGCAGCGGCAGGATCTGATCTCTGTGTGGACCGACCGCAAGATCGCCGCCGGGGAAGAATGGAAGGGCAAGATCGATGACAATGTCGAGTCCGCGGGCATCATCCTGCTTCTTGTGAGTGCCGATTTCATAGCATCTGATTACTGTTACGACGTTGAGTTGAAACGCGCCCTGGAACGGCACGATGCCGGAAACGCGCGAGTCATACCCATCATTTTGCGCGCTGTCGATTGGCACTCCGCTCCTTTCGGAAAGCTCCAAGCGCTGCCTAAGGATGGCAAGCCCGTAACACTATGGACAGACAAGGATTCTGCATGGAACGATGTGGCTGCTGGTATCCGCAATGTCGTCGAACAGGTCCGCCACCAAAACATGAAGCGGTCCACCCGCGCGCAACCCGCGGTACTATAATCCTCGGCGCGCAGGCCTATGCGAATGAGGATCGTCGTTCCATCCAAGAGCTGCGACGGGCAAGGCCAGGGCTGGCGCAGCTCTGCGGGCCCTGTTCATTCCGGCTCCACGCAACGCAGGGCTTCGCCCGGCGCCATCCTCGACATAGAATGCAATGTCGTCGCCACCCACGTTTCCGCGGCCAGCCCGACCCGCGTCGACAGCCCTCTCCCTTGGGGAGAGGGTGTCGCGCTCCGGCGCTGTCGTCAGCCGGAGCGTGACGGGTGAGGGGTCGTTTGCAGGATCATCAGGACCAGTCGAGAGTCAAAACGCAACCACCAAAGCTAAAAGCAATTCAAACGGCTTTGGATTTGAAGAATCGGCAATTGCATTCCGTTTGAGTTCTGCGCTGCTTCCGACAGTTACAAGGGAGCAATTGACCCCTCACCCGTCCGGCGACGGCTGATGAAGGCGCCGTCGCCGGACACCCTCTCCCCAAGGGAGAGGGCAGTCTGTTCAGAGGGGCTGGCAGGGTGTTAACTAGTTAGCTATTGACAACAGTCGTCCCCTTGTGGTAGGGTGAATTGCTTTGAACGTCTCACTCACCTTTTGTGGGGACGGTTCGTCTACCGCCCCTGCCCCCGATTCCTGATCATGGAGAATACTATGTCTTTACGCAAAGCTACCTGTCTTACTCCCCGGCGTGTCGACGCCGCCCGGCACAATTCCGAGCGCTCCACCGGGCCTCGCAGCGAGGCCGGAAAGCAGCGCATGAAAATGAACGCTCTAAAGCACGGCTGTGATGCCGCGACTGAAAACGAGGCCGCCGTGATGCGGGCGCTGGGCGAAGATCCCGAGCGCTTCGCGGCATTGAAAACGGAACTCGCGACCGCCTACGGCCCGGGCGACGCGCTCTGGGACCACCAACTCGAAGATCTGGCTAAGCTCTACTGGCGTCGCAACCGAATGGAGCGCATGGAGACGGGCCTGATGCGGCGCGCCCTCCAGGCGGTCGAGGAGCAGCAACGCACGCGCCGCGACCAGATCGCCGCCGCCACTTTCGATGCCACGAATTTCGCCGCGACCGACCTTGCCGTGGGCGAGCCTGCCGAGCGCTGCGTGCAACTGCGCCTGTTGCTGTCGCTCTTGGGGGTGATTCGCGAGCAGGCCGGGCGTGGGGTGTTCACGCGGGGGCAGCCGCGGGTGCTCAAAACTTATCAGCCGGGGGCGATCGGGTGGCGGCCGGCGCGGCTTCGCTGGCTGCTGTGGCTGTTCATCGATCGGGCCGAGTACCAGGTGAAGAACGACGAGCAAGGGCGACGCGATTACGAGAACAAATGCATGGGCGGCGCGGCGGGTGTGGAGGCCCTGCACCATGAACTCGTGCGCCTGCTGGAAGAGGAGACGGCGGCGGTGGAAGCGGCGTTCGAGGAGGAGGTGAAGGCGCAGGAGGAGAAGGACGCGATCGAGCGGGACGCCTGCCTCGCTCCGGCGGGGGAGACCTGGGAGATGCTGGCGCGGCAAGAAATGGCTCTCGACCGCTCGATTGATCGGAAGGTGAAAATTCTCCTGACCATGCGCAAAGAACATGCCCGCGAGTGTAGGGGCGGTTCGCGAACCGCCCCTACGGGACCGTCAACAATCCCTCCCGGCGAGGAGTCGAGCGACCGCGCGGCGGAGGAGCTAAGTAAGGTCGTCGGGCTCGACGGTGCCGAGGTA
>JBELAJ010000589.1:0-5197 GCA_049508935.1 Terriglobia bacterium | reverse complement strand
GGCAGGAACGCAGCTTTTCCGGGAGCGCGGGCTTACAGCCCGCATAGAAGGGGCTGCAAGCGGGCTGGAAGCCCGCGCTCCCATGTCTAATGACGGCCCAATGCTACACGCGTTGTCCATTGGCCAGGAACCGGCTTTTGAGAAGGGCCTCCATATACCCATCGAGAAACCCTGCCAGGCGGCAGGCGGCGCGGTGGCTGGCGAGGGCGAAGCGGATCAGGGCCGGCAGACGGTGCGGCGCCCGCAGAGGCTCGAGCGCTAACCGCCACAGGCGTATTCGGCCGCGCTCGTCCAGCATTTTGCTGAAGTCGCACGGAATATCACACTGGGCCGTATCGGCGACGCTTCGCACGGCGACCGCGGCAATCCCTGCCCGGCGGGTTTCCGTCAAGATCGCAAGACTCTCCATATCCACGGCGTCTGCAAAGCCGCCCAAGCGTGCTTTATCCTCTACCGTACGTGCGATTGCATTCGCTGAAACCAGAGAATCGACGGCCTTTGCACCACATTCAACAGCTAAACGCAAGAGTACGTCGCTGCTACGGACTTGTTGATCGCCCCGATCAGAACGTACAAAGCGCGCGACAAGCACATCGCCAACTCCGTACTCCGGTTTCAGGGCGCCAGCCAGGCCTGACGCCACTACCGCGTCCGGCAGCCTGGCATTGAGCACATGGCGGATTGCCCGTGCCGCGTTCGCGGCTCCCATACCCGTGAGCACGGCGAGCACTACCGCACCAGGCATCGTCGTTTCGTAGCATTCCAGCCCCTCGGGTTTCACGGGCCGAAAGGCGCGCAGGCGGAGCCACGGCGCCAGTTCCGAGCGCACCGCAAAGGTCACAACCACATTCATGTAATCAGGTGGAATCAGGAGTTCGAGTTCAGACCACTCGCGCCGTCGGAGAGCTGCCACTTCATCAGCTTCCACATGTCGGAGAACTTACGCTTTGCACCGAGGACGGCGGAGGGCTCATAACCCACGTGCACCATGCAGTGCTCGCACCGAGGGTCGCGCCCGCGGCCGTACTTTTCCCAGGGGGTCTTCTGCATAAATTCCTGGAACGAATCATAATGGCCATCGGTGATCAAGTAGCATGGGGTCTTCCAGCCCCTGGGATTATAGGTGGGATTGCCCCAGGCCGTACACATCAATTCTTCACGTTCACCGCGCAGGTAATCAAGGTAGATCGGGGAGGTCATCAGCCTGTGTTTCTTGAGCAGTTCCCCCGCCATCTGAAATTTCTCGTGAACTTCCTGCCGGGACATGAAGATTTCTTTGACCTGGACAGCAGCGTAGGAGTAAGCAGGCGAGATCATGTGACCGTCGACGCCGAGGGTCTGCGTATACTGAAACAGTTCATCGATTTCGTTGAGATCGGTCTGTTTGTAAATGGTGGTATTCGTACAGACCTGAAAACCCGCGGCCTTCGCGACTTTAATGCCTTCCACCGCCTCGCGAAATACGCCCTCGCGCTCGACACAGATATCGTGCGTCTTTTCAAGTCCGTCTAAATGGATGTTGAAGAAGAACCTCGAAGTGGGATGAAATTCCTTCAGGCGTTTTCGGGTAAACATCCCGTTGGTGCAGAGGTAGATATGTTTCTTGCGCCCCAGAAGGCCGCTCACCAGTTGGCCGATTTCGGGGTAAATCATCGGCTCGCCCCCGCAAATCGAGACGATCGGAGCGCCACACTCATCCACGGCGCCTAAGCATTGAGGCACAGTGAGTTTTTCGCGAATTGTCTCTTTGTATTCACGGATGCGTCCACAACCCGTGCAGGTCAGGTTACAAGCGTGCAGGGGCTCGAGCATCATGACCAGAGGAAACTTCTCAACTCGACGCAGCCGCTTGCCGGCGATGTAAGAAGTCAGGCTGGCGGTCAAGGAGAGTGGGAATCTCATGAGAAGCGCCCGTTTCCGTTTCCCCCATCGAACTCCTCTTTCGACGCAATGCGAACCGCATATGCCCCACGGCTGTCGTTAACCAGGCGTAGGTAACGAGCCAGGGCGTAAAGGGGAAAACTGTTTCGGTAGAGATGATATTTAAGGTAGAAGACGCGGGGGAAACCGGTGCCCGTGAAGGCCTCTTCGGCCCAGGAGCCATCCGGCTGCTGTTGACCAATCAAATACCGCACGGCACGAGTTACGGCAGCCTCGTTAGGATCTCCGGCTGCCAGTAAACCGATTAGGCCCCAGGCGGTCTGCGAAGGAGTGCTGGGCCCCTCGCCCTTCTGGTCCGGATGATGGTAGCTGGCGCAGGATTCCCCCCAACCGCCGTCGGGGTTCTGGGTGGCCCGAAGCCAGGACGCCGCACGTTGACAACAAGCTTCGTCCCGCAAGCCGAGAGCTTCTAGGGCACGCAAAACTCCGCTGGTCCCGTAGACGTAGTTCACACCCCAGCGGCCGTACCAGGCTCCATCAGAGGTCTGATCGCGCTTCACAAACTCGACGGCTTGTTTCACCCGGGGATCAGATACAGACCATCCATATCGTCCCAGGCATTCCAAGGCCCGCGCTGTTAAGTCTGCCGTCGAAGGATCAATCATAGCGTTGTGGTCAGCGAACGGAATCTGGGTGAGAAGCTTTGAATCGTTGTTATGGTCAAATGCCCCCCATCCCCCATCCCGATTTTGCATTCCCAGCATCCACTCGAGACCACGGCGTTCGGCTTCATGGAGACGAGAAGAATCCGGATAGGCAACTCGCTGAAGAGACATCAGAACGAAAGCAGTGTCATCAACATCCGGACAAGAATCGTTGCGAAATTCAAACGCCCACCCGCCTCCTTCGCAAGGTGGTTCACTGCGCCAATCGCCCGGAGTCAGGACCTGACGTTCAAGCAGCCAACGCGCGGCGCTCGCCAATGCGGGATCGTCGGAAGGGATGCCGGCCTCCTGCAAGGAAAACATCGCAATAGCGGTGTCCCAAACCGGCGAGAGACACGGCTGGAGGCGGATTGAATCCTCGTCCTCGATCTCAAACCGTGCGAGCTGGCCGATTTCGCGCCGGGTAAGGGGATCTTCAGGGCTATAGCCGAGCGCAACCAGCGCAAATACAGCATTCATCATGGCGGGGTAAATTGCACCCAATCCATCGCTGTGCTCCAGGTGTGCCAGTAACCAACGAGTTGAGGCGCTCATGGCCAGCTTGCGCAACGGTTTCCACGGAAGTCTTTCGTGGACCTTCACAAGGCGATCAACAATCTGGAAAAAATTATGCCATGTAAACAGGTTGCGGTCCCAGGCAAAGGCGGGAATCGGGATTGAGGAGACTCGGAAGAGCCCCTGAACTTCACGGTCTGTAATTGCCGCGGGCAGACGCCAGCGGGGTTTAAGAGCGTAGAGAATCATCAGCGGTACCACGATGGCTCGAGTCCAGGAAGACATGGCGTAGATGTTGATCATGAACCATCGCGGAGAGAGCATGAGTTCCGGAGGGATGGCGGGAACATGCTCCCAGCTCAGCGCGCCGGTAAGAGCCAAATAAAAACGGACATAGGAGTTGCTACGTTCTAAACCTCCCAGGTCGTGGACTCGTTGCCGGGCTTTAATCATGTGGGGCGCGCTTGCCGAATCCCCGGCCAACCTGAGCGCCAGATAGGCCTTTATCGTCGCATTGAGCTCCGAAGGGCCGTCAAAATAAATATTCCATCCGCCATCGGGAAGTTGAGAGCGCCGGATGTAATTAGCGAGTTTAGCAATTCGGGTGGGATCAGCCTCGTCCAGCACATGGAGATAGAAGATGTAATCCGACTCCAAGGTAGTGTCGGCTTCGAGTTCTCCCAACCAATAACCCTCGGGCGCTTGCAGCGAAAGCAGATGCTGAACTGACCGCCGCACGGCTTCCGTGAGCCGATCTTGCAGTGTCGGCGCAACGGAGGTGACGACAGTTGGCGTACTTGATTCGCTACTCTGCAGCATACGCCTCCCCGAACCGAATTAATGACCGGTCCGCTCTGAATTCCGGTGGCAGGACGAAGCTTACGTTCTCCTCAATCCACTCCACTTCTTCAACGCGGTTGAAGCCCAACTCTTTCATTCGACTCACCACCTGCTGGACGAGTACTTCAGGCGCAGAGGCGCCCGCAGTGACCGCGACGTTTCGCAACCCGTTCACCCATTCGGGGAGAATCTCGCGAGCTTCCGCGATCAGGTAGGCCGCCGTCCCCCCGCGCTGAGCCACTTCTACCAGGCGATTCGAGTTGGAACTATTCTTGGCCCCGACCACCAGAACTGCCTCGGCCCGGTGGCCCAAGTTCCGTACCGCCATCTGCCGGTTCTGGGTAGCGTAGCAGATGTCCTGGCTGCTAGGCCCAATGATTTTGGGGAAGCGAACCCGCAGACGACTTATGATTTCCTGTGTATCGTCAACGCTTAACGTGGTCTGGGTTAAGTAAACCACGCGTTCAGGGTGGGGAATTTCCAGTCCATCGACCTCCCCAGCCTCGGAAATCAGTCGAATGGAGCCCGGAGCTTCCCCAATCGTGCCAACCACTTCGTCATGGTCCCGGTGACCGATAAGAATGATCGTGTAATTCTGGCGAGCGTAACGAATCACTTCCAAATGGACTTTCGAAACCAGGGGACAAGTAGCATCGATGACCTGGAGCTTTCGTTCTCGGGCTTTTTGGCGGACTTGTGGCGAGACTCCATGAGCGCTGAAAATGACTATCGCACCCGAGGGGACCTCATCGAGCGACTCGACGAATACGGCGCCCTGTTCGGCCAAATCGTTGACAACATGACGGTTATGCACAATTTCCTTGTGCACGTAGATGGGTCCGCCAAGTTGCTCGATTGCCAATCGAACGACTTCGATAGCGCGGACGACGCCGGCACAAAAGCCTCGCGGGCGAAGAAGCAGTAGTCGCCTGTCTTCCGCTGGGCTCTTCGCGGTCTCGGGCCACTCGATACGCTCTTCCGTGTCCATTCGCCTCCAGGTACAAACGGGTGCGTTGTCAGAAGATAAACAACTACCTTCCCGATCTATTACTAATGGTGAAAAACCCCTGCAACAAGCCCCAATTATGCAGTTTACCGAAATTACATCCCAATATCAAGAAAGTCTCGGTTAACGCAGCGATTCCGCATCCGAGGTTGGAGGTGCGCGAAATAGTTAGTCTGGGCGCACCGGAGGCGGTCGGGCAGATTCGCATAGGCTTTGTGGGCGGGGGCAGGGCGGGAAAATACCCGCGGTG
>JBELAJ010000588.1:0-5201 GCA_049508935.1 Terriglobia bacterium | reverse complement strand
GCGACATATCTGTCACAGGGTCTCAGGCGCTGGACAGAAAAACAACAGGCGGAACCTTGATCCACCTGGACTTGTACAGCATCGTCTGTGGTGCAGGCCGCAATCACTTCAATCTGATTCAGGGACAGCGCAAGCCCTCTGCCTGTTGCTTTGGTGCAGGCTTCTTTTATGCTCCAGACTGTGAAGAACCGTTCAATCGATCTACCACCAGGCGCTTCGCGCAGATAATCGACCTCGCGCCCTGAGAAGAAACGCCTTGCGATGTGCATGTGTTCGGGCGCGGGGCGAATTCTCTCCACGTCGATGCCTACCCCTCGCCCCTGAACTACGGCAATCATCGCAAAGCCGCAAGAGGACGACAGGTTGAAAGACAGGTCTGCATGGTCCCTGTTACCGGCAAGGACCGGTTTCCCGTAAGTTCCTCGATGGAATACCAGCCCAGCGGGAGTGGCGAGCAGGTAAAGCCCCAGGATGTGCCGCAAAGCGGCGTGACGGACAACATAGCTATGTCGGTCTTTGTCGAAGACAAAACGCAAGGCCCGGTCGCGTTCCTCGATGGACAGGCAGGCAAAAAGCTTCTCGAAAGGGGGATGGGACGAGTCAATGGCAAGTCGCCAGATGTGGACCTCGCCAGCTTCAAAACCTGGATTCTCGGGGGGCTGCTTCCATCCGTTTCGGGGCATGTCAGGCCTCAGTATCAAGGTTCGCGGCAGCCCCATTATTCGCGATACCACATTGCTGCCGAACATCCGCCAGAAGGTTCCTGATTTGCCGGGAGATTGCCAAAACGTGCGGCTTTCTCATTATGTTGTCATGGTTGCAGGGAATGACGCGGATATCCACGCCGCCAAGGGCCATCCGGCTCCATCCGAGATCATACCGAAGCGAGTGGGTCAGGGGGCGAATCCGGGCACGGAACAGTGTGACTCGACCACGGTAGGGCTGGGCTCGGTACTCCCGATAGGCTCGAAGGTGCGTCTGCATAATGTCGCGATAGGGCTGGGACAGCATACTGACGTCAAAGATTTCATCAAGGTCCTCCACCACGGAGGCCTGGAACCGGAAAGCAGCCAAGGCACGGAGTCTTCTTGCAATGCGCTTGCTCCCGCGAGCAAAGTGCTTGGCAATGCCGCGCGGATTGTTTTTGAAGATTTCGCCCCAAACCCAGAAAGGAAGGTTGCGGAAAAAACCGGAAATGCCACCCAGGCACTCACTGAGATCCCACCCCTCGGTCACCGGGAATGTACTGGCGTCAATCAATGCCAGGAGCGCAACTTCGCGTCCGGCGGCGCTGAGTTGTCTGGCTAATTCATAGGCTACCGTGCCTCCAAACGAATATCCCAGGAGGCAATAAGGCCCAACGGGCTGAAAGCGCAGCAGATATTCGGCAAAGTATTGGGCCATGGCCTCTATGGTGGCGAACGATTTCCTGTCGGTATCATGCCCGGGAGTGTGGAATCCTTGGACCATCTGCTCCGGTCCCAGTTCGGCGATCAACTCGCGGCAAAACATCAGCTCCCCGCCAAGCGAAGGAAGTATGTATAACGATGGACCTTCAAAGCCGGTGCGGATAGTCCACAAGGAACTGTCGGAGTCACGGCAGAGGCGACTTTCGATGACACCGGCCAGCGTTGCAACGGTGGCACTTTCAAAAAGGGTTGAAAGAGGCAGAGTGACACCGAAATTCTTTTCTACCCGTGAGAACAGGCGGATGGCCAGAAGCGAATCCCCGCCAAGATCGAAAAAATCCTGGTTTAGGCCGACATTCGGACGTCTCAGCAATTCGGACCACATACCGGCCAGCGTCTTTTCCACATCGGTGAGAGGCTCCGATTCCTCGAAGTTGTCCACATGCCGAGGGTGCACCTGCGATTTGGCCGTCCCTTGCCTGCGGGTGGGAATGTGGCGTGCCAGCTTGGTGAGACGCTGGTTAGGATCTTTCAGCACCCCCTCCAGCAGTGTCTGGAACGCGCACAGCATCCAGTCGATCGTAACAGGCTCGAACAATACAGTCCGGTACTCCATCGACAGTCGGAGGCCGTCGTTGTGTTCCTTGACAATGAGGGTGAGATCGAATTTAGCGGTTCCCGTGTCGACTTCGGTGAAGTCGGCTGTAAGTCCAGGCACGTTCAGCCCCCAGTCGGGAAAATTCTCGAAAGCCAGGACAACCTGGAACAGCGGCGTGGAGCCAGGATCGCGTTCTGGGTGCAACTCCTTCACAAGGCGCTCGAGAGGGAGGTCCTGATGAGCGTAAGCCCCAAGCGTCAACTCCCGTGTTGTGGTCAGCAACTCGAGAAATGACGAGTCGCCCGCGAGATTGGCCGGGAACGGCAACGTGTTGACGAAGTACCCGATCAGCCGTTCGACCTGGAGGATGGTACGGCCGGCCAGAGGGCAGCCCACCACAATCTTCTCAAAGCCGGTGTACTTCCACAACAGCGTTTGGAATGCTGCCAGAATCGTCATGAAGAGCGATACGCCTTCCTGGCGGCTGAGCGCCTGTAGCCCCTCCAACAGCACTCTGGGCAACTGAATTGACCTGGTTGCTCCAGCGTGTGCCGGCCCTGCAGGCGCTTTACGGTCGCTGGGCAGCCGCAGCACCGTCGGCACTCCGGCCATTAGTTGCTTCCAGTAGGACAACTGCGGCTCGATCAGGTCTTCCTGGAGCCTCTGCCCCTGCCAATAGGCAAAATCGGCATACTGGATAGGGAGTTCAGGCAACGGATTCAGCAGAACGGCGAAGCGTGCTTGGTAAAGAGCGGCGAGCTCATCGAAGAGTATTCTGAACGACCAGCCGTCACAAACGATGTGGTGGATAATTAGTATCAGAATGTGTTCTTGCTCTTTCAGTCGCAGGAGCCTTGCCCGCAGGAGCGGTCCGGAAACGAGGTCGAATGGCAGGCGAACTTCCTCCACGATGCGCGATTGGGCCTCTGATGACCTTTGCAGTTCAGGCAGTCCCTGAAGGTCGTCAATTCGGAGAACGAATGTGGATGAGTCGTGAATGATCTGCACGGGTCGACCGTCCACGGCATCAAACGTTGTGCGAAGAATTTCGTGGCGACGGATCACCTCGTTTAGGCAGTCCTCGAGTACGGCGGCGTTGAGTTGGCCAGAAAGTCGTATGCACAGCGGCACGTTGTACTGGGCGGTGCCGGGATGCAATTGTTCCAGGAACCACAAACCCTGTTGTCCGAACGATTGGGGGATCTCGCCGTCGCGTTTGGCCGGAATTATAGGTGCCGCCGTTTCGCTGATGCCGCCGGAATCTTCGATAACGACAGCCAGCTTCGAGATGGTCTGGGACTCGAACAGGCAGCGGACCGGAAGTTCCAGGCCGAACGCCTCATGGATTCGCGCCAGGACCCTCAACGCTTTGAGCGAGTGTCCACCTAGGTCGAAGAAGTTGTCACGGACACTAACGCTTTCCACCCCCAGAATATCCGACCAGATCTTCACGAGTTTAGTCTCAACCGGAGTGCGCGGAGGGGTGTAAGTATCCATGCTTTTCATCGTTGCCTTATCTGGGGGGGGCAAGGCCCTGCGGTCGAGTTTACCGTTCGCAGTCAACGGCAGCCTCTCCAGGAACACAAACGATGCCGGGATCATGTAAGGAGGCAGTCTCAGGCTGAGGGCATCCCGCAGCATTCCGACAGAGACTTCCGCGCCGGCCGCCGGCACAATGTAAGCCACCAGGTGTTTGTCGCCCGGTGTATCCTCGCGCACAATGACCGCTGCCTGGCGGATCGTGTCCTGCGCACGGAGAACGGCCTCGATCTCGCCAGGCTCGATGCGGAAACCGTGAATCTTGACCTGACCGTCCAGCCGCCCTAGGAACTCAAGCACCCCATCAGGGAGAAAGCGCACGAGATCTCCGGTGCGGTAGAGCCGGGCACAAGGCTCGACTGAGAAGGGGTTGGGGACGAACCGTTCAGCCGTCAGTTCGGGTCGGTTGAGATAGCCTCTGGCCAGGCCGTCGCCGCCGATGAAGAGTTCGCCGGGAATCCCGGCCGGCAACAACTGGCCATGCGGGTCCAGAACATAAGCCTCTGAATTTGCGATTGGGGGTCCTATAGGGATCGATGGGATGTCCGGATCCAAACCCGGCGGGATGCGGTAGCAGCAGCTGAAGGTCGTCCCTTCCGTCGGGCCGTAGCCGTTAATTATCTGCGCATTGGGCAGCCGTTGCTGGCCGAGACAAACATGTGCCACCGACAGTGCCTCACCTCCCGTCAGCAATTGCCGAACGCCTTCCAGTGCCGCGGGATCTTCATCGATGATGGCATTGAATAGCGACGCAGTAAGCCACAGGACTGTAACGCCGTGCTGCCCGATCACTCGTCTCAACTCAGCGGTAGTCGGGATTTGTCCAGGCATAATAACGCACCGGGCCCCGTTCAGCAGGGCTCCCCAAACCTCGAAGGTTGTCGCGTCAAACGCGCAGCTGGACAGGTGCAGAAACACATCCGCCGCCTCCACCGTGAAATAGTTGGTGTTGATCACCAGGCGGATGACGGCCCGATGTGGTACCGCCACGCCCTTGGGTGTCCCGGTTGAGCCCGAAGTGTAGTTGACGTATGCGATATTCTCGGCTGACGCAACTGGAGCTGGGTTTTCCGGGTCCAACCCGGCAATGGCTGGCCAGTCATCGTCCAAGCGTATCACGTGTCGATTCTCATCCGCCAGGAAGTCGGCACAGTCGCCCTGAGCCAAAATTAGGTTTGCACAGGCGTCTTCGACCATAAACCGCAGGCGCTGCTCGGGGTACGCCCGGTCCAGGGGCAGATACCCGCCCCCTGACTTAAGGATGCCCAACAGGGCGACAATCATCTCCAGGGAACGGTCCATAAGCACGCCTACAAGTGCATCCGGCCTTATCCTAAACTTGCGGAGATAGTGCGCCAGCCGGTTGGCCCGCTCGTTGAGCTGCCGGTATGTTAGCGAGCGGTCTTCAAAAACCACTGCCACATGATCCGGTGTCCTCTCGGCCTGGGCCTCAAAGATCTGATTGAGCGTAGCTTCCCGAGGGTAATCGACTTTCCTGCCCCTCCAGCACAGCAACTTCTCCCGCTCCCGCTCGGTCAGGAGCGGCAACTCCGAAAGCCTCAAATCCGGATCGGCAGTGACGCCCTTTAGAACCATTACCAGATGGTCCAGCAACCGGCGGATTGTTCCCGGCTCGAACAGGTCTGTTTTGTACT
>JBELAJ010000587.1:0-5229 GCA_049508935.1 Terriglobia bacterium | reverse complement strand
CGTCGCCCTACGGGCTCCTCCGGTTAGCCGCCAAAGAACGAAAAACGGAACTTTCTACTTTGCTAAGAACAGGACATTTCTACTTTGCTGGGATTAGGACATTTCTACTTTGCCTTGACAGCTCCCCGTCTCGGCCTCCCGCCGCAAGCTACATTTGGGGTATAATAGTCCGAACTAAAAAGCTGAGTCGGCGGCCCATGAGTTGCCCGGCTGGGTGAGGCGGATGCCGTGAAACAATGGGGAGCCCGAAGTTTGGTTCTCTGCGTTGTGGCTGCTGCCACTGCAGTAGTTCTCGGGCGGAGCGCCTTGACGTACGGCTCAAGCGCGGCACGTTTGGCGTTCGCGCAGCAACTGGCAAGGGCGCACGCTTTGGGTTCTTCTCCATCGTCCAACCCTGACGGTCGGAAGCTGGTTGCGGTTACGGTCGACTACCCGGAGGAAGGATCGATCTTCCCGCCGGAGATCACACCCCCAACATTCCTCTGGCGTGACGCTTCGAGCAGCGCCATCGTGTGGACGATCGATGTGGCGTTCACCGACGGCTGGGCCGGGATTTGGGCGAAATCGGCGGGCGAGCGGTTGCGCATCGGCGAGATCGACCCGCGTTGTATTTCCACAACCAACGAACTGCCCAAGCTGACACCCCAGCAAGCCGCGGCGCGAACTTGGATACCAGATGCGGCGACCTGGGAGGCAATCAAGCGACACTCGACGGAGCATCCCGCCACAATCACGATCACCGGATTCCAGGACGAGCATCTGGACCACCCCGTTTCCCGCGGCGCGGTGGTGATTCAAACCTCGAGGGATCCCGTGGGAGCGCCGATCTTCTATCGCGACGTGCCGTTGATGCCCTCGGAGCTGCAAAAGGGGGTGATCAAGCCGCTGGCCCAAGACGGTCTGCCCCTCATTGCCTGGCGGCTGCGCAACATCGCCGAACCCCGCAGCCGTCTGCTACTGACGGGCCTTCACACCTGCGCCAATTGTCATTCGTTTTCCCGCGATGGCAAAACACTGGGGATGGATCTCGACGGCCCTGGAAACGACAAGGGGCTCTACGCGCTCGCCTCCATCAAGCAGGAAATGGCCATCCGCAATCAAGACGTGATCTCGTGGACTTCCGTCCGGGATGAGACGGTTTCGCCCTCGAGAATAGGTTTCATGTCGCAGGTCTCGCCGGACGGCAGGTACGTCTTGACCATGATGCGGGGGCTGGAAAAACAAAGCCCCAATAACTTCTACGTGGTGAATTTCAAGGACTACCGTTTCCTCCAGGTGTTCTATCCGACGCGCGGCATCCTGGTGTGGTTCGACCGCGCGACGGGCCGAAGGCGGGCCTTGCCGGGCGCTGACGATCCGCGCTACGTGCACACGAACGCCGTCTGGAGTCCGGACGGCAAGTACGTGGTCTTCGCCCGGGCAGACGCGAAGATAGCTTACATCAAAGGTCAGAAGCTGCCCGAGCATGCCAACGACCCGGAGGAGACCCAAATCCAATACGACCTCTACCGCATTCCTTTCAACGACGGCAAAGGAGGCCAGCCTGTGCCGATCGCGGGCGCTTCCCAAAACGGCATGAGTAATAGCTTCCCCAAGGTCTCGCCCGATGGCCGCTGGATCGTCTTTGTGAAGTGTCGCAACGGGCAGTTGATGCGCCCCGACGGCCAGCTCTATATTGTGCCCCTAGAAGGCGGCGTGGCGCGGCGTTTGCGGTGCAATACTCCCTTGATGAACTCCTGGCACAGCTTTTCGCCCAACGGCCGTTGGCTGGTTTTCTCCTCGAAGAGCCGTTCGCCCTATACGCAGATGTTTCTAACGCACCTGGACGAGGAGGGGAACGACAGCCCCGCGATCCTGATCGAGAACGCCACGGCGGCCAACCGCGCGGTGAATATTCCGGAGTTTGTGAATATCCCCCCGGACGGGATGATGAAGATCGACGTGCCTGCGGCCGAGTCGTACCGGCTATTCGACATTGCGATGGACCTGACGGGCAAGGGTCAGCTTGAAGCGGGCATCGCGGAGTGGAAGAAGGTTCTGGAACTGGATCCTCGCAGTGCCAAGGCCCACAACAACCTCGGGGCCGCGCTGTTGCTGCAAGGAAACCTCGCCGAAGCGATGACGCACCTCCAGAAGGCGTTGGAGGTCGATCCCGACTCTAGCCAGGCCCAGAGGAATTTAGGAATTGCGTTGTTCGAGGAAGAAAAGTTCGACGAAGCGATCCCGCATCTCCAGAGGGCGCTGGAGCTTAATCCCGCGGACGCCAAACTTTATGAGGGACTCATATCCAGCCTGGACTCGGCGGCGAGCTCTCCTCAAGCGGGCCTCAGACTGGAGGATGTGGTTCCTCCCAAGGCGGAGGAGGGGACCCTCGAGAACGCCAGCCGGCAGAAGAGTGGAAGTATTGATGCACAGTATCAACGAAGCCTCAATGCGGTGCTCGCTTACATCATGGGGTCTGATGATCCTTCCCGCGGGGCGGTGAGGCAAGAAGAATGGCCGAATCAGCCGAACCGGCGGGGACCACAGGACATCCTCCGGGCACCCAGCGCTTCCCCCGATTTTGCTCAGCCCGGCGGCGGACGCACGGAATTCGAGAAGCTGGTCGCGGATTTGGGTATTCCGCGGCTACGCAGACTCGCCGAACAAGAGAAGAACTCCGGGGAGAGCTCTGCGGCCCGGCGGCAGATTCTGCGCATCTTCCTTCATACCTTCGAGGCTTCCAACATCTTGCTCGGACAGAACAGGAACACTCAGGCCCTGATGTGCCTCGAAATCGCGGCCCAGGTTGCGCCGAGGAATCCTTACATCTCATATGACTTGGCCAGAGCGCAGGCGCTCAACCGTCAGCACAAGAAGGCTCTAAGCACCCTGCAAGCGGCCGCGGAGGAAGGCTTCAACGACGCCGATGAGGTAGAAGGAGATCGCGCCTTCGAGGGCCTTCGCAGCGAAGCGGATTACCAGAAAGCCCTCGCAAAGATGCGGGACAGCAAGCCGCAGCCCGCAGCCGCACCTTGATCCAGATTCCCTTTAATGCTGACTTTGCTCGGCGCCCGAAAACATCTACTGGCGATCCAAGCGCAAAATACACCCGTCGCGGAAGGCCAGGACTCAGCTCTCCTTATCCTTGGAATGCATATAGGATTTCACCACAGAGGTCACGGAGAAGAAATGCAGGCAAAGACTGTGGGTCAACAAAAGAACCGTGACCTTGTAATCCCTGCTCACGCGAGCAGAAGTACTTTTCTTTGTGGTCTCTGTGGTGAATTTCTTCTTCGCGGCAGCAGACGAAGATGGCCCCTCGTATTAAACGGAGCACGCCGAATTACGAATTCGGGTTCAAGTGGAATGCAACACGAGCTTTTACTTGAAGAAGAATCAGAGCAGGCGTGAGGGTGTGAGGGAACAGAGGACGGCATCGATGGTCTTTTCTCGATGATAGACTGCACGGCACAAGGATACGTTGGGTCTGGAAGTCTCTGTGAATGATTCTGCGAAGATGCCTTTATGGCGTGAGGTGGCCGCCGATTGCCAGAGCGGCAATCGGCAGCCACGGTTGTCCTAAAGTCAAAAGGCGAGTCTGATGCCGAACTGGAATTGGCGCATCAAATCGCCGGATGCGGTTACGCCAAAGACGTTGCTGATTACACCGGCCGTAGAATCGTTGGCCGTGTCGTCCGGGTTCGATTTGTTGGTGCGATTGAACAGGTTGAAGGACTCGACGCGGAATTCGAGAGTGGTGTCCTCCTTCGCGAGCGGCGATTTGAAGCGAAATGTCTTCCAAAGCGCCCAGTTCGCCGCAGCGAAGCCAGGTCCGGGGAAGGTTCCGCCGTAGTTCCCGAACCCACATGTCGCTCCGCCAGTAAGGCAGGGGGCGGGATCGGCAAACGCCGCTGGGTTATAACCCAGGCCAGGAGGGATGTTCTTGAGCGGATTCCCCACTTGGTCGGGCCGTTGGCCGAAGTCCCCAGCGTTGTTCAGCGAAGACGTGTCGCTCCAACTGATAAAATTAGGCAACCCACTCATTATCGAGGTCGTGCCGTTGAAAACCCAGCCTCCCAGCACAGCCCGTAGCACAGGCGATGCAGTCGATCCCCAGTGTTGGCCCTTCCCATAAGGTAGGTTCCATACGTGAGACATGGTCCAGACAAATGCCCGGTTATTGCCATCGGGAGCATAAGAGAGTTTTGCGTCGTAGGGATCCACGGTCTCGCCTCCGCTGTACGACAGGGTCATGGCCTTTTGCCAAGTCAACACCGAGTGGATCGTATACCCTTGAGAGATCCGCTTATCCACGACGAACTCTAAAGCATCATAGGCACTCTCTCCGCCCGGGGATCGCATAGTTACATTCGTGTCGATCCCGAACTCGTTGAATAGCGGCCTCCTTAATGAAATGTCACTACCTGGGCCCGGGACAGCCGCGTTCAAATCATACCCGCCGTCGTACAGGTGCCGTCCCACATTCCCGACGTAAGCCAATGACATAGTCAGGTCCGGGGCGAACTGGTGTTGTACCGTAAGGTTCCACAGGTCAAGGTAGGCATTTTGGTTCTTGAATGGAATGCCATAGGCCCCTGCGCCTGCCGGTATCGGAAGTATGCCGTTGCTGGGAAACGCGGGTATCGGCGCTGCAGGCATCGGCACGTTCGGATTGAGTACGAACGGGGTGGTCTGAGGAGGGATTGTAACCGGGAAGTAGCTATTGATCTGACTCACGTCCACGCGCGTCTGCACCGGGTAACTGCAACATAGTGTGCCAAACGCACCACCTCCGTATTGCTCGTCGAAATAGCTACGGCCGAACCCGCCCCGCACAACTGTATTAGACAACACCCTGTAGGCAAACCCAAAGCGCGGTTCGAAGTTCCGATAGTTCGGCGTAACGTCGGACGACGCGGATATTGACCCCAGTTTGGCGAGGATCAAGTTTCCGGTGAGGGGATCGTAATTGACTGCGCCTCCGGGAAACACAGTGGTGGAGGGGCCGATATAGTCCCACCGAAATCCCAAGTTGAGGGTCAGTTTCGGAGTGACGCGGAGATCGTCCTCGAAGTAGGGAGCGATCCTCCAGTCGCGCTCCGCAGGGATTTGACTGAAGACCGCCAAGTCCCAGTAGGAGGGTTCACCCAAAAGGAATGTGCCCATCCCTAAACCAGTTCCTGAAATGCCAGCGTCGCTGCTGATCAACTGGTTAAATTGGAAGTCGCCGCGGGAACTCTCGTTGAC
>JBELAJ010000586.1:0-5238 GCA_049508935.1 Terriglobia bacterium | reverse complement strand
TTAGTAAACCGGTCTCCTAGCGTCAACAAATTAGGAATGTGCGGCGGAGCCGCTGGGAACACCAACCAGAATGGCGACACAGGTAGCGGAATTCCCCTTCGTGCGTTAAGCTATGTGCGAATTCTTCCTTGGGGACTCTCATGCCGATACGCACGATTTTCGAGCCATTCAGGATCAAGACCGTGGAGCCGATACGATGGACGACACGGGAGGAGCGAGAGCAACTGCTGCGCGCGGCCCACTACAACCTCTTCCTGCTTCCTACGGAACATGTGCTGATCGACCTGCTGACCGACTCCGGCACCGGGGCCATGTCGACCCGCCAATGGGCGGCGTTGATGGAGGGCGACGAGAGTTACGCGGGCAGCAAGAGCTTCGAACGCTTTCGGCATTCCGTGCAGGGAATCTTCGGCTACCGGCACGTTATTCCGGCCCACCAGGGGCGGGCGGCAGAACGTATTCTCTTCGGCGTGATGTGCAAGAAAGGAGACGTGGTGCCCAACAACACGCATTTTGACACCACGCGCGCGAATATTGAGTTCCTGGGGGCGGAGGCAGTTGATCTGCCCGCACAGGAAGGCAGGGAGCCGTCGGTCCCGTATCCGTTCAAGGGCAACATGGATGTGACGGCGCTGGAACAGTTGATTGAACGTGTGGGCAGGGAGCGCGTGCCGCTGGTGATGCTGACAATCACCAACAACTCGGGGGGTGGACAGCCCGCGTCGCTGGAGAACATTCGCGCCGTCCGCGCTGTGTGCCTGAAGCATAAACTCCCGCTCTATTTTGATGCCTGCCGTTTTGCTGAGAACTCCTATTTCATCAAGCTGCGGGAGGCGGGCTACGAGTCGAAGACGCCGAAGCAGATTGCGCAGGAGATCTTCAGCTTGGGTGACGGCTGCACCATGTCCGCCAAAAAAGACGGACTGGCCAACATTGGCGGTTTCCTTTGCACCAACGACGACGTGCTTGCCCAGCAGGAGAAGAACCTGCTGATTCTCACGGAAGGTTACCCCACCTATGGGGGTTTGGCAGGGCGGGACCTGGAGGCGATCGCGGTGGGAGTCGAGGAAGTATTGGAGGAGGATTATCTTCGCTACCGCATAGTCTCGACGGGCTACCTTGGCAAACACATCGCCGACGAGGGCGTGCCGATCGTGCAACCGCCGGGCGGGCACGCCGTGTACCTCGACGCGAGGGCTTTCCTGCCGCACATCCCCCTCGAACAGTTTCCCGGCGTCGCGCTCGCCTGTGAGCTTTACCTCGAGGGCGGGATAAGATCCGTGGAAATCGGCACGCTCATGTTCGGCGGCGCGGCCAAGATGGATTTGGTCCGCCTCGCGATCCCGCGCCGCGTCTACACGCAGAGTCACATCGATTACGTCATCGAGGTCATTCTGGAAGTGTGGAAGAAGCGGGAGCTGATTCGTGGGCTGAAGCTGGCCTATGAAGCTCCCTTCCTGCGGCACTTCACTGCCTGGCTGGAACCCCAAGTGGCGAGTGACAAGTGACGAGTGACGAGCAAAAAGATGAATAACCATCCACTGCATAACCAAGTCGCCTTGGTCACCGGCGCAGGCAGGCGCATCGGTCGCGTTATCGCCTTGACGCTGGCGCGCGCGGGCGCTGACGTTGTCGTGCATTACAACGAATCAAAGCAGGGCGCGCTCGCCACGGCGCGCCAGATTGAGAGCTTGGGAAGCCGACCCATGGTGGCGCGCGCAGACGTATCCCGGCCGAAGCAGGTGGCGGCGCTATTCCGGGCGGTCGAGAAACGCTTTGGGCGCCTCGATCTGCTGGTCAATAATGCGGGGGTCTTCTTCCCCGCCAAGTGGGATAAGCTACGCGAAGAGGATTGGGATAGGATTCTGGGAATCAACCTCAAGGGTGCGTTTTTCTGCGCTCAGGCGGCCGCGCGCATCATGCAGCGGCAGGGGCGCGGGCGGATTGTTATCATCTCTTCCCTGGGAGGGCTTCAGGCCTGGCCGGAATACATCCACTACTGCGCCTCGAAGGCGGGCGCCATTTCGCTCACGCGCTCGCTCGCGAAGGCGCTCGCCCCGCACATCCAGGTGAACAGCGTAGCCCCCGGCACGATCCTCTTCCCCGACGATCAGCGCGACGCGAAAACCGAGAAGATAATCCAAGCCATTCCGCTCCGAAAGGCGGGCCGGCCCGAAGACATTGCGGAGACAGTCCTCTTTCTGGCCACTCGAAGTGACTTCATCACCGGGCAGGTTTTTGTGGTCGACGGGGGAAAATCAATCCCCTAGCAGCGGGCTGCGGTGAATTGTTAGTTTTCGATTAAAGGCTCAAGAAAAGCTTCACCACAGAGGTCACAGAGAGCTCCGAGAAAAACCAACCGTCTTTCTCCGTAAACTCTGTGCGCTCTGTGGTGAAAGCTGTTGGTGCTCGTCACTTGTCACTCGTCACTGTGCTTATTCAAGGACGAAGTCCGCGGTGCGTATGGACGTCACCCCGCCCATTGAGTTCCGCGCCCTGACCTCCAACCGGTATTCTCCCGCCTGCAAGCTGTCCATGGGAATCAGTTGCACAAAGGGGATCAGGGGATTTCCGACTTTCGCGAAACTGTCCACAAGTATGGTGTTCGAGGAATACACTTGCTGGTTGGTCTTGGAATTCACGATATTGAAGAGCACTCCCACGCGCGGCACCATTGCCGTTTGCATCTTGGGCTCAAACACTTCCACGTAGAAAGCCACTTTATCCCCATGTTGGAAATGGTTGCCGGGCTGGGGGAACACTTCGTTGCCCTGGAAGACCAGCGGAGTTTGATCCTCAAGGAGTTCCGAGTCCAAGCTCGCTACAAGCTGGTTCACCGGGCGAACGTCATCGCTGAGTGCGGGTCCGCTGATCTCGAGCTGCTTGGCATCGAATGGAGCAATCACCAAGGGTTTTTCGTATTTTGCGAACTTCTCACCACCCGAACTTAGCACTAGTTTCAGCGTGTACTCTCCGGGCGCGATATTGAACGTGTTCTGATACTTGAATGGCCCTTTGGCAAAGTCCTTCATGTCTTTCTTCTCCAAGTCCAGCTTCACGGTGTCGCTGAACCGAGCCCCCACCGATCCGTCTGCTTTCGCGGCGATCCCGAGCACTTGCACTTGGGAGTGAAAGTCCTTCTTCTCTTTTCCGAAGTCGATGGCCGTCGCCGGAATCTGGAGCGACACGTAGACGCGCGCCACACCAGGAGAACTGTAGAAGTAAGGGGCGCTGAGCATTACGGGAACTTGTCCAGCTTGAGAGCTGGCCACGAACGCTTCCAGGTTTTTCCCTTCCGGCTTTCCCGCCAACATGTCAGGACCCTTCACGTCGTAATACCCATTCCTGTGGCGGATCTGCAGCCCGGCGCGAGTCACTTTCACAGAGATCTTGTGATACGTCCCGTCGTGTGCTTGGCTGGGAGGAACATAACCCAGGATGTAGTATTGGTCTAACTCGTTGACGATCTTATTCAACCCCGCGAGGAAGTCATTAGTGTTCAAAATCGTAAAGCCGCCCGTGCCGCGCGCCAACGCGTCGAGTACTTGCTGGTTCGCGGAAACGCTCTGGTCCATCAACTGATTGAGGCGATTCTGGGGGCACATGGGATTCTGCATGGAAGTCATCGGGTTATTGCACATATAAGCGTTGCCCGGCAGGTTCGAAAAATTGCCACCATAGCCGTTGGCATTGCCCATCCCGCCGCCACCCCTCGTGCCACCGCCGCCGGTACCGCCGGTGCTGCCGGAGCCGCCTTTCCCTCCGCTGCCACCCGTCCCGCTGGTGCCGCCGGAGCCGCCTTTCCCGCCGCTGCTACCCGTCCCGCCGGTGCTGCCGGTGCCACCGGTGCTGCCGGTGCCACCTTTCCCTCCGCCGCCCCCCGTCCCGCCCGCGCCGCCGGTGCCACCACCGCCTCCTGTACCTCCACCGCCGCCACCTCCGCCGCCGTGCTGCGGCCAGGGGTCAGGCGGTTCGGCCAGGCAGGCGAGTGACGCCGGCGCGTGTGGAAAGGGCAAATCGAGGAACGTGGTGGCGGAGAACCCGGGCAATGTCGCCAAGCCGCGCGCATCGATCGCGTAAATCGCCACATTGGCGCGATTCGCAGCATCGATTGTGGCGTCGAGTTCGGGCTGCCGGTCCGAAGTGTATGGGAAACCCGAGGAGAAAAGAATCAACGTCTTGCGGCCGGGGACGGCGCGCAACGTCTTTGCCAGGTCGCGGATCGCCAGAAGCAATGATCGGGCCCCAAAGTCGGATTGGTTCATCGCCATAGAGATCTGCCCCAAGGACGCCATGGGAGACCCCATCCCTCCGGGGAACCCCGCCGGCCCCAAAGCCTGGGTCTCGGTCATCGGGATCTCCGGATTCGACGCAACCGCCGAGTACTTCACCTGTTCGGTCGCTGCTTTCAGCTTCTCTCCGTCCGAGGTAAAGTTCTGGACAATTTGAGTTGTTCCCGTGAAATCCACGACCGCCATCAAGCGGTCCGGCGATGCCGTCTTCTGCACAAACTGGTTTGCCGCCCGCCTTGCCAGCACCTGATCCTGGGTGGCCATGGACGAGTCGTCGAAGAAGACCACGATGTAGTGGGGCTGGCCTGGCCTTCTGGGGCCCTGGCCTCCTTCCGGGCGTTGGAAAGCGGTGATGGTCTGTGGCTGATTGTCTTCGAAGACCTCGAATTCCTTGACGTCCAGGTCGTTGATGTATGTCCCTTTCTTGTCGGTGGCGACCACGTCCACCAAAACAAGATTGGCTTCAGTTCTCACAACTTGAGGTGAAGTGGGGGGCGCCTGCGGAGAAGCGCCCGGCGCTCCTCCGCTCTGAGCAAGAGTGACCGCCAGGCTCACTCCCAGAATTCCGATCGCCGCAGGTAGGAGAATATACAGACCGAATTTGCTTCTTCGACGCATATACCGCCTCCTAATAAGGTATTTCAATAGTTCGGCTCAGTCCGGATAATTGGCCGGCCTGAGAGTCGCGTACGATCTGCCGAACCATGTATGTCCCGGGCTTTACATCGAACTCCATCTTCAGCGTTATGCCGGTTCGCGACAGCCTCGCCAGCGTGTCGTCGCGAAGGTGGCATACTACTTTCTTCTCTTTCCCTGTGAGGTACTTTCCGTCGCGATCGAAGAGGACGGTTATAAAAGTCAGGTCATTCGAATTCCGATCCTGTTGCTTCAGGAAATGGAGGGAACTCATATCCAGATGGGTAAGAACGGAGAGGCGCACATCGGA
>JBELAJ010000585.1:0-5275 GCA_049508935.1 Terriglobia bacterium | reverse complement strand
CCCTCACATTGGCGCCGAAGTAGCATCGTCACAAGGGTGGCGCTATCCCCTGCTCGTCAAATCGCATGCAGGGTACCAAAACCTCTGCCGGCTGATAACCCAAATGAAATTGAGGGGGAAGAAAGAGGATGGTTATGTTTTGGATGAAGAGATGGCGCAGAAAGCGTCCGGGCTTGTCTGCCTGACCGGGGGAGACGAGGGGCCGCTGGCATATGCTCTGGCCACGGGGGAAATCCGCGCCGGAATTGACCAGGTGGAGCGCCTTTGCCAGGTGTTTGGCCGGGACAACGTTTATGTCGAACTGCAGCGGCATTTCAACCGTGCAGAGGAAAGACGAAACCAGGCGGCTGTAGAAATCGCCAGGAAACTGCGTCTGCCTCTGCTCGCAACAAATGGAGTATGTTATGCGCGCCCGGAAGAGCGTCAACTTCTTGACGCATTTACTTGCATTCGGAACCATCGGACGCTTGCCACAGGCGGGCGAATCCTCTCCCAGAACTCTGAGCGCTATCTCAAGCCTCCCGCTGAGATGACGCGCCTGTTTTCTGATTTTCCTGAAGCAGTGGAGAATACAGGGATTCTTTCCTCGCGTTTGGAATTCACGCTTAGCGATTTGGGCTATCAGTTCCCGAAGTACCCAGTTCCCGCAGGCGAGACTCAAATGAGTTTTCTGCGGCGGCGTGTCCAAGATGGCATGATCGCCCGATACGGACTGCATAACGAGAAAGCTAGAAAACAGGTTGAGCGCGAACTTGCCTTAATTGAAAAGCTCGATTTGCCGGGATACTTTCTGATTGTCTGGGATATTGTGCGCTTCTGCCGGGAGCAGAATATTCTGGTGCAAGGACGCGGCTCAGCGGCCAACAGCGCGGTGTGCTATTCGCTGGGAATTACGGCCGTCGACCCGGTTGCAATGGATTTGCTTTTCGAGCGCTTTCTTTCTGAGCAACGCGGAGAATGGCCCGACATCGATCTCGACCTCCCCAGCGGCCCCCAGCGTGAGCGGGCGATTCAATACGTCTATGAACGCTACGGGAAGTTGGGCGCGGCCATGACGGCGAACGTCATCACCTATGGGGGGCGCTCCGCGGCGCGCGAAATTGGCAAGGTGCTTTCCTTCCAGCCAGAAGTTCTCGATCGTATTTCAACCTTGGTGGGAGCCTGGCAATATCCCGACCCGGGCCAGACACTCGAGGGCCACGTGCGCGAAGCAGGCCTGGATTACCAAAACCTGCAAATCAGGAAATTCGTCGAACTGTGCCTGATGGCCCAGGATATGCCCCGGCATCTGGGGCAGCATTCGGGTGGGATGGTGGTGTGTCAGGGTCAGCTCGATTCTATTGTTCCGCTCGAGCCGGCCACAATGCCTGGACGAGTGGTGGTGCAATGGGATAAAGAAGATTGCGCTGACATGGGAATCGTGAAAGTGGATCTGCTCGGCCTGGGCATGATGGCTGTCCTGGAGGATTGTATCGAGATTATCCGGGAAGATTACGAGGAGAAGATCGACCTGGCCCATTTGCCGCCCAACGATCCCACGGTCTATCGGGCGCTGCAGAAGGCGGACACGGTGGGAATGTTTCAGATCGAGAGCCGCGCGCAGATGGCGTTCCTGCCGCGGCTTCAACCAAAGTGCTTTTACGATATTGTGGTTCAAGTGGGCATCATCCGACCCGGCCCGATTGTCGGCAAAATGGTTCACCCCTACCTGAAGAGGCGCCAGGGTCGCGAATTGCCTTACTGCTTGCATCCTTCTCTCGAACCCGTACTGGCGCGCACACTTGGAGTACCGCTTTTCCAGGAGCAGTTGCTGCGCATGGCAATGATCGCCGCGGGATTCTCGGGAGGCGAGGCGGAGGAGTTGCGGAGGGCATTCGGATTCAAACGGTCCGAGCTGCGGATGAAGGATATTGAGATAAAACTTCGCGTCGGAATGGCGAAAAAAGGGATTGAAGCGGAGACGCAAGACAAGATTGTAAAGGCAATCACTTCCTTCGCGCTGTACGGGTTTCCGGAATCGCATGCTGCGAGCTTTGCTCTGCTGGCGTATGCCAGTGCCTTCTTGAAGTGCCATTACCTTGCGGCTTTTACAGCGGCGCTCCTGAATAACCAGCCCATGGGATTCTACCAGCCGGCGACTATTGTGAAGGATGCGCAAAGGCATGGGTTGAAAATCAATCCGATTGATGTGACTTGTTCGGATTGGCTCTGCACGCTCGAAAGATACAAGCAGGGCTTCGCCTTGCGCATGGGACAGCGCTACGCTAAGGGCTTGCGGCAAGAGATTGGATTGCAAATCGTGCAAGAGCGCCACATTCGATCGTTCTCTTCGGTCGATGACTTGAAGCTTCGTATCCCAGCAATCCAAAAATCCGAATTGGCAGTATTAGCAGATATCGGGGCTCTGAATTTCATTGCCGGCCAAAAGCCCGGAACCCACCGGAGGGATGCGTCATGGCAGATCGAGCGGGCGGCACGGCGTGCGGGTCCGCTGCTTGAGCGATTGCCCGAACCAACCTCGGAGGGCGAGAATTCTCCTTTGGCCCCCATGAAACCGGAGGAAAGGCTGGTTGCAGATTTTCGGGGCACAGGAATGACCGTTGGGCTTCATCCTATGGCTTACAAACGGCCACAATTAAGAAAGGAGGGTGTCCGATCGGCCGCCGACCTTCACCTTTTGCGCAATGGATCGACCGTTCGGATCGCCGGAGCTGTCATCGCCCGGCAGCGGCCAGGGACAGCCAAAGGTTTTGTTTTTCTCAGCATCGAAGATGAAACAGGAATCACCAATGCCATCATCACGCCTCAATTGTTTGAGGAAGATTATGCGATTGTAGTCCAGCAACAGTTCTTACTGATTGATGGCAAGCTGCAAAACCAGGAAGGGGTAGTTTCCGTAAAGGCAGAACACGTTCGGCCGCTGCCGGTAACTTTCGCAGAAATGGCCTCACATGATTTTCATTGAAGCTTTATTTTGGGGGCGGAGTTTTTAGCAGTGTAATCCTCTGCGCGGCAATCTCGCCGCTTTCGGCAAGATCACCTTCCACCCTGATCCTCAGGCCCACTTTAAGGTCAGTGCTGTGGGCGGGCTTGCCGTCTTCATCCTTAAACTCGGTCTTATCATCATAGGTCACATGGAAAATGATGTTCTCTTCAGTGTGAACGGTGAGCTTGTTGTGATCCAGAGAGTTGATCTTGCCTTCAAGAGTGAAATTCATTGCCTGCCCGGCGCGCAAAGTTGGCGGCGCCTGCGCTCCGGAGGAGGAAGCCCAAGCACAGCTCGCCAGGAATGTCGCCGCTGATACGCAAAGTGACGTAGCAAGGAATCGAAACATGGATTTATCCTCGCCCACAAGTATACCGCAAGCAACGCTGGTACGCTGGCTCTTCGGACGCTTCGTGGAATACCACGGCAGGCAGAAGCACCAGAGCCCAGGTGCCATTCCTGACACCCCTACCCTGATGGCAAACGCTTGGCGCCCGGACCGCGCGACTCATCACCACACAACCACCTTGCCGGTGACTCCTGCGTCGGAGGCTACAAAATAGATGTTCGTGCCGTCGTAGTTGGTGGGCGTTTGGAACCAGATGGCGCCGCCGCTGGTCATTTGAATAAGGGCGCAGAGGGGACAACGGCCGAGCCGATGTGGAACGGTGCCATTGCCCGCGGCACTGGAGGCCACGCTCACCGCTCCGAAGATTGGGGTCGCTGGCTGGACGGCGGTCACCGTGGTGGCATTGGTTGTGACGATGCCCACCAGGGCGTCGCCGGCGGTCGCGCCTACCGCCCCGGTTTGGTAGTAAAACCCATTGGTCGAGTTATAAAACAGGTAGCTGGTTTGACTCGCCGGCGCCGGTCCCAGCGTGGGTGCGCTGGTAGGCACATAGTCTACGCCTTGTGCGAAAAGTGCCCCGGACGTGAGGCCAGGGACTAGCGTGCTGGATGTAGAGAGAACGAATCCCGACACCAACCCATTACACCCGAGCGGCTGAAAGAGGGATACAGGAAGGTCGCTCATGAATGCCACATTCGCGTCGAGGAGCGACCAGTTTTGGTCCTGGTCAGCCTCATAGCTGGTCAGGCCGTGTTGGGATTGGATTAAACCTTTGCGCGGGAGAACTGTTCTTGTTACCGCCATTTCGGAACCTCCGGATTCGGGATTCAGGATTCAGGGTACCGGGTTTCGTTGCTGAATCCTGAATCCTGACTCCTGAACCCTGTATTTCTCAATTTGCGCTGTTCAAGCTCAAGCGCAAGCAAACCGCATAAACCTTAATGATTCCGTCGTTGGTCACAACTTCCGTTCCGTTTTGCCAGTAAGTTGTCCGAAGACTGACTGCACCCGTCGCATCGCAAACGTCCCAGGCGCCGGGATAGTTATAAAGCGAGCCCGCCTGTGAGTTGGCTTGCGCTGGGGGCGCCGCCTGGCCGGGAACGAATCCCGGGGCAGGTGCGCGGTTGCTGTAGATCATCCAGACGAACTGGCATTCAGCACGCGAATAGGCATAGCCGTCGTCAGGATCGATTGGCGTAGGCACGGTGTTGCCGTTCGCATAGAAGCCCATGAAAACCAGCTTGCTGCGCACGACGCCAAACTTGGCGTTGTGGGAGATTTTCAGCATGCTGTCGTCCGTTAGGGGCTGGCCGGCAGCGATGGCGCTATCTGCAAGATCGAAAAACCCGGGAATAGAACTTAACGTTAGTTGAGACATGCATCACCATTTATGAATAGGAAACTGGAAAATGGAAACTGGAAAATGGAAAGCCGCGACTGGAATTGGTTGATGTAATCTGAAACAACTTGAGGGTTTCCAGTTTCTATTTTCCATTTTCGAGTTTCCGTTCCTCATTTTTCCGCTCTCAAAAGATTGTGTTCCCCGCCGTCCCATCGCTGTTCTCGCCGCCCATGCTTGCGGATGAGATGAACATATACTGCGCTCGCTGCTGGGCTGAAGCCAGACTCCAGGGAGGAATATCCTGGGAGGCCGCTGCGATCTGGTAAGGAGACGAGATACTGATGAACCGCGTATCAAGCAGAGTGAAATCAACTGTTGCCTGGCTGTAGTTAGGTTGCCGGTCAAGCACTTCGCAGACTACATTGCTCAGCCCCAGCTTGCCTGTTTGGAGATCCAGGACGTTCGGGTGGCTCAGCCAAACATAGTCACCCAACTCCACAGGCAACGAGGCGAGTTGCGCCGTGAATTTGTAAGTGGGCGGGCCGAAAGCGTGGCGTCGGAAGATGCGATCGGAGAGCAGGCGGGAAAGCATCATGCC
>JBELAJ010000584.1:0-5276 GCA_049508935.1 Terriglobia bacterium | reverse complement strand
GGCCTCGTTCGTAGAGCTCCAGAATGCGCTTGCGGATCGGAATCGGTATGGCTCGCATGAACAGACTCTGCCATAAAAGTCCGCTCGCCGCAAGCTACATTATTTATGGAAATGCTCTAGCGTCCTGGTCCTTGAGGTCGTGAGGCGTGAATTGGTAGTACCACTTCATCTTGCCACTGGCAGGATCGAGGGCAAGAATGGAGTTGGTATAGAGGTTGTCCCCTGGGCGGTCACGGTCATCGCTGTCGGGCCAGGGATTACCGGTTGGCCAGTAAAGGGTATCGGTCTCAGGATCGTAGGAGCCGGTGGTCCAGGTGGCGCCGCCTCCCATGGCCGGTTCCTTCAGCCCCCACGTCTCAATTCCCGGCTCTCCGCGAGCGGGAATAGTCCAAGTGCGCCAAGCGCGCTCCCCTGTTTCGGCTTTGAAGGCAGCGACGAAGCCGCGAATGCCCCAATCGCCTCCCGAAACGCCCGCCACCACCATATCTTTGACCACCAGCGGAGCCACCGTCCCGCCATAGTGCTGGGGGTTGTCCGGCATCACTTGTTCCCAAACCACCTTGCCGGTGATGCGATTCAAGGCAACCAGGTGGGCGTTGTCGGTCACGAAGAAGACCTTGTCTTGAAGAATGGCCGCACCGCGATTGGTTCCCAGTGCTGCGTCGCCGACAACGTCCGGCGAGCGCTTGCGCCGATATTCCCAAATTTCGAGCCCGCTCAAGGCGTCGAGCGCGTACACGGAACTTGGACCGGTTATGTACATCACGCCATCTGCCACGAGTGGCGTCACTTCCAAACCGAAATAGTCGTAATTCTGAACGAAGTAAGGCGTGTCGGGAACAAGGTTCTTCCAGAGCGGCACGGCAAAGATCCACTCGGGCCGAAGCCGGCTGACATTCGACGTGGTGATCTGGGTCAAATCGCTGTAACGGTTGGCATCGAGAGTCCCATTGTAAGTCAGCCAGTCGCCCAGCCGGGGATGTAGAATCCTTCCGAAGTCGACATCTTCCGTGCGCGCGGGCGGACCGGCGCTCTGCGGTCCCGGCTTCACGCCGCTCAATCCTCCGAGATACGCCAAGAGGTCTTGAAACTCCTCGGGCGAGGCATTTACAGCGGGCATCGGCGATCCGGCTGCGCTCACGACCGAGGCGATCTGACTTTCCTCGAGCAAATGCAACTGTCCCTCGAAGTCTTCGAGGCGAATGTCAAAATTGGTCCGGCTGCGCGCGAAACCGCGCAACCTGCGTCCATCATTGAGCTTGACTGTGACCAGCTGATAGCCGGGGGTGATATCCGCAGAGGGATCTTTCAGGGCGGATACGATCTCTTCTACAGTCTTCTCGTTGCCGAGATTCGAGAGATCCGGACCGATAGCTTTCCCCCGTCCTGCCACCATATGGCAGGAACTGCATTCTCCTTTGCCGAAGAAGAATGTTTCCCCCGCTTGAGGATCGCCCGGCATCGCGCTTCGTGCCGCCGGAGCGTTCAGTGAGGCTACAAACAGGGTGAGGGCATTGAGGTCATCCGGGGGAAGATCGAAGGCAGGCATCCCGGCGCGCGAAACTCCGTTTTTGATAGTGCTCTCAATCCGCCGGCTGGACATCTCGTGCAGTTGAAGATTGCCTTCGAGTGCCGGGCCCTGATCGGTTCCCCGGAAATCCGCTCCGTGACAACCCGCGCAGTTTAGCGAATAGAGTTTCTGCGCGCGCTCCCGAGCCTGCGGGACAGGCGTGGAACGCTGCGCGCTCAAGCTCCCGAGAACCACGAGAATCATTATTATCGAAAAGGACATATGCCCCGACGTAGAAATACCCTTCGATCCGAAAGAAGAGGTAGTTTAACCGATTTACCGGGATGTTGTCTTATTCCCAGGAAAGTTGCGACGCCCTGCCGTAACGCGAGCCGAACACAACCTCGCATCGGAGCTCGTCGTCGCCAAAGTTTAGCTGTCTGTTACCATGAATCTTGAAAACCCAAAGTCACGATGCATGCCCGTGGCGCGGGTGATGAAGAATCCCATGCCCGGATGGCTGCTCGTGAAATTTTTGTCGCTGACTTGAAACATCTGCTCGCCCTTGATGTACGCCGTTATGGTCTTCCCAATCATACTGGCCTTCATAACGTCGCCGGTTTTGGCTCCATACTTCGAACCGCCCAAGTTTTTGAGGTACGTGAACTTTCCTAGCGGCCCTTTCACCAGTGAAAACCTGTGAGGCATGGTACCCGACGCGCCGCTTTCCACCCTATGGCAGGCCTGCGAGTGCGTAACCTCTGGTTTGCAGCGGTTCAGATGTTGAGTGCGTTCTTTTTGATGTAGGCCTCGACCTTGGCATTGCGATCCTGCGGCGGGCCCTGGCAATAGAAGCGTTCGGCGAACTCGAAACCGTGGCCGTGGGCGTAGGTTCTGGAGTCCTCAAGTAGGAACTCGCGAGCGTAGGCGCGGTCGGCGCTGCGATCGTCATTGCCCAGCAGGGGCAGGCGCTTTCCCTGCGCGGCCAGGCGTGCCCGCAACGCTGAGCCCGCGCCGCCGTCGCCGTATGAGCGGCACTCCACCAGCGCGTCCAGCTTCTTATCAACATACTTGCTGATATCGACGGTCTGGTTAAACGGCTGGCCGTCACGGGTATAGAACCAGTAGCGCTCGCGCACTGGATGGGGGTCAAAGCCGCCGACCTCAAACTGCTCGTGGAAATCGCGCGGCAGGCCTGCAACCCAGCAAGCCTCGTTAACGGCGCGGCCGGTGAGCCATTGGTCCGAATCGGCCACCCCTTCGGAGGACGGGTTAAAGGAGATCACCGTGTCGGCCTTCACCATGCGGAACAGGAACACCAGCCGGCCGCGAAATTCCACGGGTGAGCACTCGTTCAAGCGGTGCGCGCAATAGGAAAGGTCAAAGTGGTCCTTGAAGCCCAGGGCCTTAGCCATGGCGGTGTTATCGGTTTCACAGGCCAGCACGTTTTGCGCGTTGGTTTGCGGGCCGTTGGTTTCATCATTGGTGGTGCGAATCAGATAGCCGGTGTAACCCTCGGCCATGAGTTTGGTGCACAAGCCGGCCGCATAGTAAGGCACGTCGGAGACGTGCGCCTGCACGGCTACAAAGACTTTCCCAGCATTCGGCTGGGCGGATGAGTTGGCTTTTGCTTCCTGCATATTATTCCTCAAAGATCGACCGCTTCTTGCATGGCCGCTCGATGGATATTTTCGAGATAGGGAGCGTCAGGTCCTATATAGCGGAAGGCTTCGGCGTATTGCAGGCCGTATTGCTGGCCGAGCAGGTGAAAGTCTTCCAGCAAATAGCGCTTGGTGTATTCGACGTTTGCGGTTTCATCGTCATTGCCGAGCCAGGGCAGCTTCTTGCCTCGCGCGCGCAGATACTCGCGCAGGCGAACGCCCGCAGTGCCCGAAGGTCCTTTCGCGATGGTGGTGGTGTTGACCCGCGCCTTGGCGTCAACATACGAGCTGATGTCCACAATGCGGTTCACCACATTGTGTCCCTGGGGCGAGCGCGAATAGTAGTATTTCTCGCGGATACGGGCAGGCTTCAGTCCCGCTTTGAAATGCTCCGGGTAATCGTGGCCGCCGGACGACATCCAGTTCGCGGTCTCCACCACCTTGCCCACGACAAGGTGATCGGGGTTTTCGTCGTAGTGGTTGTAGGGATCCAGGGTGAAGACGGTGTTCACCTGGAGGAACCGGAAGAGCAGAATCAGACGGGCGCGCAACTCGATGATGGCGCCGTCATCCATGCGGTGATTGCGATAGTAGAACGTGAAAGCCTTCTTGCAGCCCATGGCTTTCGCAGCGTTTTCATTGTCGATTTCATTCTGGGAAACGCCGTGCCCCAGGGTTCGGCCGGAGGCCTCATCGTTTGAGAAACGAATGAGGTAGCCGGTGTAACCTTCGTCAATGAGCTTTGCCACCGTGCCGCTGGCAAACAGCAGAACATCGTCAACGTGCGCCTGAATGGCTGCCAGCACTTTGCCGGTGTGGGGCTTTCCGGGGGCATTGCGCTCAATCACCAGATCGTTCGCATACATGTAATAGTCGGGGATCGTAAACGGACTGTATTCAGTCTTAGTGTTTGAATACGCACAGGGAGTGTATTTGGCCGGCAGATCGGAATGGCGTTCGGGCGTGCCGTCCTGGGGGTTGGCGGGCGGCTTAGCGTTTGCGAGCACGGGGATAGCTCCCAAGGCCCCGGCGCTTGCAAGAAATTTACGTCTACGCATAGATAGAATCCTTCAGAGTGCAATTTTGTGCGGCCGCGTTCCGTCGGGGAATCACAGGTCAACGGCCTCCTTCATGGCCGCATCGTGGATACGATCCAAGTAGTGCGCGTCCGGTCCGATATAGTGGAACGGTTCGCCATATCCCACGCCGAACTTCTGCCCCAGCAGGTGGAAATCTTCCATCAGGTAGCGTTTGGTGTATTGAATGTTGGCCGTCTCATCGTCCGTGCCCAACCACGGCAACCTTTTGCCTTGCGACTTGAGATATTCGCGGAGCCGGAGGCCGTTGTTCCCCGCGGGCCCCTTCACCAGGGTCATGGTATTGATCCGCGCCTTCGTGTCGATGGTCGAACTGATGTCCACGATGCGGTTCACCAGGTTGTGGCCCTGTGGCGAGCGCGGATAATAGTACTTCTCTTGAATTTGGCAGGGTTTCAGTCCGGCCTTAAAATGTTCCGGGTAATCGTGGCGTTCGGACGACATCCAGTTCGCCGTTTCCACTACCTTGCCAACCATGATGTGATCGGGGTTTTCGTCGTAGTGGTTATACGGATCCATGGCGAAAATGGTGTTCACTTGCAACAAGCGAAACAACAGAATCAGCCGGGCGCGCAACTCGATAATGTGGCAGTCATCCATGCGATGGTTGCGGTAGGAAAAAGTAAAGGCCCTTTTGCATCCCATCGCCTTGGCCACGTTGTCGTTGTCAATCTCGTTCTGAGCCACGCCGTGGCCCAGGGTGCGTCCGGAAGCTTCGTCATTCGAGAATTTAATCAGGTAGCCGGTGTATCCCTCGTTGATGAGTTTGGCCACGGTGCCGCTGGCTCCCAGCGAAATGTCATCGACGTGAGCCTGCACGGCGACCAGCACCTTCCCGGCGTGCGGCTTGCCGGGAGAATCGCGCTCAATCACTAGGTCTTTGACTGCATGAAAAGATTCTATAATATATTGTTTTTGAGGAATCTTTGGGCCTATACTGGGGCATGTCGCGACGCCCCCTTGAGGTGAAGGTATCGGCCGAAGATCAGAAGCAGCTTCGGCGACTTT
>JBELAJ010000583.1:0-5300 GCA_049508935.1 Terriglobia bacterium | reverse complement strand
CTGCCACAGACGCGCCGTGAGATCCAACGCCTGCTGTTCACCTGGACCGGACATTGTGCGTATTGTGGTAGCAAAATTCGCAAGCCAAAGCGACCGCCTTAACTTAACGTAGTAGTACTAGAGAGCTCCGGTCGAATTACGAGAGTACTGCACGTCACGACGGGTTTCCCGCGTTCCAATTCACCGACCGTTCTTCCCAAGGGAACATGCGCAGAGCAGGAGGCAGGGATGAGTATTTCCCTGTGTTCTACGTCGAGCCCATCAAGGGGAACGAAAAGGCCCTCGGCTTCGACCTGGCATCCAACCCAGCCCGTCGCGAAGCCCTTGAGCGTTCGCGAGATACGGGCCAGTTGGTGGCAACCAGCCGGGTGACGCTTGTGCAGAAGACGCGCGATCAATACGGCTTTCTCGTCTTCTATCCCATCTATCGAGGAGGCGTCGAGTCGGTTAGCGAAGAACTTCGGCACGAGGCTTTGACCGGGTTTGCGCTCGGTGTTTTCCAAATAGGGGATATCGTCGAGACTACGGGCTTCGGTCCGAGTTCCGGCCTCCGCATCGTGATCTTCGACCGTGACGCGAAGCCGGGAGAAAGATTGCTCTACCCGAAAGCTGCTTCCTTCGATAGCGTCAGAGACCTTCCGCAGGGTTTCAAGGCAGCTCGAGAGATTTCGGTCGCAGGACGCACGTGGGAGGTCGTTGCGTACCCTCTTCCCGGGGCGTTCAAAGCGGCGTCCTGGAGCAGTTGGCTGGCGCTCACGGCGGGCCTTTTCTTGACTTCCCTGTCGACCGGATACCTGCGCCTCAACCTTGAACGGCGGTTGGCCGAGGAGCGTTATCGTTCCTCCCTCGAAGAACTGGTAAAGCAGCGGACCGCAGCTCTCGAAGCCAAGGAAAGTCAACTCCGTCTGCTGCTGGAGTCGACTGCCGAAGCTATCGTGGGTGTCGATTTGGAGGGGGAGTGTACGTTCTGCAACCCTGCTTGCCTGCGCCTGCTTGGATATCAGCAGGCGGAAGAACTGCTCGGCAAAAACCTGCAAGCCGTAATTCATCGTCCTCTTGCCGAGACTACGATGGATTCGGCGGAACACTGCTACGCACCTAAAGCGTACTTGCGAGGCGAAGCAGTCCATGCCGCGGGCGAGGTTTTCCTGCGTCGGGACGGCGTAGCCTTCCCAGTGGAACTCTGGTCCCATCCTCAGATGCGCGCCGAAGAGGTGGTGGGTACCGTCTTCACGTTCGTCGATATCACCGAGCGCCAGCATGCCGAGGAAGCGCTTCAGCGCAGCGAAGAGAAATACCGATCGCTGATTGGCAACATCCCCGATGTTGTGTGGACCGCGGACGACCGGGGCACGCCGGTTTTTGTCAGCTCGAACTGCGAGACGGTCCTGGGGTACAGCGCCGACGAGCTGTGCAATTCCCTGGCCTGGGTGAAACGGATAGCTCGCGAAGAGGTCAGGATGATGCAGGATCGGTACCGGGCCTTTGTAGCGGGCGGAGCTGAATATGACGTGGAGCTTCGCTTTCAGAAGAAGAACGGGCAATGGATTTGGATCCACAGCCGGGCGGTGACCAGCTATGAAAGGGAAGGGAAACGATTCATCGACGGCATTCATACAGATATCACGGCGCGCAAACGGATTGAGACGGAACTTCGTGAGAGTGAGGACTACGTCAGGGCATTGCTCGCCGCGATTCCAGCCGGCGTGTTGGTAATCGATGCGGAAACTCATCGGATCACCGACGTGAATTCTAGCGCCCTCGCCCTGATGGGAAGGGGTCGAGAGCAAGTGATCGGTCAGGTGTGTCATGGGTTCGTCTGCCGGGCCGAGGTCGGCAAGTGCCCCATCACCGGTCTCGACCAAGAGTTAGACCACTCTGAACGCTCGCTGATGCGGCCGGATGGGAGCTGTGTGCCCATACTCAAGAGTGTGATGCCGCTCGTTCGGCAGAATAGAACGTACCTGGTGGAAGCCTTCGAAGACCTGACCGATCAGAAACGTACGGAGGTGGAGTTGCAGTTGGCAAAAGACGCTGCGGAAGCCGCCAATCGGGCCAAGAGCGCATTCCTCGCCAATATGTCCCACGAGATTCGTACTCCGATGAACGCCATTCTGGGCTATTCCCAATTGATGATGCGCGATCCATCTCTAACGACCTCTGCCAAAGTGGATCTGGAGATTATCAACCGGAGTGGAGAGCACCTCTTGGGCATCCTCAATGACGTTCTCACGATGTCCAAGATTGAGGCCGGCCGAATCGAACTCCACGCGGTGACGTTTGATGCCTTCAGCCTGCTGGAAGATCTCACCACTATGTTCCGCCTGCGCGTCGAGGCCAAAGGGCTCGAGCTCGACATGTGCTTGGATGAGGAGTGTAGGCAGCCCATCGTGGCCGACCAAGGTAAGATACGCCAAGTGCTGATCAACCTTCTAGGTAACGCAGTGAAATTCACCGAACGGGGCCGGATCAGGGTGCGGGCGTCGATGAACCGGCGAGAGCACAATCAGCTATGGCTTTCTGCCCAGGTCGAGGATACCGGAATCGGCATCGCCCAGGATGAGCGGACTAACCTTTTCAAGCCCTTTATGCAAACCCAGAGCGGTTTGTCGGCGCAAGGTGGGACTGGCTTGGGCCTGGCGATAAGCAAGGAATTCGTCTGCCTGATGGGTGGCGAGATCACGGCCACGAGCGAGATCGGGAAAGGGTCTATGTTTCGCTTCGAGGTTCCCGTGGAGTTGAGCGTAGCGGGCGCGGTCGCGGCAAGGCCGATACGCCGTCGCGTGACGGGCCTTGCCGCAGGAAAGCCGATACCCCGCGTGCTGATTGTCGATGACGAAGAGAGTAACCGAGGATGGCTGAACGAGTTGTTGACTTCCATCGGCTTTACGGTGCGTGAAGCGAATGACGGCAAAGCCGCAATCCGGCTCTGGATGGAGTGGGAACCCCAACTAATTCTGATGGACGTGCGCATGCCCGGCATGAACGGGCTGGAGGTGACTCGCGCTATCAGGGAAACTTCCAACGGAAAGGGGCCAGTTATCCTTGGCTTGTCAGCCGGCGCCATGGATGATGACCGAGACGCCGCGCTGCGCAGTGGCGTGGATGATTTCCTCGCCAAGCCCTGCCGGGAAGGTGAGCTACTGGCAAGGATTCAGGCCCACCTGGAGGTCGGCTATCTGTACTCTGACGAAGAGACTTCGCAGGGAACGGAGTCGGTCGTTGCTCACGCCGCGGCCTTGAGCCCCGCAGTCCTGGGGAGACTGCCGACAAACTTGATTAAGCAATTACAGCATGCGGTTTTGAACGGCGACACGGACGGCTTGGAGCAGCTCATTCAAAAAATCGGGGAGCACGACACGCCCGCGTCGCAAGCGTTGAAGGAGCTTGCAGACAAGTACGAGTACGATCGCCTGACGAGTTTGCTTCAGGCCAGATCCTAGAAACTCGGAGAAATGAAACAACCATGTTTTCTACCGAAAAGGCAACCATCATCCTGGCGGATGATCAACCTGCCAATCTCAAGCTCCTGGAACGGATGCTGAAGCAGCAGGGTTATGATGTACGCTCCTTTCCTCGCGGCCGGCTGGCGCTCGCAGCCGCCGACCACTGTCCCCCGGACCTGATCCTACTGGACATCAACATGCCGGAGATGAATGGCTTCGAGGTTTGCGAACGGCTGAAGTCGAATCCGAAACTTGCCCCGATTCCCGTGATCTTCCTCAGTGCGCTCAACGAAACCGAAGATAAGGTGAAGGCCTTTCGCGCCGGCGGCGTAGACTACGTCACCAAGCCCTTCCAGTTTGAGGAAGTGCAGTCGCGCGTGGAGACTCACCTCAAACTGCATCAGCTTCAGCGGGCGCTCCAACAGCAAAATGAACGCCTGGAAGACCTGGTGCGCTCTCGCACTCGCGAGCTGGCGGAAGCCCACGCGCGCTTGAAGATTCTGGACCGGGCCAAGAGTGACTTTCTCCATCTCATCTCTCATGAGCTCCGCACGCCTTTGAACGGCCTTCTCGGAGTCGGCCAACTCTTACTGGAGGAATCAGGCTCAAGCCCTGAGGCCGAAGAACTCCGTGGCCTGTTTGAGGATTCCAGCCGCAGAATACTGGCGATTGTCGAAAACGCCCTGCTCCTTACCCAGATTGAAGTGGAGGGAGAGCAGTTCGCCTGGGAACATGTCCTCCTGGCCACCGTCGTCGATTGCGCGATGGGTCATGCGGTCGAGTTTGCCCGCGCCCGCCGGGTCAACTTGGAGGCGGAGGCAGCCCCTACAGTGTCGATCCTCGGCACGGAGGATCTGCTGGTGAAGGCTGTCCAAGCACTGCTGGAGATGGCGATTAGATTTTCCGAGGCGGGCGAGACCGTACGGCTGGCGTGCCATCCGCTCGCCAATGCCACCCAGATTACCATCCAGAGCAACGGACCGAGGATACCGGACCCGCTGCTCGTGAAATTCTTCGATCTCTTTTCGATCGGTGAAGCCAGCTCACCGGTCGGTGATATTGGGCTCGGGCCGCCGCTGGCCTACCGCATTCTGTCGCTCTTCGGAGGCGCGGTCACAATTGTGAACCAAAATCCCTCAGGAATGTTGATCACGGTGTCGCTCAGGTGCGCGCCGACCGCACTCTAATCAGGGTTTGGCACGTACAGCTCGGTGGTAGTCGAATTGGTAAGAGTGGTGGAACCGGCGGTTGCTGTGCCCTTCAAAGTTACCAATTGGAAGGATCCGCTGTGTTTGAGGACGCAGTCCTGGTCGCCCCCACAGCCGTTGTTTGCTCCGCTGCAGCCCGCGAGCTCCATCACCAGCGACAATCCCGCGGCGAGCAACACCCAGGGATGTCCGTCGCCCGGACGCTCCGGCCTGTCGCCGGCTCCGCAGTCTCCAAACTGCGGCCGCTTGCTTCTACACTCTGACCCCTGGCTTCTGACTCCTGACTTTTGTAGTTCAAGCACCATCTCGTCGCGAGTCAGGAACAGGCCATACCCCTTCCCGTGTGCAGTAAAGTCTACTGTTTTATCCGTCTGCCCTTGGTTAACCTCAAAGCTCAAAGGCTGAGCGGCATACGAAAACGCAGGCTCCCCACGCGGCTGTGCGGCGGCGCCAACTTTGCGCGGCCCCTCGCAAATTTCCCCAGAGAGGAGGCAGCATCCCAAAAGCAAGACGAGGAGAACGCATAAACCCGAATTCGTAGATTGATGTGCACTGTTCCGTGCTTAATCCGTTAGATTGAAGTTGGTTAGACAAAATCTACGGAGGCACAGAACAGTGCAGAGAAAAGTTAGCGTGCTTTGGGGAG
>JBELAJ010000582.1:0-5305 GCA_049508935.1 Terriglobia bacterium | reverse complement strand
CAGAAGAGGCTGCCATGAACAAGAGCGACCTGCTTCGCTATAAGAATCTCCTCCTTTCAAAGCGGCAAGAACTCTCCAACGGCAAGAGTCTGGTCGATTCGATCTCCACCGCAGGTAAGCTTCGCGGGGACGTGGCCGACATGGCCACGGGTGAAGCCGATGCCGCCACGCAACTCCGGTTGCACCAGACAGACTGCAAGCTCTTGCGTGCCATTGAGGATGCCTTGGCCCGGATTCGGCATGAGGAATTTGGCATTTGCACAGAATGCAGGCAGCCGATTAGCAAGGCGCGCCTGGAAGCGGTGCCCTGGACCAGGTGGTGCAGAGACTGCAAGGAACGTCAGGACTCTCGAAGCTGAGATGCTGACGTGAGCCCGAGCACTGCAGGACTGCGGCACGGGGCGGGAGGGAGCCAGGAACTTGCACTTCTATGAGTAGGCCGTTATACATCCAGTGAGGCTGTGAATTTATTTCCTCATTCCGCCGTTCATCCCCAAGGTCCTCGCTGAATTCACACCATTCACAATCAATTAAAGCCTGTGATGCGCCACAGCATGATGCCACAGGCGACAAGCACGACGAGCATGGCGGAAGTGAGCCCCACCAGCCAGATCCAGTTGATTTCCATTTGGGGGATGACGGCCAACGTCCCGAACGCAACGAAGATTGATGTAGCAGCAACGACCAGTGACCAATCCAGCCAAGTGCGCCGGAAGGGAGTCTCGCTTTTCTCCTTGCCCTCCATGCTGCTGGCCACATAGGCCGGATCGATGGCGTAAAGGTCGCTCTCCCTCTGTGCCGCTTCTTTCCAGCTGACATATTCACTCTCGGGGGCGGAGGAAAAAGCTATCGCCACGGCGCCCACCGCCATCAGCAGGGAGCCGCCGACTACCTTGGCAATGATCCCGTGAGGCGCCCCGCGCAATTCGCCGAAGACCAGGATGCCCCAGAGCAGTCCCCAAAGCTGGTTGGTATTCGAAAGCGGAATTCCCCTGCTGATGCCCACGTACTTGGCGGCGTAATTTTGAAATAGATCCCCTATCACCCACATAAAGCCGCCCAACAACGGCCAGAAGAGGACTCCCCGGGATCGAACCAGTTCATGCCAAACGGGGGTCACGCCACCCAGAAACACCACCGTCAACGCCGTAATTGTACCCATCTCGCCAAAGGTGAAGAAGGTGATAAAGGAAAGCGGGTTCATCCCGCTGATGTAGGCCTTGCGGTAGGGGATATACATCGATCCCAGCATCAGGCCGGCGCCCAACGCCGCCGTCACCCCCCGCAGCGGATGGGGGGATGAACTCTGTGAGGTGGACGCGAACGACAATATCAACGCGCCGCCGAAAATGATGACGGCGCCGCCCACCACACCTACCCAGCGGAGCCATCCGGCACGACGTAGTTCACGGAAGAAGAGGATTCCCCATGCGATTCCAATCAGGCTGTTGGAGTTCCACAGGGGAAAGGCGATGCTAAGGCCGATATCTCGCACGCCAAAGATGGTCAAAGTGTTTCCCACTGCCCACAGGCATCCGGCCAAAATACCCCACACCACGAGGTGGGCTGCTTGGCGGACGTCTCTGCCGATATCGGAAGTGCCGCGAATCAGCGCCGGAAGGCTCCAACGCGAAATGAACGCGCCAAGAACCATCATGAAGGAAATAATAAGGGGTGAAACCGCGATGGTCACAAGCTTGGTGGGCGCCTCGGCGGCTGCCAACCACAGGGCTGCCGCCATGCCGCAGAATACTCCCAGCCCCTGGAGGGTGCGTTGGCGTGATCGATTGGACAAGCTTCCTGCAATGACTGAGTCCAGAGGAATGTGCCCCTTGTGAAGATCTGGTAAGTTACTGGATGGCTCGCAGTAGAATCAATCCGCCCAACAAAACCGCCAGAGGAACCCAAAATTGTACGTCGCGGAACATCGCCCTCCGCCACGTCCCGCTTCTTCCCTTTACAGCACAATTCTCGTCGATCAAAAAGGCCATCGGTCATTTCCCTTAGAGACTTTGGATGGGTAGTGGTTCGTCCAGTCGCTACGCAAGTGTTATCGGTTCCGGCCTCACGGCAGACCGCATGCCGGCCCGGATCACCTGCTGCGCCCGCAATCCGTCCCTATGAGTTACTGGGAACGGCTTGTTGGCCTGGCAACACTCAACGAACGCTGCCACTTCTGCTTTGTACGCCACACCGAAGCGGCCTGCGAACTCGGGCAGCGATTCGCCGTATTCGCGCATGGAAAAGATCCGGTGGGCAATGGGCTCGGTCCGGCCACGCCGCCCGTAAGCCGTCACGATGACTTCGCGCGGCTTCTGATGAAAGCGATCTACCTGGATCTGGCCCTCCTCGCCGTAAAGAATCACTTCCGTCCGGTAGCCCGAGACGTGATTGCGCCCCACCTGTATCTCCGCCACCAATTCGTCCTCGAACCAGAGGTAGAGCAGGGCATCGTCGAAATCCTCCTCGCAGGTCGTCAGGCGATGGCTGTAAATACGCGAGCCGATCATCAGCGCGGCACGCGGCATTTTCCCCGTTAACCACAGGACCTCATCGACGTTGTGGATGGACATATCCGGCAGGATACCCCCACTCTTATAACCGTTGGGGGCGGGGCTGGAGTCTTCCATGGCCGAGTAAACCTTGAAGATCCGCCCGATGGATCCGCTGTTCGCCAGTTCCCGAGCGTATTGGAGAGGCGGATCGAACCGGCGCTGGAAGCCCAGCATGAGGGCGTGAGGATGGGTGCGGTCAAGCTCGGCGACGAACTCGAGGTCGGTTTCGAGAATGCCCGTGAGTGGCTTCTCGAGTAAGACTCGTTGCCCCCGCGCGATCATGGCCGCGGCAGTCTCGCGGTGGCAGTCGGTCGGGGTAACAATCACCGTGGCGTCCGATACCCGTGCATCGCCAAGTTCTTCGACGGAGCGAAAAATTGGAACATCGCAGCCCATTTCGGCGGCGAATCGCTGGGCCTGCTCCGGAATGGGGTCGCAAAGCCCGGTGAGTGTGCAATCTTTAGTTTCCCGGGCCAATTCAAGAACGTGAACGGCATGTATACGCCCCATTCGGCCCAGACCCACAACAGCAATTTTGATCGGTTGGTCCAAAGGTCACCTCACCCTACGCCCGGAGTAAACATTGGGCGGCGACGTCATCGCCGCGGCTGAAAGCCTGGCCATCTTAGTCGTGGACGACAAGTTCTGACCGCGGGATTCTCTCATGCCTGATACCATTTCGGCAACTACACGCGGTCAACGGGTAGGGGGGCCAGATTGTTACTTCTCCCAAGCAAAACGATCGTAATTGGACCACCCCCCCATCTTCTGGCTGCTCGCCGATGCCTCGCACGGGATTCCGTGCCGGGGACTGCCGGAGAGTCAGGGGCTGCACTTCTACGAGTAGGCCATACGTCAATGTGGATTGACTCCGCGCGCATCGCCCGGCCAGAATCTCGGATTGCGCATCATTCCGCTGGACTAACCCAGGTGTGACGTCACTTTTCAAGCTTCCACGGCATTTCGTCGTTGTCCAGCTCCCAGTCGCCGGAGGCAAGCTGCTTGTCACCCTTGAAGATCCTCCGACGCCGGCCGCGAGGCGGTGACGAAGCAGGAAAGTGACCGGCTGGTTTTCAAAGTACCCTCGTTACGAAACATCGACAAGACCCAGCCGTACATTCACACTGGAAAAGTGGCCACTTTGCAAGAAGCGGTTAAGGAGATGGGAGAGTACCAACCGGGCAAGCGGCTGAACGACGACGAAATCGCTTTCATAGTGACGATTCTCAAAACGCTCACGGGCACGATTCCGGCGGACTACATCAAGCCGCCCCAACTCCCCAAGAGCATGGCGAAGACGCCTAAGCCCAGCAATACCTGACACCAGCCAATGATCGCTGCGGGCTGCTGAAACCTCGCGATCTGCGCCGTTAGGAATTTGCCCGGGCGCGGCGGAGGCGAGGCAGGGCAATCAGCGTGGCGCCGTAGACGAGCAAGGAAAGGAAGAGAGCGGTCTTCCGGTCCTGGCGCAGATCGTCGGAGAGCAAGCGGTATCCGCCCAAGAGCATGAGCGGATAAACCAATTGAGCAAAGTCCCGGAAGTTAGCCTGGGTGCCGATCGCCGCTAGCAGCAAGGTAACGCCCACCACAGCGAGTGTCCGCAGGGTGGCACAATAGGGGTCGCCAGCAGCGACTGCAAAAAGCCTGTGGTAGGCGCCGGTCAAGCTCCCGGCAGCGACGCCGGCCACAAGCCAGACCAAGGCCGCGGCCATCGCCACGCGGAAAGCGCGGAGTGCCCATCCCTCCTGCATGAAGCGCGAAAACCTTCTCGCCAGCCAATAACTTGCTCCAGCCACGGCTGCGCCGGTCCAGAGCGCAAGCGGGATCGAATCAGGCCAGCGATCGGTTCCCAAGAGTAACCTCGCCGATTGGTGCAAGGCGCCGGAAAACAGGAGCGCCAGCAGAAGGTAGACGCCGCCGTGGACTTCCAGTGTCAACCGGGTCCAGAATCCTCCCGCGCTGATGCAGGCGAGCGCCAGCAGGAACCAGGCGACGGCGGCCGCGCCGTCGCTAAGCAGAATCCTGCACCCGACAACGACCAAAAGGATTCCGAACGTGGAGTAGGTATAGAAGTTGCGGCCCTGAGAAGCTTGGCGGGCCAGCAGCTTAAATGAAATGGCGTAGCAAGCCGCGCCGAACAGGAGAGCGAATCCCGCGATGGCAACCGTGAGATGCGAACCCTCGGAGGCTAAGCGAATGGCTCCGCCGATCCCAATTACGAATGCCAATATACACTGTGCGGTTTCGAAGGTGGTGAAAGTGCGGTCGCGCAGGAGCGTTCGCGCCATAACGCTGGAGAGGTAGATGGCCAGCAGCGCAGACTGCGCGGCGAACAACCCCGCAGCCGGAATGGGTGCATAGGCTTGCGGAAGGCCGCGCGGATTGGTGACCAGCCAGGTGGCGAAGAAAACCGCGAGATCGGCAGCGGCGGCGGCCAACCAGCGCTCACCCAGCCAGTGATTAAAGCAGGCGCAGGTTTCAATGGCCGCGGCGATGGCCAGGAAGGCGAAGGTGAAAGGCAGCACGTCGTAGGTTGCGACGAGCAGCGCGGCGGCGGTAGCGATGCTCGCCACGGTGGATATGGTGGCGACCACAAGCAGGTCCTTGCGCCACGACACGCTCAGACCGATCAGGGTGAAGGCCACAAGAATCACACTGGTCTGCCACGGCGAGACTGTGTGAAAGCGGACCGTAGCCTCCCAAAGCAGGGGTGAAAGGATCAGCGCCGCAGTGAGGCTGTAGAGGATGGT
>JBELAJ010000581.1:0-5717 GCA_049508935.1 Terriglobia bacterium | reverse complement strand
ATCACCCTTTCGGGCATTGTGCAAAATTCCCCACTGCTGCCTCCCGTAGGAGTCTGGCCCGTGTTTCAGTGCCAGTGTGGCCGTGCGCCCTCTCAGGCCGGCTACCGATCATCGCCTTGGTGGGCCGTTACCTCACCAACTAGCTAATCGGCCGCAGCCCCCTCCTCCAGTGGCCCTTGCAAGGCCTTTGTTCCCAACGACCTGAGTCATCGGGATGTTATGCGGTATTAGCCCGGGTTTCCCCAGGTTATCCCCCGCTTGAGGGTAGGTTAGCTACGTGTTACTCACCCGTGCGCCACTTTACTCACGGAGTTGCCCCCGCTTTCTCGTTCGACTTGCATGTGTTAGGCACGCCGCCAGCGTTGATTCTGAGCCAGGATCAAACTCTCGTTTGAAATTTGGCTCGCCCAGAGTCGCTCAGCATTTGGACCGCAGTCCTCGAAAGACTTCGGTCCGATTGACGTGGCATGCTCAACTCAATTGTCAAAGAGCTTTTGTCTCCCGCCGATGGCGGGGTCTCCCGATTGGGAAAAGTTGGAAAGCTCACCCCTGCAGGCTATTCTTATCTGCCTTGCCGGTCTTTCCACCACCTGCTCTGTAGGCTGATTGCCTTGCAGAACAATTCTTAATCCTACCGAAGGAGGAAGCCCTTGTCAAGAGGTTTCCATAATATATTTTTCGTCGCCCAGAGCTCCGTTCTCAAAGTATCACTCCGCCCGAATGCGCGAAGCGACCCGGAATGCGGCAGCAAAGCAGCGGCATGGAAGCCGGGCGGAAAAGCAGTGGCTGGCACTGTCACACCTTAACTCGCCTTTTGTGTGCGGCCGATCTTCTCAAGCGAAATGGGGCAGCGTGTGTATCTTTTTGGGGTAAAATGTGAGGCCCGTGCGCGGATCAGCAACGAGGGTAGGCAGCCTGTGTTGGTCGGTGATGTAGCGGCAGCTCTAGTGCCGCGCACGAAGTTTATTATGAACAAGATTCTGATCAAACATTGGCCGTTGTTTACCAGCGTCGTCATCTTATGCGTGACGATGGGAGCGCTTTCCACGCTTCTCATCCTGCGGGAGAATGGGCACCTGGTGTTCGCTCTCGACGACCCCTACATTCAAATGGCTATGGCCAAAAACCTTGCGCTGCACGGCGTATGGGGAATCACGCGCTTCGGATTCACATCGGCTTCCTCTTCGCCTTTGTGGACCTTCCTCATCGCGATCACTTACCTGCTTTTGGGGGTCAGCGAGACATCTCCCTTTTACCTCAGCTTGCTCTGCGCCGCACTCATGCTGTGGGCGGCCTACAGCGTTCTGCGCTGGTACAAGCTTTCGCCCAAGCGCACCTTCTGTGTTCTGCTGATTTTGATTTTCTTCACGCCTCTGCCCACTCTCATCTGCATCGGTTCGGAGCACCCGCTTCACGCCGCTTTGACGATTCTCCTCACTTTCCTCGCGGCACGGCTGCTTTCTGACGATAGCGCCGCGACGGCGCGCCGCGACCTGATCTTCCTGCTGGCCCTCGCGCCCGTCCTTACGGTGGTTCGGTATGAGGGGATGTTTTTGATCCTGGTCATCAGCGCGCTCTTCTTTCTGCGGGGCCGATGGAGGACGGGGTTGGCCGTGGGAGCGGCTGGTTTTTCCTCTGTTCTGCTTTACGGAGCGATCGGACTGGCGAAGGGTTGGTCGTGGCTCCCCAGCTCCATCCTTTTGAAGGGCTATTTTCCGCGTTTCGACAGTTTGGGCAGCGCGCTCGATTCCGTATTCGGTCCGGGATATGGCAACATCAAAGCGGCGCCCCACCTTGGCGCATTGGTGGCGGCCTCTCTGTTTCTCGCCCTGTGCGCTTTCGATAAACGCCAGGGCTTCTGGGATAGCCGGCATGTGATGACCGCGATTTTCGTGCCGATCACTCTCGCTCACCTTCAGTTCTGCAGGGTCGCCTTGTTCTTCCGGCACGAGTCTTACCTCGTGGCCCTGGGGATCGTGGTCATTGCCGCCCAGTCCGCCGACCTGCTTCCCGAGAAGCTTTTTGGAACACCAGGCGATCGCGCATTGGTCCCCAAGCGCGTGGCCGCACTGGCCCTTGCGGCATTTCTCGTTTACCCCTGTCTCGTGCGGGCCGGCGCGGCGTTGATCTATCTTCCCCTGGCTTCGAAGAATATCTACGAACAACAATATCAAATGGCAAGATTCATCGAGAGGTATTATCAGGATTCGACCGTCGCCTTGAACGATATCGGCGCCGTCAATTTCCTGGCGGACGTCCATTGCCTGGATTTGTGGGGGCTGGGCAATTATAAAGTCACCGAGTTAAGGCTTCGCCACGAGTATCACACTCCGGATATCCTGCGCTTGTCACGGAATAACGGAGTTAAGGTCGCCATGGTTTACGACGACTGGTACGCCGGCGAAATCGGCGGCCTGCCGCACGAATGGGTCTGGGTGGGCCGATGGACGCTGCTCGACAACGTTGTGGCGGGCGGCGATACAGTTTCCATTTACGCCGTCGACGAAACGGAAACTCTCCCCTTGATGCAAAAGCTCCGGGAGTTTTCCGCGTCCTTGCCCAAGGGGGTTCAACAGTCCGGGCGATACCTTTACTGAAGGCAGTGACGAGTGACGAGCAGAATGACCAGCCCTCTCCCTTGGGGAGAGGGTGTCGCGCTCCGGCGCTTTCATCAGCCGGAGCGTGACGGGTGAGGGGTCTCTGCGCGATCAGGCTCGACCACGGAGGGAAATTCAAATGATGAAAAATGATTCCAGACACGACACGAATCTCGACAGACGGTCATTCCTCGCTACGACGTTCGCCGGCGCCGCGGCCGCAGCCTCGGCGGTGGCGGGGCAGCGCGACTGGAGCGGCAAGAATCCCATCCATTATCCCGATCCGGACATCATCGCGCTCGACAAACGGTTCAACAAGTACTGGGTCAAGAGCACTCCCATCGAGCGCCTGTACACCGGCTTGCTTTGGGCCGAGGGGCCCGCATGGAATGGCGGCGGGCGCTACCTGGTTTTCAGCGATATCCCCAACGATCGACACCTGCGCTGGCTGGAAGAGGACGGTCACGTCAGCGTCTTCCACAAGCCCTCCAACTACGCCAACGGCAACACCTTTGATTTCGAAGGACGCCTGGTGACCTGCGAGCACAACACTCGCCGCGTGGTTCGCTATGAACACGATGGATCGGTCACCATTCTGGCGGACCGCTGGCAGGGCAAACCCTTCAACGCTCCCAACGACATCGTGGTCCACCCCGACGGCGGAATCTGGTTCACCGACCCCGGTTACGGCATCCTTACCAACTACGAAGGCCACCTCGCGCCCATGGAGCTCAAGGAGGCCGTCTACCGGATTGACAGCAAGACGGGGAAAATGGATATGGTCACGGATGAGGCCTACAAGCCCAACGGCCTCTGCTTTTCACCGGACTACAAATTGCTCTACCTTGTGGACACAGGCTGGACGCATTATCCCCAGGCTCCCAAAATCATTAAAGTCTTCGACGTAGTAGACAGCAAGGGCCTGCGCAACGGGCGATCGTTCACTTCCATGGAATGGCCGGGCAAGGGCACGGGGAGTTCGGACGGCATCCGCGCTGACAAGGATGGCAACATCTGGTCCGCAGCCGGCTGGGCCGGTCAAGGATACGATGGCGTGCACATCTTCGCCCCCAGCGGTGAACGCATCGGCGTCATCCTGCTGCCCGAAATCTGCGCCAACGTCTGCTTCGGCGGCACCAAACGCAACCGCCTCTTCATGTGCGCCAGCCAGTCGCTGTATGCCGTTTACGTCGATACCCAGGGAGCGCACATAACCTAGAAGGCAGAAAGCAGAAGGCAGATGGCAGAAAACCCGTGGGTGGCGCATACGTGCCGACGCGTTTTGTCGGCATGTATGCGCCCGTCCGAATCGGCAGGCGCAGACATGCCAAAGAACGGCACGTCTGCGCCACCCGCGCAGGTGCGTGTCGGAGGGAAGTCGTGATTGTGATCCCTAAGGACTGGAGGTACCATGAGCGACAAGTTGAAAGAGAACCAGAATCATAAGATGGGCTATTTGGGGGCGTACACCGTCGAGAATATTGAGAGCCTGAAGAAACAAGCGGAGAGCGGGGGAATCACACAGTACCTTATAGAGCATGCAGACGAAGCCCGAACGGTTGATTACTCGCATAGACCGGAGGGTATCTTGTTCGGCTGCGTCCAGTGGGGTAGAAAGCGCTCGGCTGAACAGTTCTTTGTGATACGGGCAAACTATGGCGACCACGACATTCTCGTAGCGACCCCACTCCCGCTCAATCGGGACAGACACATCGACAGTAAAGGTATATTTGAGGAGCCACGCTTCGGCGATGAATCAGCGGAAAACCTGCTGGATGACTTGATAAGAATCAATCCAGAGAACCGGCACGAACTGGAGCGAATTAGGGAGGCTTACAATAAGCGTGCCCGAACTTAGCGAGTAGCGAGTAAAGCGGACCTCTGCTTTTGAGGTCCGCGGCTTTTCTGCGCCATCGACGTGCACAAGCCGCGGACCACAAAACCGGTGGTCCGCGCTACCTACCGTTTTTCTGCCTTCTGCCTTCTGCTTTCTGCGTTAGTTCACTGAGTCCGGCTCGCCGGGCGGGCCGTAGTCGGGTTTGGGAAGGAGCCGGTCGCGGTCGTAGGGAGGGTCCTCGTGCTCGGGCATCACGAAGTCCGGATATTCCTCCTGCCATTTGCGGCGCCATTCTTCGTCCGCGTAGTATTTCATGTCCAATTGGATATCTTCTTCGCTACACCCGCCCAGCGGACTGAGGTGCCACGCTCCATCGGGGTCGGGCGGCATCGCTTTGACTTCTTCACGCAGCATGTCTGACCAAAGCTCGGTGTAAAGCTCGCGATCGCTCAGGTGGTCTGTTTGCTCGAGGAACACGCGCAGGAGGGCCAGCGCGCGAATCACGTCCCAGAGCTTTTTGTTGAGCTGCTCATCATTGAGCGTCTCAGGGGCGGGCAACTGGATGCCGGCTTCTTCGAGCTGCTTGAAGTTCGTGGTCCAGGGAGCTTTCTCGTAGTCGACCACGTGCTTCCAGAATCCCTCCGCCACCTCGGGCGGGGTGTCTTCCACTTCACCTTCCACCATCTTCCCGCCCGCCAGTTCTTGCGCCTGGCGCTTCAACTCGGCGATCCTCTTTTCGCGTTCGACATCGTCCTCGTCTTCGTCCCTTGTCCCCATAGCGCTGCCTCCTTCGCTTACTCCGCCCAAAAACCCCGATTATAGCGCACGGCCCGACGTCCCAGGCCAAAAAGATACACCGCAGCGAGGCCTTTCGGCCGCATCCAAAATTCCAGATTCAAAACTCCAGACCAGAAATCCTTGCGCGCCGCAAAAGATCTTGGGAATACTACTACAGAGGCCACAGAGTTCACACAGAACGAGGCAGGTTTCTCTGCTATCTCCGTGTGCTCTGTGGTGGATCTTCTCTTCTTGTTGACCCGTCAAATCTTCGTGGTACAGCACCATCCCCTTTCTGGTTTCTGTTATTCTGGTGGGCTGTGATCTTGCTCCCATTGGAGACTGTTCATGCACACAAGGACTCGCTTACCGCTCGCGCTGGCAATCTGGATCGCCGGCGCGACAACTTGTTTCGCCGCCCACAAATACTCCATCGACGAAGCGCTTGACTCGCTGTACGCAGTGCGCAATTTCAAGCAAGTTGTGATCTCGCCGGACGGCAAGGA
>JBELAJ010000580.1:0-5311 GCA_049508935.1 Terriglobia bacterium | reverse complement strand
CCCACGGAGGTCATGAAGCCAGTGAGAAGCTGGCACGAGGTCTCCAACATAGTGACGGAATGAAATCGCAACCCTTTTCAAATCCAGTATTTCACTCAGCCGGCCGCGGAAGTTTGGCTAAGACTCATGGCCAGTGCCCTGCGAAAAAGGTGAGCTATTGACACCTCTCAGAGTTGAGATACAATGTATCTCAGAGAGGTTTAAAGCTTATGGCGACGACAATGGTACACATCCGCGTGGACGAAAAGGTGAAGAAAAGAGCCGCAAAAACACTGGCTGCAATGGGCATGTCGGTGTCCGACGCAGTGCGTATCCTGCTCGTCCGAGTGGCCGCCGAGAAGGCATTGCCCTTTCGCGTAAGAGTCCCCAATGCCACCACCGTCAAGGCGATGCAAGCAGCGGACCGAGGACAGGGCAAGCGCTTTAAATCTGCCGCCGACCTTTTTGCTGACATGGGTATTTGAAAGTGCGAAACCTCATTAGCGGTGCGCAGTTTCGGCGTGACGTTAAGTTGGCCAGGCGGCGCGGGAAGGACATGTCGAAGTTGCGTGAGCTGATCTCGCTCCTCACGGAAGGCGGTGCTCTTCCGCCTGCGTACAGAGACCACCCCCTCAGAGGGGAATGGAATCATTACCGCGACTGTCACCTGGAGCCGGATTGGCTGCTCATCTACAAGATCGACGGTGACGACCTCTACTTGGTCCGCACCGGCACGCACTCGGACTTGTATTAGTTGGCGATATGAAAAACCAGACATCAATCACAAGCAACTTGGCGCGGATTGACCGGATGACCGATGCTGAGATTGACTACTCGGAGATACCACCGCTCAGCAGGTCTTTCTTTACGAAGGCGAGGGTGCCTTGGCCTCCGGCCAAGAAACAACTCAGCATCCGCCTTGATGCGGACGTACTGGATTGGCTCAAGAGTCAGGGCCGGGGTTATCAGACGCGCATCAATCGCATATTGCGCGCTGCCATGGAAGGCCAACCGGCGCGTCGTTCGCGTCCCGCGGCGCACTCATGACGCCTGGCCCAGCCGCCGGCGTGATACCCGGTCGTGTTTGCGTCCCCACACGCGTGAGTCAACGAGATCCAGCAGCGGCAGATTGTCCTAATGCTGCCCGCACCTTCTTCTCCACAGTGTCCACGAACGTAGGGACTGACAACCCCTCCTGCCGAAACACCACGTGGCCGCCACGGTCAAAGATCATCAAAGTGGGAAGCGAGTTCACGCCCAGGAGCCGGTCCAGTCCCTGAGCGTAGACCACGGGCGTAGTCCAGTGCTCTTCCTTGACGAAGGCCGGCACGTTCGCCCGGTTTTCGTCCACGTTCACGGCCAGGAACACGGCGCCGGGCTCGTTGTGGAACTTCTCAGTGACGTCCTCGAGCAACCTTCCCTCCAGGCGGCAGGGGCCGCACCAGGTGGCCCAGAACTCGAGCACCAGAATCTTGCCGCGGAAATCGGCGAGGGTCAGCGGCGAACCGTCTGTCCGCTTGAGCACATAAGCGAGTGGGTCTCGCACATCGGGGTTGGGCTGCCCTGAGTCCTGGAACCGTGTGGCGAGCGTTCGCGAGAGTTCGTCATAGCGGGCGAGGATCAAGTCACCCAGGCCTTTCTCCGACCGGTGCAGCGCCAGATAACAACTGCCCAGCTTGCGCCGCACTTCCTCGCGCTGCGCCGGATCGAGGCCGGGGCCGGGAAACGCAAAGGCCGTAGCGTACTCGTCGACAGCCCGATTAAGGTCATTCTTTTTTACGGCCAGGTCGCCCAAGCGCTCGGCGAGCTGCTCGGAGGGATAGACCGCGTAGCTCTTTTCGTAATCCGCCTCGGCCTTGTCCAGGTTCCCGGCCTCGGCGTAAAGCTTTCCCCGCGTCAGGGTGGCCTGGGCCAGCGCGATGGCAATCGAGTCGGCGGCCTTCACTGTTTCCGGCGCGGTGCGGGCCGCTTCCTGGTATACCATTTCCGCATGATCGACGAGCCGCGTGGCGTACCCAAGGGCTTTAGCACGGCTCGAGGCATCTGGCTGCCGTTCCAGCATGGCGACTAGAGAAGCCAGCAGCGCAGGATCGTCCAGCCGAAGCGCCAACAGCTTTTCGGCGTACGCGATAGCGGTTTGAGGGTCGTTGGCGCGGACGGCGGACTTGTAGATGACCTCGATGACCTGCTCGCGCCGCGCACTGGCGGGAAAGCGTTCGAGAAAACCCTCCAGGTTTTTGATCAGCAACTGCGGATTGTCCTCGGCCGATCGGACCGCATCCTGAAGCGCCTGGGTTTCCATCACCTCGGGCGAAGGCTGCGATTGCGGCGGCTCAGGAGCTTGGATTGCCTGTATCGAAAAGGGGATGAGCAGCAGCAAGAAGAAGCCGTGACGGGCGAGGAGGGATGCGTGACGAGTCAAAGGACTCGAGATGTGAGATCGCACCACTCGCCGCTGACGGCTTACGACAGCGCGTTGATCGACGCGTTCATTCCTCATCCTGCTAAATCTAAAGAGAAGCGGTGGACGGGTCAAGGCAAAACGCACACAGTAGGTAGTGCGGGCGTCTCGCCCGCTGTCGAGCGGGCATCTTGCCCGCGCATTCTTGCGCTTCTTCTACGACGTCATCGGCACCTGCGCTCGAAGCCGCTATGAAATCTCAGGCTGCGGGAGCGAGTCGCCCCGCGACCGCGGGCGAGACGCCCGCGCCACAGACTCTGCTGATATAATACTCGCATCACAGGGAGCAGACATGAGATCAGGACGAATTCGCGCCGTTTTGTTTGATGCCGGCTACACTCTGCTGTTTCCTCGGATCGAGGCCGTGATCGCGGATTTGAGGGAGCACGGACACGCGGCCACGCCCGAGGACTTTTACGCGGCCGAGCGTTTGGCCAAACAAAAACTGGACGATTGGCTATGGCCGATGATGCGCAGCGGTCAAGTTCCCGAACAGATTGACTACTTCTTTTGGTCGGAGTATCTACGCGAATTCATGCGCCGGCTGGGCGTTTCGGAGGAGGGGCGGGGAGAACTGACTCGCCGCCTCATCGAAAACTTCCAGAACATCCAAATCTGGTCTCGTGTAATGCCCGACACGCCCGCCTTTCTCGAGTGGATGCTGGCCCAAGGCTATGTTCTGGGAGTGGTTTCAAACTCCACCGGCACTCTCGAAGGTCAACTCGTTCGTCTCGATCTAGCGCGTTATTTCAAGGCCATCCTGGATTCAGCGATCGTCGGCATTCAAAAACCCCACGCGGGGATCTTCAAGCTGGCTCTCGAGCGCCTGGGCGTACAGAGCTCGGAAGCTGTGTTTGTGGGTGACACGTATGCAACGGACGTAGGCGGCGCCGAACTCGCCGGGATGACGGGCGTGCTTATCGACACCGTTGCTGCTTACCCCGACGCCACTTGTCCAAGGATTTCGTCGCTTCCTGAGCTGAAGGCGATCCTCGAAAGCCTGTAAGAGCGGGCACTCCAGAGGGAACCGCTCCAATGCCTCCTTTGCCCGACCCACTTTCATCAGAAAGCGTAGGGGGACGGCTTGCCGCCCCCGGCATGGCGATTGCCCGGCGAGCGCAGGCGGGCTTTGTGGCGCCCTATTTTGACTGGTAGCGCTGGTCTTTAGACCAGCATCTGCCGACCCTTCGCTTTGCTCAGGGCAAGCTCTGAAGGTCGGCGCTACGTTCAAATTCGGACGCCACCCAAGCCCTACCCCTACTGCTCCAAGGAGTGCTACCATGCTCACGATGTAAACGTACACGTTACGGGGGAATGCTATGGAAGTTCGAAAACATCATCGGAAGAAAGAAGACTACAAGCTGCGCACACACATGATCCACGGGAGCTTCGACAGCAAGAATTGGGACTACGACCACCACGTCGTCCCGCCCGTCTCCCACTCGACAGCGTTTCGCTTGACTTCACTCGAGCGCGGCGCCAAGGGGTTCGTGCAATTTGCTTCCGCCGACGAACACTTGAGCGGCCACATGCCGATCTATATCTACGACCGGCTGGATGAACCCACGCGAGCGATGCTCGAGGAGAACCTGGCCTACGCCGAGGGCGGCGACGTCGGCGTGACCTTTGCCTCGGGCATGGCTGCGATCAGTGCGGCACTAGGTTCGGCGCTTCGCCAGGGGCAGGAGGTGTTGGCTCACCACACTCTCTATGGCTGCACGTACAGCCTGATGACGAACTGGCTGCCCAGGTTCGGCATGCAGGCCCGGTTTACGGACTTCCTGAAGATCGAATCGTTGCAGGAGCAGATAACGCCCGCCACCCGCATTCTCTACTTCGAAACCCCGACCAATCCGACCATGGAATTGATTGACATCGCCGGCGTGCGCCGCCTCGCCGACCAGGTGAATTCCGGCCGTGAGGAGCGCGATCGAGCCCTGGTGGTCGTGGACAACACCTTTGCCACGCCCTACTGCCAGAAGCCTCTGAAACTCGGAGCGGACATCGTTGTGGAAAGCCTCACCAAAGGAATCGGGGGATTCGGAACGGATATGGGCGGAGCCGTGGTTGCGCCGAAGGAGTGGTACAACAAAGTCATGCTTTTCCGCAAGGATTTCGGCGGAGTGCTTTCACCGCGCGCCGCCTGGGGCATCCTGGTTTATGGCCTCCCCACGCTGGCCACACGCATGTCTAATATGCAGAAAACGGCGCAACGCGTGGCGGACTTCCTCTCGAAGCATCCCAAGGTGGCCTGCGTCCGCTACCCCGGCACGGATTGCTTTCCGCAGAAGGCGCTGGCTCATCGGCAGATGGTCAGCTCAGATGGGGCGTTTGCTCCCGGCAGCATGGTGTATTTCGTTCTTAAAGGAAACGGGGGCAAGCAGACTCAAGCCGAGAAGCTAGTGGATTACCTTGCCGAGCACGCCTATTCCATCACCTTGGCCGTCAGCCTGGGCCAAGTCAAGACGCTGATCGAACATCCTTTCTCAATGACGCATTCAGCTCTACCCGACGAGCAGAAACGCGCCTTCGGCATGCATCCCGAGGGCATCCGGCTTTCCCTGGGCCTTGAGGACTGGCACGACATTATTCGTGACTTGGAAATTGCACTGGAGAAGGTTTGAGGCAGTGGGCAGTAGGCAGTGGCCCGTTGGCGCTGTGGAGCAGACAGAGAACGTGAGATTGACTCCCCTCCTTAGCTAAGGAGGGGCAGGGGGTGGTTGGTCCCGTCGTGACGCCGGCACCCACCACCCCCATAGGCGTTAAAATAAGAATTGCGATTTTTGGGTCTAACGGTTATGCTCGCGGCATGAAACGACCGCGACTTCACGATGAGTGCGAGTGGCCGTATATTGTCACGTTGCTCCCTCG
>JBELAJ010000058.1:0-22897 GCA_049508935.1 Terriglobia bacterium | reverse complement strand
CGCTGTCTCGGGCAGTTATCCACAGGCGTATTTTCGACCTTGCCAGGACAAAGTAAGCTCGAAATGACCGTCCACCGCGCCGCAAAGTCGGCGGCAGAGAGCTTGTGAGAAATGCGGGTTAGAGCGTAGGGGCACGACGAGGGCGTGCCCCTGCAGTCGCTTGTGCCCGTCCGCTGGCGGGCACCCAGAAACCATGAAAAAGTTACCGTCGCTGCCAGAGTAGCGCGGACCCCCGGTTTTGGGGTCCGCGGCTTTTCCGTGGGAACATCGACGAGCCGCGGACCCCAAAACCGGGGGTCCGCGGTACCTGACCGGTCGAGGCAACCCTGAAGAAATACGCACGGTTCCTAACGGAACTGCAGATCCTTCGCTTCGCTCAGGATGACTGCGACGTTCATCTCCATGAGTGGGCCTCAGGTCCATGTACACTCGGAATGACAGTCCAAGGAGGTTCCCACCGAGACTCCGACGGCGTATATTGCTGATATGCGAATACGTCTCGTTATTTTGCTTCTTTTGAGCTTGCTTGTCTTCGCAGCACGTCCATCGAGCGCCTCTGACTTGGCTCTGATCAGCGCGAAGGTCTATCCCTCCCCCACCGAACCTGCGGTCGAAAACGGCACAATCCTTGTACGCGACGGTCTCATCCTCGCCGTCGGGCCGAGCCCGTCTGTCAAGATCCCGCCTGGTGCGGCGGTGATCGATTGCAGGGGATTGGTTGTGACGGCAGGTTTCTGGAACAGCCATGTCCACATCTTGACTCCTGCTCTGCTGCATATTCACGAGGCCCGCGCTCGAGATTTGGACCAGCAGTTAGACACGATGTTCAACCGGTGGGGATTCACCACCGTCTTCGACATCTCCTCACTACTGGACAATACCCTCGAGTTGCGCCGCCGAATCGACAGCGGCGAACTTCGCGGCCCCCACGTTCTCACCGTTGGCGAACCGATCTGGGCGATTGAGCCGGTGTATGTGCGCGATTTTCTGCGCGCCAACCACATTTCCATTCTGCCGACCGAAACGCCTGATCAGGCCGTCGCACTGGTGCGCGATCATGCCGCGAAAGGCGCGAATGGCATCAAGTTGTTTGCAGGTTCTTACCAGGGCGACGGCAAGGTCGCAGTTCTGCCCTTGGCTATTGCCAAGGCGGCGGTCGCGGAAGCGCATCGCCACTCGATGCCGGTGTTTGCTCATCCCCAGAGCGTGGCGGGCGTGGACGTCTCGGTCGAAAGTGGTGTCGATATTCTGGCGCACACCATCCCACAATCACCGCCCTGGACACCGGATTTCGTCGCACGGCTGAAGCGGGCGAACATGGCGCTCATACCCACTCTGACTCTATTTGACTTCGAGGCGCGCAAGGGAGGACTCTCTGAGCAGAATCGCGAGGGCTGGCTCGCACAGATGGTCGCGGAACTGCGCGCTTACTCACAGGCGGGCGGTGAGATCCTGTTCGGAACCGATATCGGCTACACCGATCATTACGATACTGCGCTCGAGTACACTTTGATGTTGCGGGCGGGGATGGATTTCCGCCACATACTCGCCTCGCTTACCACGAACCCGGCGCGCCGGTTCGGATACGCGGGCCACAACGGCCGCATCTCGAAAGGGATGGACGCCGATCTGGTGGTCCTCGGCGCGGACCCGGCAAAGGATGTCACGGCTTTTTCGAACGTGCGCTATACGATTCGCAGTGGAAAGGTCATCTTCTCGAAGAAGTAACGGGCTAAGCTCGGTTCGATCATCGTATCCCAATATAGATTTCCACCTGGGCGTGCTGGGGATCGGCGGCACGCGGTCCGTACACTTCAAAATCAGCCCGGTAAGTCCGGTCGCCGCCCGGCGCGGATTTCGGCAAGGAATTGATGCGTCGCCAGGATTCCGGCACGACTTTTGCCGCCGGACCTCTTGCGGAGGTAAATACAGCGTATTCACCGTGTGGAACTTCTTTCATCACCATCCCCGGAGGCACGTTTTCTGCCGAGCTCACTTTTGCGCCCAGCATGAAAGTGTAGGCGCCGCTGTGGTCGCTCTCATAATCGGTATAGAGGGCAATGATGTTGGTGTCCACACGGTTGGGAATTTTGGCCAGCAGTCCATCTTTCATGAAGCGATTCCACTCGTTCCCAATGGCCCCCCGGCCCGACATTTCGATGGCGTTCGTTGTGCGGGCAGAGATTCCGACAACCGTGAATCCCGGTTCCTCAACAATTCGAGGAGGGACCTGATCATGAGATGCCACCAACTGCGCTGCAATGCCGCCACCGGCGGCGATAACTACGGTGGCAAGGAAGGGATGGGAAGGCCAGATTCGATGGGCCAATCCAAACTGCCAAAGGGTAACGCCGGCGACCGTCGAAACCGCCAGGGTGACGAGAAAGATGCGCATGCCTCAACCTCCACCTAAGCGTACGCGCCTGGAACCAACAAAGTTCCCGCCCCCAGCGGTTCTGCGTTGAACAAGTGACAACCTGAACTTCTCTTTGGTAGGATGCTGGTGAGGGCTGTTCGTTTCATGAAACTATGAACCAAAACATGCAGGGTAAAGTGGTTGTGATCACCGGTGCGACGTCGGGCATCGGAAAAGTCGCAGCGGAGAATCTCGCAAGAATGGGCGCGCGCATCGTCCAGATCGCTCGCGACCGGCAGCGTGGTGAAGCTGCCCTGAAAGACCTGCAAGCTTGTGCTGCAGGGGTGGAGCACACCATCCACTATGCCGATCTCTCGCGCCTCAGCGAAATGAAGCGCGTGGCGTCGGAGATCGCCGGCGCCGAAGCCCGGATCGATGTGCTTATCAATAACGCCGGCGCCCTTTTCGGCTCGCACCATGTCACCGAAGATGGTTTAGAGCTCACCTTCGCTTTGAACCACCTCTCTTATTTCGTTGTGACACAGGGGTTGCTGGAGCGGCTCGAGACATCCGCGCTGGCACGAATCGTGAATACGGCTTCGGACGCGCACGGACCTGCAACGCTCGATTTTGACGACTTGCAATCCGAGAAAGCCTATCGCGGCGGCTTTTGGCAATCGCTGCGGTACGGCGGTCCAGGCTTCAAAGTGTACGGACGCTCAAAGCTCTGCAACATCCTCTTTACGCGCGAGCTTGCGCGGCGGCTTCAAGGCACCGGCGTGACGGCCAATTGCCTGCATCCTGGATTCGTGGCTACTCGCTTCGGCGACCAGAGCGGCGGATTCATGTCTTTCGGAATTGGCGTCGGCAAGCACTTTGCCCTGACTCCCGAGCAGGGCGCGGAAACACTCGTGTACCTGGCATCGTCCCCCGAGGTCGCCGGCATGACCGGCAAGTACTTCCATAAGTGCCGTCCCATAAACCCCTCCAGAGCCGCCCAGGACGACGGGGCGGCACAACGTCTTTGGGATGAAACCGCCAAGATCGCTGGCATGACGGGCTGATCAATTGGTTCGAGGGTGTGAAACAATCGCGCTGTCATGCTGAGCGAAGCGAAGCATCTGCATTTATCTCCTGGATAAACAAACAACTGCAGATTCCTCGCTCCGCTCGGAATGACATGGCATGTCGATTATTTCACACCTTTTCCTCAGGGTCTTGGTCGGCGTGGGCAAGCCGCGCCTTTTGGTGCGTCTTTTGGAGGACGTGTCTCGTATACAACGGTAGAATGGGATTCGCGACTAGCTGGCTTATGAACGCGGTGGAACAGGATGCCGGAGAGCTGGTGGGAGGGCTGCGGCGGCGCGATCCCGCCCTGATCGACTATCTCATCGAGCAATATCGGTACCGCCTGTTCCGCTACCTGCTTATGCTTACCGGCCATCGCCACGAGGCTGAGGACCTGTTTCAGGAAACCTGGATCCGGGTGCTCGAAAAGGGGCATCAGTACAAAGCGCGCTGGAAGTTCGAGACTTGGCTCTTCAGCATCGCCCGCCACTTGGCCATCGATTACCGGCGACGCCGGCAGCCCGAAAGCCTGGATGCCTTGCTGCAGCCGGTGGACACCGGCCGGCCTCTCGAAGTCGAAGATACCGACGCAACGTCGGCGTTTGAGCAGGCGTTTCAGGGCGAAGAGGCCGAGCGCGTTGCCGCAGCGCTGGCGCATCTGCCCGCCTCTTACCGCGAAGTGTTGACACTGCGCTTCCACGAGGACTTGGAGCTCGAGGAGATTGCCCGCGTCGTCGATTCACCTTTGTCGACTGTGAAGTCGAGGCTCTACCGAGGCCTGGTGATGCTCCGGGAATGGTTGAAGGACATTTACGTATGAGGGAAGAAAGCCACGAACGAGCCCTGCAGCTCGTCGATAAGATGCAGGTGGAAGGCCTCACCGCCGCGGAACGCGAAGAGTTGGAGGCGCACCTGGAAATCTGTGTGCACTGCGGGAAGCGGGCTCGCGAGACCGAGCTGGCGCTGCGCGCGTTTCGCGCTGCGGCGCCCCACTTCGACTCCTCGCTGGTGCTTCGCACCCAAATGCAAGTTCGCCTTCGAGCCCACGAAATCATCGAGAACGCGGCGCGGCTGCGAGCTTTGTGGATTTCCTGTGCGCTGTCTTGGGTCCTGGGCGTGGTCTCAGCACCGCTCATGTGGCGAGGCTTCGAGTGGGTCGGACATCGCCTGGCGCTTTCGCGTGTGGTGTGGGTCACCGGCTTCGCGCTTGCCTGGGTAGCGCCAGCCGGCGTCGCCGCTGCGATTATCGCGTGGCGGCAGGCGGAGAGGGCGATAGGCAGTAGGCAGTAGGCAGAGATGAACGTTGTATTGGCGCTCGTCACTTGTCACTCGCCACTCGTCACTGCTTCTTGGGGAGAATGACCATGGCGGAAGCAAAACCCGACATTGTTGAAGAAGTAAAGGTAATCCCCTGGTGGGCTATCGGCCTCGCCGTGATACTCTTCGCGGGCCTGCAACTGCTCTTGCACGCGGTCTTGTTCCCTCGCGATCCGCACTCGCCCCCGTTGGCGTGGAGGATTTTCATCGGCTTGCTGGGGGGCGTCGTACTCGCTTTCTTCGTGCTGCTGGTCGGTTACGTGAATCGCGACGCAAAGCGACGAGGAATGAGCGTGACCCTATGGACGTTGGTAGTGATCTTCGTCCCCGACGCAATTGGGTTCATCATCTACTTCCTCATGCGGCAGCCCCTGAGGGTCACGTGCCCCAATTGCGGAACCGTGGCGGACTCGGCTTTCAATTTCTGCCCGAAGTGCAAATTCAACCTTCACCCCGCCTGCCCCGCGTGCCATCACGCTGTCCGAGCCGGAGATCTCTACTGCCCGTTCTGTGCGCGAGAACTAGCAGGCACGACCTCGCGGCCCAGCCCGATTTCTTAGTCAGGCAATTCTCCTCGTCAGGGTCGAATTTCGGTATCTGGTCGAAGCAACCGCGCCAGCAGTTCGCGGAGGGCATCAGAAGCCAGGACGGCAGCGTGTCTCGAAGCGGCGGGCAGCCCGCCCAGGCTGTCCGCAATCTGCTCAGAGGCTAGATATGTAAGCTCTGTGAGCGGCGCCCCGCGGATTCGTTCCGTCAGCCACGACCCGCAGGCTACCGCCGGAACGCATCCCGCCACCTTAAACTTGACATCCACAATCACTCCGTCCTCGACCCGCGCCCACAATTTCATCAGGTCGCCGCAGGCGGGGTTTACGGTTTCCACCACGAGGGTCGGGTGCTCAATTTCGCCGACGTTGCGCGGGTGATGGAAATGGTCGAGCACCTGAGTCGAGTACATTGCGCTCATGGTATGACCGATCCCAAGAAAAAGAAACGCAGAAGCAGCACCAGCGCTACGCCCGCCCCAACCGTCAAGGCTACGCGTGGGCCGGGCAGCTTGTTGACCTCCGGGATAAGGTCCGAAGCGGCCACGTAGAGGGTGACTCCCGCCGAAAGCGCCAGACCGTAGTTAACCCATTGCTTGGCGACCGCCATAGCCAGGATACCCAGGAGCCTCGAGATTCCCAGGCCGGCCACTGCCCACATGCCCGCGGCGCGGCTTTTCTTGGCAGCGGCCATGACAGAGGCCATGGTGAATCCCTCCGGAATATTGTGGAGAATCACCGCGCCGAAGATCACAAAGCCCAGCCAGTTCGAAATCAGGAAGCCGCAGGCGATGCACACCCCGTCGAAGAACGTGTGGATCAACAAACCACCCAGCGCCGCATAGGCCACTCCGGGATGTATAAACTCCTCGGCGTGGGTCTCCTCGCCGAAGTGGAAATGCGCCGGCAAAGAATGTTCGAAAACGTGCACGATGAAATATCCCACCAGAATCCAAGGCGCGGCGCGAGCGCCCCGCATGCGCTCGAAGCTCTCGGGAATCATCACCGTGATCGTGGTCGCCAACATAAAGCCGGAACCGAAGGCGATGAAAGAGGCCAGAACGCTCCGGCGCCACGGCCATGCGGCGACAACGCCGCCGCCTAGCAGATTGGCCAACCCGGCGGCCATTCCTAATGCGAGACTGATCCAGAGGTAGGGCATAAGAGCGAAAACAAGGAGTCAGGATTCAGGAGTCAGAATAAAGCCGTCAGCTTTCAGCCCTCAGCCATCAGCAAGCAGCCTTCCCCCCAGGGGTTCGCTTAGAGCTGAGAGCTGACGGCTGATGGCTGCACATTCTGACTCCTGACTCCTGACTTCTGACTCCTAGCCTGAATGTCGAATGTGCACGACTTCACCATCATGCACGATATAGTCTTTGCCTTCGAGCCTCAGTTGGGCGCGAGCGCGCGCTTCGGCCAAGCCGCCTGCCGCCAGCAGGTCATCGACATTCACAACCTCGGCGCGAATAAACCCGCGTTGCAGATCGGTGTGAATTTCCCCAGCGGCCTCGAGCGCGGAGGTCCCCGCGCGGATGGTCCAGGCCCGGCACTCGTCTTCCCCGACGGTGAAAAAGGAGATCAAACCCAAGAGCTGGTAGCTGGCGCGGATCAACCTGAAGATCGCGGACTCCTCGAGCCCGTAGCTGGCCAGGAATTCCGCCGCCTCGGATTCGTTGAGTTCCGCCAATTCAGCTTCGACCTTGCCGCAGATGGCCGCCACCGCGGTGTGCGGCCTCTGTTTTAACCCGGCTTGGTGGGCAAACTGCTCGGCGGCGTTGGCGCGGCCCACGTCCTTCTCACCCAGGTTGAGAACGTAAAGCATGGGTTTCAAACTCAGGAACGTGAAACCGCGGATCACCCGCTCGTCATCGGCGGTCAGCGCGGCGTCGCGCAAGGGAATCTGTTTCTCGAGGCTCGACTTCGAAACTTTCAAAACCTGCAGCTCCTTTTCAAGCGCGGGGTTCTTCTGCTTCTTCACGTCCTTTTCAAGCCGTTCGACGCGTTTTTCCACCACCGCAAGGTCTGAGAGAATGAGCTCCAGTTCGACGTTCTCGATGTCGCGCGCGGGATTCACGGCGCCTTCCGCAGCCGTCGCCGGGTCGTCGAACGCCCGCACCACGTGCGCCAGGGCATTCAACTCCCGCAGGCTCTGAGATTGAACTCCCGCCCGCGTTAAATCAATGATGCTGCCGGGCGTGTCGAGGTATTCAACCGTGGCGTGGATGGTTTTTTGCGGGTGAAACAGCTCCGACAGCCGGTCCAGCCGCGCATCCGGCACGCGCACCACGCCCACATGCGCCTCAGCCCTGCCCCCGCCATGCCCGGCCGCGTGCGCTCGGGTAAGGATATCGAATAGCGTCGACTTACCTGTTTGGGCCAAGCCCACAATGCCGATTCTTAGCAACGTTTCCTCAAGACGGCCGCCACCGGAGTAGGGGCGGTGCGCGAACCGCCCCTGCGTAAAATCACGGCACGCCGGTAATTATATTCTGATAAATTCCTTTTTTCGATACATCCAATAAAGTATTAACCAAACGACGGCGAAGGCGGCGGCGGCCTCCACCAGGCTATCCCACCGGCCCAGGCGAGGCAAAAGGTGTCCCACGAAGACGTTGCCCACGTGCCGGAAATCAAAGATCTCGGTCGCAATGTAAACAGCGATGGAATTCATGCCAATCACGATGAAACCGAGGGCCCATTTCTTGTATCCGCGCACATCGACGATCCAATAGAAAAGCGCCAGAACCAGAAAACTGAACCCGCCCGAGATCAGAACGTAAGAACTGGTCCACATCAGTTTGATGACGGGAAACCACAAACTCCAGACGAGGCCTGCCGCGAGACTCAGCGCGCCCATGCCCAGCAAACGGAAAATCTTGCGGCGCTCGGAACGGCCGGACATCAGCAGTTGTCCGGCCAGCACGCCTAGCAGTACCGAGGCACCGAAGCCCGGGTAACTCAGGAACCAAGTGTTCTCGCCGTAGTGCAGATGGCCGAGGACCAGCTTATCGACGTAGGCCGGCAGGTTGCCTTGAGGGGTCAGGACCCCGGCACCCACTCCCGGCACCGGCACCAGCATGACCACGGCCCAATAGGCGAGCAGGAAAGCGGCGATGGTGGGGGCATGCCATTTCGGTTTGACCTTCACCGCCACCAGAGTGGCGATCAAGTACCCCACGGCGAGTCCGTGCAGCACACTGTAACACGGGCGGAACTTGTACCAATCAAACAGCAGGAGATTGCCCTGCGTCACCGTCCCCAGGCAGAACATGACAATCGCTCGCCACAGCGCGTGAAGCAGCAGCCGGCGGTCAGTTTCGCCTTGAGCCCGCCGCTTGGCGACCGCAAGGGGTATGGCCGCCCCCATGATGAACATGAAGAGCGGCCAGATCAGGTCATAGAAGTGCAGGCCCCGCCAGGGCACATGATCGAACTGCACGAGGAACTTGTCGAACCAGGGGCGATCGACAACTTTTCCCAAGCCCATCAGGATTGCCGTGCCGCCTGTAATCCAGAACATGTCGAAACCGCGCAAGGCGTCGAGGGATGCCAGCCGGGCAGTGGGTATCGGGGGGTTAGCGGTAGCAGCGGGCAGGAGTTGGGGCATTTTGTCCTGGTCGGTCTCTAATGCCTTCAGACCGTACGACCCTTCCCGCGAGCGATCCTTTGTTTTCATAGACATTCTCGCTTTGTTCCGTCGAATTCAAGTCGAGAGTCGAGAGTCAAGGAGTGACAAACCGTCGGCATCCGACCCGACCTCTCGAATTGGCCCGACAACTCCTCAACTCCTCGACTCCTCAACTCCTCAACTCCTCGACTGTTTGTTTTCATAGACATTCTCGCTTTGTTCCGTCGAATTCAAGTCGAGAAGTCGAGAGTCGAGGGTCGAGGAGTGACAAACCGTCGGCATCCGACCCGACCTCTCGAATTGGCCCGACAACTCCTCAACTCCTCGACTCCTCAACTCCTCGACTGTTTGTTTTCATAGACATTCTCGCTTTGTTCCGTCGATAAACTACCCTCAGCCAAGCAGTTCAGGCCGCCGCAGACCCCGACTAGTGGGGCCTGCGATGTCCCGAAGGGACAGGTCGGGGGGTGCCGTGCAATTTGACCGAACTGCTCCTTCGGCGCAGACATTCAAGAGCGCTAGGCTATTATATTGGGCGTAGCTTGTCAATGGTTTTTTTGTAAGCGGCGCAGTTTGATGTTGGAGTGGCGGGTTTCGCTCGTCAAATGGTGACCCAAAGCCGCCCCTGCACCCAACTGCGCCACCGTCGCTAATCTGTGGGTGCGGCAGTTTGTCCGAGCGGAGATCTCCGGGCGGGCGCAAAAACGCCTTGCCAGTGGTCGATGCCCTTGAGTCGAACGCACAGCGGGTGTAGGCTTGGGTCAGCAAAAGCCGAGGCCGGAGATTCCGGCCGGAAGAGGGTGTCGTGAATCGAGCCCACCTATGTGTTCTCACACTGCTGGTGGCGACGGGTCTTTCGCCCGCGCCGTTGATAGCACAACAGGCAATAGCGCCGGGGACTGTTGCCGTGATGGACACGATGAATCGCGACCGCTCCCCTGTGAACCACTGGTGGGTGTCCGGCAAGGTGACGACGATCGAGGGTGACCCGATCCAGGGCGCAGAGGTTGAGGTCCAGCCACACAATGCCGCCGGTGAGTTCCGCAGTTTCTCGACAAGCCTGCAAGGGCTTTTCCAGACCGACTACTGGCTGCGGACGGACGTATTCAAAGAGTTCGACGTAACCCTGACGGTTACGAAGCGGGGCTTTCGCAAGGCTCAGGAGACGGTGGAGCTTACCGATCCATCCCAAGCGTGGATTATTCCCATTACACTGCGGGCGCCGGGTGAGGATCCTCGATTGCTCGCGCAGGCCGACTTAATCGCGCGCCTCGCGCCGAGACTGAAAACGCTTGGAGCATTTGACAAGCTGTCGGCTGCGGAGGAGAAGGATTACGCGCGCGGTGTGGAGGACTTCCTGAGCCGCAAGCGCCCCGACCTGGCCGTGACGCCTCTAACCAAAGTGATACGCCATGACCCCTCCTGTGTCCAGTGTCGCGCCATGCTGGCGCTTGCCGAACTTGACTCCGATGATTGGGATGGCGCCTACCGAAACCTCATGGTGGCGGGCCAGACGATGCGCGCCGACACGAGCTTGGGGCGTCCGGAACCGCTAATCGCCCTGGGAGTTATGGAGACTTGGCGGCGCCATCCGAGCGAGGCGGCCGGTGTTTTCCTGGAGGCGCTCAAGTACGCACCCCAAGACTCCCTCGCCCTCCACGAACTGGGCCGTTCGCAGGTGCTGACCCAGAATTGGGAGGCTGCCGGCCAATCCCTTTCCAACGCGCTCGCGTCCGGAGCGGGGCCCGAGGCGCGCCTCCTGCTCGCCGAGGCCTTATTGGGGGGAGATCAGACCCAAGCCGCGAGCACAGAACTCGCCCGCTACCTTGCCGGACGAGAAGTGAGGACGATGCCGTTCGAAGTCCGCCAACTTTGGGTGCAAATTGAGAATCGCAAAAAGTTGGAGGCTGCCTACGTCAAGGGACAACCGAAAGGCGAGGCGGCGATTGACCGTTATCTCCGCCGTCCTCCGCCCGACCTTAAAGGCCTCGAACCCGCCGCCGACCAGGCCCAGTTAGCCTCGATACTGAGCGGTGTGGGCAAAAGCGTCGCCGAGTTCTTCAGAGATTTCCCCAATACAACTTCGCTCGAAGACATCCAGCAGGAAAAATTGGGCCGGAAGCAGAAGGGTGGCGAAACTCTCGAGCGGAAGTTTCGCTATCTCTGCGCCACTCCGGCCAAGGCGTGGGGGCCTGGCTTCGATGAATTCAGGGAGGAGTTACCGGGCGCCCAAACCTCCGCGCAGGCCCTCGAGGCCGGGTTTATGCTGACCTCGGGATTCGCGTCAGCCTCGCTTCTCTTCCACCCCATATACCAGGCGCAAGCTGACTTTCGATACCTGGGGCGGCAGAAGATCAACGGCCGAAGCTCCTATGTCATTGCCTTCGCTCAGCAACCCGGCAAGGCTCGTGTGCACGGGGCCTTCAAGTTTCACGATCTGAGTCTGCCGACTTTCACCCAGGGCCTGGCCTGGATTGATGGTGAGAGTTACGAAATCATCCGCTTGCGCACCGACTTGCTGGCGCCGCTGGCAGAAGTCAAGCTGGAACGGCAAACCACCGAAATCGCCTTCGCTAAAATCGAGTTCAAAAGCATCGGGAGGGAGTTCGAGCTTCCACAGCAGGTCACCGTCACCGTGGATTGGAACGGCAAACACCTCCAGAACGAACATCGCTACTCGGATTTCAGACTCTTTAACGTCGAGGCCGTCGAGAAACGAAAGCCCAACGACTTCGGTGAAACATCCAAGGAAGCTTCCAAGCCCCAGACGGCACCTTGAGCCTGCCGGTGAGAGGCGTGGCGCTACCGCGCTCTGGAAAAATGCGAAAGGCCGCAGACCTTAAAAAGCAAGTCGGCGCCTCGTTATTTCTTTTGTCCGATTTCAGGCACTGAAAGGTTGCGGCAGATTTTGCGGGCCAGCAGATTGGGGATCTCGGTGTGCCGCGGCACCGCTTCGACGGCGCCCGATTCCGAGTTGCACCACAACGAGTGGCTGCTGCCTTCGCGTTTGAGATAGCAGCCGTGCTTGCGGAGGTGCTGGAGCAAAGCGCTTTTTTTCACTTAACGGTCACGGTGTCAAGTTCGGCTTCGGGTGGGACTCCACGTAGCGCGTCCTGCCGCCTGTCCTCCAGAATGAGGGCAATTGCATCCGCCAGGCTCGCTCGGGCCTCATCCTTAGTTTTGCCCTGTCCATTCGCCCCCGGAATCTCGGGGCAGTAGGCTATGTACCATTCGCCATCACGCTCAAACACGGCAGTGAACTTGTTCGCCATCGATCCTCCAGACCCTTCCCTCGCCCATTGAGATTATATCCCAGTTTGCTCTGATTCAATTGGGTGTGAGCAGCCAACTTCGCCGAGCGCCGCCCGACCGCCGGCTCAGTCCGGATTATTCCAGCCATCGCTTCAACCGCTGCTTTGCTTCGCCGTGGGTCAGAATCTGTCCGTTCCGGATTGCTTCTTCCCCGCGTGCGATTGCCGTCAGAAGTCGCAGTCGATTTTCGAGGTCCTCAGATATGGACTTGTTCGAGCCGCTTGAGTGTGGGCAGCGACTTGATCGATTTGCCACTGGCCTGTTCGGCGAGGCGGATTTCATATACGCTCTGCAAATTCAGCTAAAATTCGGCGGTCGTGCCAAAGAAATGCGCGAGGCGCAAGGTCGTCCAGCTAGGGCTGGAGGCTTGGCGCTACCGTGGCACTCTTGTAGATCGGCTCCACCAGCCGCAACAGCTCGCGCTCGCAATCCTCCACGAAGACCGGGTTTCTCGGTCCGTTTACACAGCAACGATGCCGGATCGCCGGAGGTAGCTCCGGATGTACAACGGCTCGAAACCAGATGCCTCGCGTGAGGAGACAGAAGGAGAGAAGCCCGAGGCGGTCCGACCGCCAGGGCGCCATTACCAGGTTCCGCGAGCCAAAGTCCGTACAGACCGTCAGGAGAAGCGCGACGTTAGGCGGGAATCCAGTCTCGCCCGCCAGGTACGCACGTACGGGTTCCTCGTAGCTTTCTAGTGAGACGCCACTGGTTTGTCCCCTGAGCGTCGTCCACTTGCGAACTGCCGACCTCCAAATTACACTCAATGCGAAATAGGCCAACTTGCAGGTCTCGATGCCAGCCAGGGCACCGGAGTAGATCCTTGTGGTTGCAGTACGCTTTTCAGGCCAGGAAAGTTCGAGCCGGTCAAGAAGCGAGAATGAGTCCTTCCTCTGGACGAGCCGCATCGCGGCATTTTCACCGTGGCTGCTCATGCGCTGCTCGCAATCCCCGCATAACAAATGCGCCCAGAGCTGCCGATCCGTCGGCATGATGAGCTCGGGGGTAAGCATTACCTGCTGCCCGCCTTCACGGTTCAGACGGTACAAAGCTTTTCCCAGGAAATGGCTCCGCAGAAGATCCTGATTTTCTTTTAAGCAGAGCTGGCATCGTCCCTTTCGCATGGTCGCCTCTCAGCAAATTATTATCGCATACATTCGGTCTTCCCGAGCCTACGGCGCGCCGATTTGTGACACTCTCTCCTGCTACCTGCGTCGGCCGGAACGAATCGCAGAAACAGTGAACCTAGACCGCCTGCCAACGTCTGGCGCGTTCGGCGAAAGTGGGCCCAAGCAGGGGCCAATCATGCAGAGTCGCAGGATCAAAATCCGCTCCGTTGGGCCATACAAGTGTATGCACTTCCGGATCAATGCGGACTCGATTAAAGAGGCTCAGGTCACCAAGCGGCGCATACAACTCGCCCGCGAGAACTGGCTTGAAGTCGATTGTCTGCTCCGTGCCGTCGTCGAAGTGAAGGCGCAGTGTATAAGGTGCCACGATTTTGAAGTCGACCACGCGGTAGATAGGATGAATCATCGGTTCACCCTCGCGAGCCTTTACGTCGTGGCGCCAACGAACTCCCGGACATCGACCTGGACCCCGGAGCGCGCGGCGTGCTCGGCTGTGGCGAGAATTTGGCGGCTGACATCCTCGGCGATGTAGGCCTCGCCGCAATTGTCGCAAACTTCCGCGGGGACGGCTTTGAATACCAACGTGGTGGTTCCCCGCTCGAGTGTGACAGCGGTACGACCGGGGCGGGTCTCTCCGACCCTGCAGATAGCGCACTTCATTGTTTCCTCCTCTTGAAATCGGCCTCCCAGAGTCCGAGGTCCGGCTCGTAGGCGGTTATTACGATAAGCTCATTCTCATCCGAGTTGTGCGCCACAACAACGTGCAGAGGGCGGGCGCTTCTCCAGCCCAGAACAAGCCGACTGGGATAAGGCCTGTCATCCGAAATAGTCTTCAACCACTTCTCCCCTTTCGATGACCGCCTTAACATCCTCCACGCTGATTCGTCTCTCAAACATTCGTTGGATAGCGTGCACACGGAATACGACGTTGGCCGCCATAATCAAGAGCCTTCCCGGACTAATTTTACCACGCAAACGAACCAATCCCCTCACCCGGCCACAGGCCGCAGCCGGCTGTGCGCTTTGGGCGTCTACGACCCTTCGGCGAACGGAGTCGCGACCCGCACCGACCGGTGGAAACGCCGTTGCGAACCACCCTCTCCCCCGGAAGAGAAGAGGCTTGGTGTTTCACACGGTGTCGTCGGAGCAGGGCCACGCCCATTTGCGAATGCAATCCGCTCTTTGATATCCCGCTAGAGCGCCGCCACCCACTGCTTCTGCGGCAGAAGTTGCACAGGGCCGAGAAGGCCGGAGGGGGGCATGTACGCGGGCTTTACCTCGCCATAGGTGCCCCAGCGGATGCCGAACGTTTCAGCCAGAGCCTTCCGGTCCGGTTTGGGGAGCGACTGAACATGATGGATCCAGAGATTGCCTACTTCTACTCTCAAATGGTTGGTACCCACCTTCAGCGCGTTGCCGCACGGGAGGATTCGCGAACCCTTCCAGGCGGCTCCCAGATTCGTACCGTTCAGAACCACTTCGGCGGTCTCGTGGACAACGCCCAAGTCCAGCGCCCACTCGATTTGATCCCCCAGGCCGCTCACTTCAAAATCCGTCTCGTAGACTCCCCAGCCGCTGTAGTCTTTCCCCTCTGGCAAATCATTCCAGGATCGCAACTGCCCAAGCGCCGGCACAGTCTTCTCACCGAGCGTCAATCGCCAGGGGCCGTTCAGAGGAATTGGCTGCGGCATGTCCTTCACACTGAAGCGGTGAGTCTTTCCCTCGCCATCCACGAGAGAATACTCCCCGTTTTTCCGAATAAGCCCCGTCACTCGGACCCTCTCTCCGGCTTTTTCGATCCTTAGCGGCCCCCTCCAATCGCTACGAGTGATGTTCGGGCCATTGTCGCCTGGACTGAATACCACAAAGCATGATTCATAAGGCGCGAGTCGGAGTTGAACTTCGGTGAACGGCAAATTCGAGCTGGCCAGCTCGGAATGGCTAAAGACCAGTGTATCGTCGACTTCGCCGCTTTCGGGATTCCAGCGCTGAGGCTGCTTGTGCCCGAGGGGGAACCTCACTCTCAGATCCTGAAGAAACGAGGAGATGTTGCTGATGAAATACAGATCCGTGTCGTCCACGTGTCGGCGGAGGAAGCCGACATTTTCTCGCGCCCGCCGCATCGACGAATCACTCGAATCGCCCGCCTGGAGGATTTCAAAGGTCGGTGGTAGCGTCGCCGGCAATGATGCCAGTACTGTCGAAGCGTGATCGGAGACGAAGACCTTGCCTTTGCCACAGGTCTCGAATCGATCGAGTGCAGGCGCCGTTGTCCGGAGGGTAGTGAGAATCGATTTCACTCGCGCGCTCCGGGCGCTGTTATCTTTGAGCCCCGGCGCCGCGACCGCAGAGTGCCCTCCGGCGAACATAACACAACCACCATTTTGAACAAATTTCAGCAGCACCTCGAGCGACTCCGGAGGCATGAACTGAACATCCGGGACGATCACGACGCGGTAAGCCCCCGTGCCGGCGCGCAGCACGCCCGCCTCGACCATGGCAACGTGCGCCAAGGCGGCGTCGTTGAGGAAGTCAAAGTCATATCCCGAGCGCCTCAATTCGAGTAACCACTGCGTCCCGAGTTGGCGTTCGATCTCGACGTCCATGTTGAGGCCGCCGATCCCGAACTTCGCGTAGACGTCGGCGAGCGGAACGTACACGCCCACCGGATTCGCCGCGACTCCCTGCTGAAGCAAGGCGCAAACTCGCTGAATGTACTGCGTCAGGTAGTGATAGTGGCGCCACCAGATATTGTTGTGATTGACCACGGTCGAGGCGTAGAACGTCCAGCCGGGCTGCCCCACCTGAGGCGGGGAGTAAGAATATCCCTGGTTCACGATTTGATTGATGCCGTCCAGGAATTGCGCGTCCGAAGCCGCCTTCATTATCTCGAGCGTGACCATGAAAAGTGGAAAACGCAGCCACGAGTAGCTCTCCGCCGAAATGATCGGTTTTTGATAGATATGGCCGGCGGAAGATGCGAGGCGGCGGTGCTGAATATCGACCGCGTACCGGTCGCCTCCCTCGATGTGCTCGCCTTCCGGGATGTGCGCCAGAGCGTATCCCTGCATCACGTCTCCCATGGCGCCGTGGGCCTGGATGCGCGCCGTCATGCCACGCTTCTGGGCCCAAGCAGCTAAAGGCGCGAAGAAGTTTTCCAGGATGAGTTCCGAAACAGTGAGGTGATAGTCGTAGCGGATGTGAGGAGTCAGGGTGCCGGCCTCTTGCCACAAGGCAGGGAGATAAGGAGTCAGAGCATAACCGCGGCGCAGTTCGAATTCCTTCAGCAAGGCCGGAGTCCAGTCCGCACCGTACACCTCCAGGCTGTCGCAAAAAACCGAATGAAAGGGAGGGTCAGCGACGCTCTTGAGTTCGTTCAGGACCTGGTCGCCCGCCGCAGAGAGGAAGAGGTCCATGGCCTGGCGATTGAAATGGTCGAGAACGTAGCCTTCCATGCCCAGCGTGGGCCGCTTCACCTGCTGGCCGGTGGGAGAATCTATGACCACCATCAATCTCCACATGCCTGGCGGAACATCCCAGTTGTTGAATCCCATGGTGCTGAACCCCGCGGAGGTGCCCGGACGGCGCGTTTGATCCCAGACCACTCGCGAGCGTTGGAGATCCGGCTGGCCCGAAGGCAGAACCGGAACGGCCACGGCGGCAACGACGTTTTCATCCTCGGTGAGCTCAGGCGCAAAACGCCACGAGAAGCGTCCTGGCCCTGCCGTCTCCTGAAACAGGACGCGGGCCTGGCGCGCAGCCAGCTCCATGGGGATGAACGGCCCGCCGTAAGGCCAGCCGCTTCCCAAGGTGAGATCAAACTGCATGCCCAGGCGGCGGGTTTCTTTAACAGTATGTCGCAGCAGGTCATACCATTCGGAAGAGAAATAACGGATGTTGCGAATGCCGCGCTTCGGGTCATCCACCTCGAGCGGGTAAACAGGTTGAAGCTCGACGCCTCGCAAACCGCTCTCCGTCATCAAGGTGAGTTCACGCGTGATCTCCTCCGGCGTAGCCGCGCCGCCAAACCACCACCAACGCGTCATGGGCCGGGCAGATTGCGGCGGATGAAGAAACAAGTCTTTCAATTTGGCCGCGTCTCCGGTGGATGCAGCGGCTTGAGGCGAAAACGGCGCTAAAGCGCCACCCGCCGGTTCCTGTGCGGACCATAGCGTGGCCAACGCCATACCAACTCGTCCTGATTGACGGATAAATTGTCGTCGCGTGAAGGAAATCAGCTTCATTGAAGTGACCTCGAAGTTTAGGTAGAATGAACGCGGTGGAATGTGCTCAGCCGAAATGGTGGGCGGTAGAGGATTTGAACCTCTGACTTCTACCGTGTGAGGATAGCACTCTACCGCTGAGTTAACCGCCCACGCAGCATCAACCAGCATAGCATAACATGGCAAATGCAATCGTAAACGATCGTGTGGCGGAGGTTCCCGAACTTCTGACCCGCGTGCAGCAATCCGTCCAATCGGTGATTCGCGGCAAGGACGAGGTCATTCAACTCGTGCTCGTAGGCCTGCTGGCCCGCGGCCACCTGCTGATTGAGGACGTGCCGGGAGTGGGAAAGACTACGCTGGCCCACGCCCTGGCCCGCTCCTTTGACTGCGCCTTCCAGCGCATTCAGTTCACCTCCGATATGCTTCCCTCGGACGTCATCGGTGTGAGCGTTTTCAGCCAGCAGACCCAGCGCTTCGAGTTTCGGCCGGGACCCATCTTCGCCAACATCGTACTGGCAGACGAGATCAACCGCACTACACCGAAGACTCAGAGTGCTCTGCTCGAGGCCATGAACGAAAACCAGGTGACGGTGGACAACCACACTTCGCCGCTGCCTCAACCCTTCATGGTGATGGCCACTCAGAATCCCATCGAACACCACGGAACTTATCCGCTTCCCGAATCCCAGCTCGATCGCTTTCTCATGCGCGTGAAGATCGGCTACCCCAGCGCCGAAAGCGAGAGGGAGATTCTTCAGGACTTCGCCGATTCCGACCCGCTGGCCAACGTCAAGCCTGTGATGACGGGGTCTGAAGTGGTGGAGATCCAGAATCGCGTGCGCCGGGTGAAGGTGGATCTCGAACTTGTGAACTATACGCTGGCCATCGTGGAAAAGACCCGCCAGCACGAGTACCTCAGCCTGGGTGTGAGCCCGCGCGGTTCCATGTCGCTTTACCGCGCCGCTCAGGCCCTTGCCTTCCTCGAAGGCCGCAACTACTGTATCCCCGACGACTTCAAACGGCTGATCATCGCCGTATTTTGTCACCGCTGCGTAGTGAGCTCGCGATATATCTCCACGCTCAAGAAATCCGACCAGGCCCAGGCTATCATGGACGAGATCATTAACGCCACACCGGTGCCGTTGTAAAGGCAGTCAATGACCGCATTACGCAGCTCCACCGCCAGCAACGCCGTGGGAAACTTGCGCCTTCGCGTTCATGAGCAGTGGGCGCACTCTGACCGCGCGGGATGGCGACGGTTTTTCCAGGGTCTCTTCGGATTAGGCACGGCCTTCTGCCTGGCGCTCTATTCCACCGCGCTCAGCGAGGCGGGACGCGTGGGGGCAGCCGTCTGGGCCGCTGCCACCTCGCTTTTGCTGACCACCCTGGTCGCGGTGAAGGTGGTTCCGTATCTGGCACGGCGGACCGCCCTGAACCGTTGGCTGGTGAGGATGCATTACGAATTCACCCGCGAAGGAGTGGTCTACCTGATCATCATTGGCCTGATTTCAATTGCGGCCCTGAACACCGGGAATAACCTTCTCTTCCTCATTCTCGCCAGCCTGCTGGGTGCTATCCTGGTTTCCGGTATCCTCTCGCAAATCGTGCTCTCACGCCTGGAACTGGATTTTGTCCTGCCCGACCACGTCTTCGCAGAGCAGCCCATGATATCGCGGCTTACCGTGAGCAATCTCAAACTGCTCTTTCCGTCCTTTTCGATTACTGTCTCGGCGCGCGATGCGGAGCGGAAAAAGCGCAAGAAGAACGCGCCGGCGCCTGCCCGGCAGATCCTGGATGCGCCTGTTTACGTCCCTTATATTCCTCACCATTCTTCCGTCACGCAGCACGTCGAAATCACGTTTCCGCGCCGCGGCCGCTACACTCAAGAGGGCTTTCGCGTCAGCAGCAAGTTTCCCTTCGGCTTCGTGCGCAAGTCCCATGAAGTCCCCACCCGGCAGGAGATCCTGGTATTGCCAAACGTTCAGCCCACGGAAGAGTTTTATGAAATCCTGCCCATGATTGGCGGCGAGATTGAGAGTCTCTTTAAGGGACGCGGTAACGATCTCTACGCTATCCGCGACTATCAGGAAGGAGATTCCGCCCGGCACGTGGATTGGAAGGCGACCGCGAAGGCGCAAGCGGTGAAGGTGCGCGAGTTTACGCGCGAGGACGAGCGCCGCCTGGTGCTGGTCTTCGACGCTGGCCTGCCCCACGCCGACTCGACTCTGGTGTCAAAGTTTGAAAAGGCTGTGACCTTCTGTGCCTGCCTGGCGTGGCACTTCTACGAGATCGACGCGCACCTGCAATTCCTCACCGATGGGTTCGAAACAACCATGGCGCCGTGCGAAGAGATCATCTATCCCACACTCGAAGCCCTGGCGCTCATCGAGCCCGTGCTCGACGCTTCCGCGCCATCAGTGCTCTCTGCGGTTGCCGCCGCCCCGCGCACATACAACATCATCATTACTGCCCAGCCCCACGGGTCGATTCCTACCAGCCTCTGGGGCTCGTCGTACCTGGTTTTCATGGATTCGCTCTAGGTTATGGTAAAATCCGTTTCATGGCGAATACCAAAGCGCAGGCCGCTGTGCGCAAGACCGGGCAAAACGATGTTCTATTGATACGGAGATCCCACCATCGCCGCTTGCTGCGCCGAATTGAGGACCTCGAGGACGCTTTAGCGCTGGACCGCGCCGAGAACAGTTCCAAGAATTTGCTCGACTATGCCGGAGTTGCTGAGCGCCTGAAACAAGCTGGCAAGCTGTGAGCTACCGCGTTCTAGTCGAGCTATAGTTGCAGAAGATCTCTAAGTTTGGATGCGACGATGGTGCGGGTCTGGCCGTCCACGGCGCCGAGATATCGGGCGAGACTGGAGCAGTGAATGGTCGCCAGCTTGTACAGGCGCAACACGGAGGGTGCCTTGAGGTTGGTCGACTGAAGCCCCGGCTCGACTGGATCAAGAAGAAGGTCAGACGGTAGAGGTCGGGTGGGAACCACTGAGGAGATGTAGGCGACCAGGACTTCCGGGACCAAGCCGAGGGGCGCAGTCAGCAGCAGTACGGGTCTGAGCTTCATTCCCGGAACATCCCCAAACGGGAACTTAGCGAGGTAGATTTCACCGGGGCGCATTTACTGGCTGTCCGTCATCGAGAGTATAAATGTCCTGGTTGGGGTCCCCCAGGTCTGCCGACCATTCAGCGAATATGCCGCGAGCCCAAGCCAAGCCTGTTTCGTCTTCGTCCGGCATCAGGACGATCAGGCGAACCGAGCCTGCCGGAAGCTCCTCGGGCACCTGAACGCTCAGCCGGTGCCGGTTGTCAATTTCACCCACTAGTTCGATAGCTCGCATAGGCGCCACCTTCTCAAAGTATAGAGTAGCATGCTCGGCCAGGGCAACGGCTGACTGCAGATTAATGCCGTTTGTCGTCGCGGTACCACCCTGGAAATGCACTGCCCGGTGAGGCAACTATCTCGTTAACCTGTCCCCAGAAACGGGGCGCATCTCCCAAACATCCAGGGCCCTCAAGCGGGCTTTGCCGTCCCTCGCAAGTGTGCCGACGCCGAGGCTGTCGGGCCGCGAGGGGTAAACGCGGCTGGTGAGGCAAGCGCGGTCATTAGCGAAAATTTCTATCACCGAAGCGTCCAAGAAAATGCGCAATCTCAATGCTTCATTCTCGACGAGCGTGAACGATCCGCCCTGAGGTCCGCGATCCACCTCCGAGCTCAGGCTGGAATGTTCGCGTTCCACCAGGAGTTGGGATTTCGTTCGATTGTACGTGATGGAAGTATGCTCTTCCCCATTCGGTGAACTACGCACCGTCAACCCCGCGACATCAGACGTCCCCATTTCGAACTCGGCTTGAATTTCCAGGCTGTCTCCTCGGACGGAAAACCCGGCGTGCGCGGACTGGCCGTCGAAATGGTGGCGCCTGCCGCGCAAAGTTTCAAGTTCGGGAGCGGGAGTGGTGCGGAGCCTCCCGTCCGATGCGAGCGAAACGATGCGAGGCAGTGACATCACTCCGGCCCAACCGGCGGCGCGCTGTGCGGCCTCGCTGCGTCCTTCTCTGATCCAGCCCCACAAGATTCGGCGGCCCTTGCCGTCGAACATGCTCCGGGCGGCATAGTAGGAGTCCGCGAGGTCCGCCTTTCCCTGAACTTCAGGGCGGAAATAGTGGTTCTCATACGCGCCCACTGAATAAATTACCGCGCCCTGCGTGGAGACCAACAGCGCGTGCTGGTCAGACAAAGGGAAGAAGTCCGGGCACTCCCACATTTCACCGATGCTGACCGGATCTTTTCCCGGCAGGAGTTCATCCTTTCTGCCTCTGCACAGGAAGTGGAGATAATCCCAATGGATCAAATCTCGGGAGCGATAAAGCAAGACCACGCCACCCTGGCCTTCAACGCCTGACCCGATCGCCAGATACCACTCGTCCTCTTCACGCCAGACGCAAGGGTCACGGAAGCCGGTGGTCTCGATTCCTTGTGGAGGGGCGGCGATAATGGGATTTCCTGCGAATTTGCGCCAGGTGATCATTTGGTCGTCGCTCGTCGCCAGGCACTGGACCTGCGGGAACACACCCGTATAAAGAATCGTCGGGACTCCTCCCTCAACCACCGCGCAGCCGGACCAGCACCCGTCCTTGTCGGGCCCGCCTGGGGTGGGCGCAAGCGCGACGGGAAGGTGCTTCCAGTGCACCAGATCAGGACTTACGGCGTGCCCCCAGTGCATGCTCTCCGGAAAGGCCCCGTGGGGATTGTACTGATAAAACATGTGGTATTGGCCCTTCCAGAAAATGGGCCCGTTGGGATCGTTCATCCAGTTGGCGGGGGGCATCAAGTGATATCGAGGCCGCTGAGGGTCGGCAGCCAAATTGCTGCGCTCGTTTTCAGGCGGATCGACGCCCAGGCCCGTGCCGTTCGCCAGAGCGACGTGACCCGCCAGGACGGCGGCGGAAAGAGTGAGAAAATCGCGCCGGGTTGCCATTTGCTGAACCCCTTGTCGAGCTCAACCATCTGCTGAGGAGCATGACGTCACCAGCGCTCGTCGCGCCGTGAGCCCAATGGCTGTAATCCTGAGCGAAGACTTCATGATCCTTCGGTTCACCACTTGGCATGAAAATGATTCCCCTCCTTGGTAAGGAGGGGTCAGGGGTGGTTGCGCGTTGCCGATGATACCACCCACCACCCCCTTCCCCTCCTCCCGCTGAGGAGGGGAGTCATTTTCATGGCAGTCGCTCATGCCCGTCGGCGAACGGGCACCCGGAAACCATGAAAATCGCCCGACGGTGGACGGATGTGGCGCGGGCGTCCCG
>JBELAJ010000579.1:0-5317 GCA_049508935.1 Terriglobia bacterium | reverse complement strand
TGGCTCGCAGCCGGCGCTTTCATCAGCCGGGGCGGGCCGGGTGAGGGGGTTGTCGGTCCGAGCCCGGCAGTCGACAGCGGAGATGCGTCCCTTGACGACTTCGTCCGCCAGTTCGAGTCGAGCTATCATGCGGTCAAGACGATTCGAGCCGACTTCACGCAGACTTACGTTACGGAGGGCAGAACGCAGACTGAGTCCGGGGTGGTTTATTTTGCTCGCGGCGGCTTGATGCGGTGGGACTACCAGCGGCCTCAACCGAAGCTGTTCTTCTCCGATGGGAAGCGGCTCGAGCTTTACGTCCCAGAGGAGAAACAGCTAACCCGTACCGCCCTCAAAGCGAGCGACGACATTCGAGTCCCGTTTCGCCTCTTGCTCTCGAGGCTCGATCTGCGGCGCGTCTTTTCACGGATCGAGTTTGCGCCCGACGCCCTCCAGCACCCGCCTGAGGACCGCGTTCTGCGCGGCTATCCCAAGAAGGCATTCCAAGAGGATTATCGACAGGTACTCATGGAAGTGAGCCCTCAATTTGATATCCGGCGCCTGCTCGTGACCCTTCCCGACCAGAGCACCATGGAATTCGACTTCGATCACATCCAGCGGGATGTGCCGCTCAGCCGCTCGTTGTTCCAATTCACCCCACCGCCTGGGACCGAGGTGATTGACCAACGCTGATCGCGAAGCCGCGGGCCTGGTCTTGACGAGTGTGGTTGAAGCACGTAGAATTGTGCTGTATGTGGTTATCGTGCTCGGTTAAGGCGCCCCGCTTATGAAGACTAATGTGACACTTAAGCTCGATTCCGATCTGCTTCGCGAAGTCCGCGTGCTTGCTGCTGAACAAGGGAGTTCAATCAGTGCTCTGCTGGCGGACCGGCTGGAAGCAATGATTAGGGAACGGAAGGCGTTTGAGAAGGCCCGGCGATCGGCACTCGCACGGCTCCGCGCAGGGCTGGACCTGAGATGGAGTCCTCCCAGGTCGCGAGACGAACTTCATGAGCGATAGACGCTTCGTTGATACGAACATTCTCATGTACGCGCACGATACGGCTAGCGGCGCAAAGCACGATCGGGCAAAGGCGGTCGTCGAGAAGCTTTGGCTCGACCGCTCCGGAGTGGTCAGCACACAGGTGCTCCAGGAACTCTGCGTCAACCTGCGTCGAAAAGCCGGGCGGCCAGTTGACCTGGAAACGGCACGCAGAATTGTGGCAGATTACTTGACCTGGAATGTGATTACGAACACCGGCGAATCGATTCTCGATGCGCTGGACATCGAAAAAAAGTATGGGATTTCGTTCTGGGATGCCCTCGTGATTCAGGCTGCGGAAGCATCCGGGGCAACTGTCCTATACACAGAAGATCTGTCGGACGGCCAGACGTATCGTGGGGTGCGCGTCGTCAACCCTCTCAAGGCAAAGGGAATGGCCAGCGAGTAGATTTTTCCTTGTCGTATAAGAAAGTCAGGTTCACAGCCTTCCCAAGTTCATTCCAACTGATTAGATTTCAGTGAGTTATGAACGCTTGACATTTTGGTCATCAAGCTGCTCTTGCCTCTTGCGTCGATATTTCCATAAGGGGGTCAAAACGGAGGCAAAATCCATGGACGTGCAAAGGTACAGGCAGGTAGCAATTGCGCCAGTTGTGTTTTGCTTGGTGTTCTTGAGCGCAGGGTGCGCAACCAAGAAATATGTGCAGAACTACACTCATGACAACATTAAGCCGCTCGAAGTCAAACTCGATAATACTAACAAGCAGGTGGCAGAAAACGGGGAACGAATTACAGACCTTGACCAGAAAACAGAGAAGGGGATTTCCCAGGCTCAGTCCTCCGCGGATGAAGCTAATCAAGCTGCCAGCAAGGCGCAGCAGTCTGCGGTCGACGCCCGGGGGCTTGCACAACAGGGAATCTCAGATGCCGCTTCGGTGAAACAAGAACTTGAAAACGCGGACAATTTCCAGTCCGTCAAAAAGGCCACGATTTTGTTCGGAATCAACAAGAGCAAGCTGACTCCGGAAGATACCGAAACCCTGGATAGTCTTGCGCAAACTGCGGGCGGTATGAAACATTACGTCATCGAGATTCGAGGATTCACGGACAATCGCGGTCCAAAACCATACAACCTGCAGCTCAGTGAACGGCGAGCTGACGCTGTGGTGCGCTACCTCACACTCGACAAACAGATCCCGTTGGTCCGCATTTACCAGGCCGGCTACGGCGAGGACGATCCTGCCTCCCCCAACAAAACGCGCAGTGGACGAGAGCAGAATCGCCGTGTCGATGTAAGCATATTGGTGCCGCAATCCTCCGGCAGCGCGGAGCTCCAACAAGGGCAGGCGCCGGGATCCGAGTCACAAACGCCGCAGACATCCACCACAACCACCCCTCAACAATAAGCGCCGGGTAATTCAAAAAAGCCGCAGAGTCTCGGAAGAACGAGGCTCTGCGGGCCGGGGGAGGCTACTCTCCGGGGAAGCCTTTGGGGTCCGGTGCCATCCTTCGCCTGGCCCGAATCCCTCACCGGAATTGACGGAGACCGAAAGGGCGGGGCTCGACGGCCTGCGGGAAAACCCGTTCACTCTGTCATTCTGAGCGAAGCGAAGAATCCCGGCAGTTGCAGTTTCACCGAACTGCGGAGATCCTTCGTCGCCTGCGGCTCCTCAGGATGACAGTCAAAAGGGTTTCTCCGCAGGGCGTGAAGCGCTTTCGACAGCTTCCGGCGTACCGTCGTTCGAATCGCCGTCGGAATTAACGATCAGCGCTTTGCGCTCCCCAAAAGTAGCTCGCCAAGCCCGCCTGAGCAGTTTTGATGACCTGGCCGATGGTTGAGACATTGTTATAAGTGGGGATGCCCACCACCAGTTCGAGCGGACCCAATCCTTCCACCGTTTCTTCGATCTGTTCGGCCAGAATAGCCTCTGCCAGCGTCTCCTACCTCAGTACCGGGCCTGATCGCGAGGAGCGAAGAAAGCCTCTTCACCTGGAGCCGTTTCCGGGATAAGCCGGGCAACCGCCGGGGTGGCGTGCCGTCCCGCGTCAGCGTCACCCTCCGACTCCAGACGGATCTCGCAAAGCCCCGAAATCAGATCTGCTGCCCAGCGATAGATATTGAATTCCTTCACCACCTGCCGCAGCCGATGCATTCGAGCGCTTCTTTCCAAGGGGTCCATCTCCAAAGCAAAATGCATGGCGTCCGCCAATTGTTCGGTGTCGTAAGGGTTGACGATCAGAGCGTCGCGCAATTGGTGGCTGGCGCCGGCGAACTGGCTCAGGATCAGAGCTCCCTGGTCGTCGTCGCGCGCGGCAATGAACTCCTTCGATACCAGATTCATGCCGTCATGAAGGGAAGTGACCAGGCACAGGTCTGCAGCCTTGTAGTATTTCTGGATTTCCTGATGGGTATGATGCCACGGCAAGTACACGATTGGCCGCCAATGGTTGGTTTGGAAACGCCAGTTAATGCGCCCGGCTTCCGCCTCGACTTCGCCTAAGAGATCGTGATAGCGCTTGATGTGCGTGCGGCTGGGCTCTCCGATCTGCACCAGGCAAAAGCGGCCGCAGTACCCTGGATACTTCTCTAAGAAGCGTTCCAGGCCGCGGAAGCGTTCGACGATCCCCTTGGTGTAATCGACTCGTTCCACGCCAATGCCCATGAAAGTGGCTTCCACTCCATGCTCGCGCAGCAGAGCTCCCCGAGCCATATAGGGAGAGCCGCCCGCCGGCGTCTCTTGTTCGACGGCCCCTGCGAATGCAACACTGATGGGAAAGGGGCGTACCTGGGTTACGTGGCCGCCGCGTTCAACTGAAAAACGTTCCCAGTTCACCCGGGACTCGAGAGCCTGGTCGACGGTATGCAGAAAGTTGTTGCAATGCGACTGGGTGTGAAATCCCAGCAAGTCCGCGCCCAGTAACCCATCCAGCAATTCGCGCTGCCACGGGCAAATCCCGAAGGCTTCCGGGTTAGGCCAGGGGATGTGCCAGAAAATAGCCACCCGGGCATCCGGGCGTTGCTTCTTCACCAGGCGCGGCAGCAGGGCGAAATGGTAGTCCTGAAGCAACACGCAGGGCTCTTCGGCGCCCGTCATTTCCTCCAGCAGCGCCCGCCCGAACTTCTGATTCACAGACTGGTAATGTTCCCAGTCCTTCTCGCGAAAGGTGGGACGTGTGTGGGCAATGTGGCAGAGCGGCCAGAGGCCTTCGTTGGAGAAGCCGAAGTAGTAGCCTTCTTCCTCCTCTTTGCTGAGCCAAATTCGTTTGAGCGTGTACTGGGGGTTATCGGGCGGAACCCGCAGGCAATCGCGCTCGTCCACGGCATCGCGGTCGGCGTCTCCAGACCCGTGCGCCAGCCACGTTCCCTGGCAAGTCCGCAGGATGGGTTCGATCGCAGTCACCACGCCGCTGGCGGGAACCACAACCTCGACCGTCTTGCCTCGGGTGGTGTGCATATAGGGTTCGCGGTTGGAAACGACGAAGAGCGGTTTATCGCCCAGCTTGCTCCGCACGTGGAGTCGCAAACGCTCCGGAGTCCAGAGCGATTCCGCGCTCTCGCGCAGCCGCGCTTCCTCATGGGCTGCTGCCCGCGCGGCTTCGAGACTGTTAGCAAGGTGCGTAACCTCCTGCGCGAGCGGATTAAACAGGTCCCCCTCGGACAGGCTGGGGCGAGGTACTCTCTTTCCGTCCCTTAGGTCGCGGATCCATTTGGCGGTCCGGGCGATGGGACGCAAAATGCTCCAGCGGATGATCAGCAGCGTGGTAAGTACGATAAACAGGGTCTGGATGAGTACGTGTAAGTAGGTTTCCCGCCGCAATTGCGCAGTCTGGTGGTCGATAAAGCTGGCATCATTGAAGATCGCTAATGCCCCGGCCACACCCGATTCACTGTGCAGTGGGAGCACGTAGAGGTAAGTGGGATTCTGGTTAAGCGCGATGAACCCGCCATAACTCGTATCCTGAGCCATCACCTGTTTGATGGTGCCGATTTCTCCGTCGATGTAACTCTGTAGTCCCGCGGTGATCGCCAGACTTGCCGACGTATCGAATACCGCAATCCCCGTCACGCGCTCGCGGTTTCCGAACTGCGTGACGATCTTCTGCAGATTGCTCCGCGAGCGCTTGGTGAGAAGGGGCTCCACATTCGCTCCCAAACTCTCGGCAAGAATCTCAGCACGTTTCGCCAGATCATTCCGCATCCCGCGTTTCTCCGCTCTCTGCTGGATAATGGCAAACACCGCCGAAAGCAGAGTGACGCCCAAGATAAGGGAAACGATCAGGCGCAAGCTTATACGCATAGGTTCTCCGGCCCTTTGGATTGGGCAGCAGCATTTG
>JBELAJ010000578.1:0-6061 GCA_049508935.1 Terriglobia bacterium | reverse complement strand
CTCTGCATGTATTCTCCTCGTTACCGGGCCGCCCGCTATGGGAGTACCTCTCGGTAAAGAGTCACGACGACCGTCTCCACCAGTTTGGGTGGAACAGTGTCGAAGAACTCCTTGATGTAAGGCGTATTACAGTGGAAATCAAAGGCCTCCTGGCTGGCGTATTTCTCAATGAAAGTAATAGTGCGCGGCGCATCGATTGCCTGGTTCAGTTCGTAGCGGATATTGCCTTTTTCGCTGCGAGTGGAAGAAATAAGCGCGTGCAGAGCTTCGAGCAATTCTTCCTCCTTCCCCTCCTTCGCCGTAAACTGCGCCACGCATACAATCTCTTGTTCAGCCTTGTTCAGCATGCTATTGCCTCCTTTGGTTTTTCCTCCTTCTTGAGAAGGAGGGGCAAGCGGGGGTTGACTGCATCGTGGATTGCGCGCTTCCGGGCGCCGGCGCCCCGGAAGATGATCCTGCATGAACACACGTGTTTTCGGGATCCTATGTCCTATATTCGTGAGCTGTCCGAATCGCGGTGCGCAGGTTCTCGATCGGTGTCTTCGCACTGACCGTGCAATCGGCGCCCAGAATCACATTCGGCGGAGCGTCCTTGAGTACCTCCAGCGCGGCCTTTCTCACTTCCTCTGGGCTGCCGGTGCTCACGATGCCAAGGCGGTTGAGCCCGCCCATGACCGGCCGTTTGAAGATCTCGGCCGCCTGACCCAGCGACAACGGCTTGCCGTCCGCCGAGAGTGGGGGGACGTTCACGACTTGTCCCGGGTAGTCGTGAAAGCGCGGAACGAAATCCTCGTAAGAACCTTCGTAGTCGCAGATGTGCATGATGTTGTACGAAGTTAACTGCGACACTTCTTTGTAGAGCAGCATGTCGTACGTCTTGACAGTCCGATTGAAGAGCCCGCGATCGGCGATGTGGTTGGTTTCGCCGCCCTGCGTGCACATGTAGAACCCATCCAACCCAGCGCGGGCGGCGGCCTCGACGAAGTGCAGGAGCGAGAGAGTGATGTTCTCCATTCCGCGGCACACTGAATCGGGATCCTGCGCGACGTGCTCGAGCAGCAGCTTCACCGGCACTGCTTGCTTCGCCATTTGGTAAGGCGAGTACAGGGTCTGGATGATCAGCGCCTCGGACTTGGCTTCCCGGATCAGGCTCTTCAGCAGATAAAGGGAGGGCTCGAACCACGTTGCGGGAAAAACTGGTATCCTGGCCCAGTCCTCCGGTCTCTGGACTTGATTCTCGGGGGGAAGGGTCTGCTCGTCGAATTGGATTTTGACGAAATCCATGCCGGTGGTGTGGAAGTAATCAAGATGCGCCTTTACAGCAGCATCGCCACGCACTCCAAAGTGCATAAAAAAGCCGGCGGGTACGTAACCTGGCTTAGACTTCATATCCAAAACTTCCAGCATGAGGTCCCGCTTCGATTTGGCGGGCTTGGGGGACGGATTGCGTGCCGGCTCGAAGCCCGGCGTGCCGCCTGCGGCCGGCGCCTGGCGGGGCGAAGCAGCCTTGGTCCCAATCAATGACCCGAGGCAGGCCAGTGACGTCCGTTTGATGAGCTTTCTTCGGCTGACTGTAATCATGAGACGATCTCCATCGTCGCTTTCAAGGCCTGGTGTCTTAGCGTACGCCCAATGGGCGCCAACGCAGATGTCTGGACTAGAACCTCGACCCACCAGACAGGGCCAAGCCCGAACGTAGGTCGTCATACTGGCTTCGGGTTGGCCGAGAACGACTTTCGAATTATACCTCTGATCGGAACGGCTTCCTCGCAATATGGGCAAAGGCGGCTCGTCGAAGGCACGAATCGTGATTTTCGACGGCATTCATTCCCGACCTTGCGCTTTCCGATTCCCATCCCTGATAATACTGGCTTGGCCGCACCAGGGTGGTAGGTGCTGGCCTGGTTTGAACGTAGCAACGACCTTCAGAGCCTGCCCTGAGCGGAGCGAAGGGTCGGCAAATGCGGGCCTAAAGGCCAGCGCTCCGCTGAAAGTAGGACACCGCCCTGTAGTAGGTAGTGACTCGCTTTGACGTGGCACGGCCATCTTGGCCGTGACGCAGCACGGGCAGGATGCCCGTGCCACAGGTATCTCTTGCCAGATCGAGTGAATTCACGGTATGTTCGCAAGTTTGGAAGGTAAGGGGAAATGCCGTCCGAGGCGGGAAAACCCTTGGGAAGCGTTCGTCATCTCAGGGAAGAGTTACAGGCAGACGGATCGGGGAGAAGGCGGTTCGTAGGGTCATCAGTCAGCCTACGGAGGGAAGTCCTGGGTCAATGATCCGCTCCTTGGCGGATTGTCCTGCGCGCCTCGCCAGTTCGTACTCGGAGCCAACTTCATTGTCTAACCGGTGTGCAATGTACTCGAGTCGCTTCGCAGAAGGCAGCAGAGAGGGAGGAAGTCGAGACAGAATGGTCAAATGGGCTGGCACGATGGCGCTGATGGCTGTGTTGGCCGTGGCGTTTCTGACCTCCTGTGGATCGTCGAAGCCGAAGGTGACGACCCCCCAGGGTTCGATAACAGCCTTGGTCAGTGATATGCCCGGCCCTTGTGACGTTGTGTCGTTCCCATTCAATATTACCGACCTGGTTTTCACCGGCCCTGGCACCAACGGTCAACCTCAAGCTGGGACTGTTGTGATCAACACGGGCTCAGTTGCCGAGCCGGAAATCAGAGTAAACCTGGGCTGCTTAAGAGATTTTTCAACACCGCTCGTCATGACCACAGCCAATGTCGGAAATTATACCCTTGCTCAGATCTATATCAGCGAGCCCTCGTTGATCTTCTACGATCCAACGATTCTTCCGCCCAATTTCCCGATCAATACCGCGGAACTTACGATGCAGCCTTTGAAGCTTTACGAGCAGCCGATCAATCCGCCGTTGGTCATCGCCAAGAACGCCCCCAGCGTTATACAGATCGATTTTGATATGTTGCACATGATTCAGAATATCACCACGGATCCTACGAACCTGAAGACCCAGGTGAGTGCGACGCCGGAAATCACTTTTACACCCATTACGGCACTCGGAAGCCAGGGCCAGGGGTTTGGCGAACTCGACGACTTGGTAGGTTTTGTGCGCTCGGTGACCGCTCCTCCTCCCGTGCCGCTCACGCAGTATAACGGCAGCTTCACCCTGCAATTGCTTTCCGCTTCCATCAGTTCACCGCCGCTTGCCACGATTTATCTTAACGGGTCAACCCAGCTTTATGGCTTTTCCAACCTCAACGAACTGTACACCGACAGTTTTATGGAAGTGGATGCGTACATCGACGACGTCGGAAATTTCGTGGCAACTTCCGCGGAGGACGAGTATACGGAATGCCTCCCTTCTACACCTCCTGTACCTCCATGCTACGACAAACCCATACTGGCGATCATCGGGCCGGTAACATCGTTGACCAGAGATGCGAACGGCAATGTCACGAGCTTCAACCTCTGGGCGCGCGACGTGGAGCCGAACGATCCGGCCACTGTCTCGCTTGATTCCATACCGACGGTCAACGTTTCGTCTTCGACGATCTATCAGTATTCCTCAAGGTATGTCAATTTCGCCAATCTACCTTTTGGTCCGAGTAATATCAACGTGGGGCAGGAAGTGATTGTCCACGGGCAGGTCACTGTGCCCTCGGCATCGAGCGGCTCGGGTGCTCCGGCATTGCCTACCTACATCACCGCCTACAAGGTTTACGACAAGTTGCAATCCATTCAAGGTAGCTTCTCGGCGTTGCTCCAGGTCGCTGATGACGACAAGACAGGCGCATTTACGTTCACCCCTTGCGGCGTCATGTTTCAGAACACGCCAGCCATCGTTCTGACCAACAGCCAGACCAATTTCGTCAACCTCAGCGGTTTGTCCACACTGAATGGAGGCGGCGGAACGCCCACTCTGTTGGTCAAGGGCCTGCCATTCTACGAGGAGCAAGCGCAGACAATCGCCGGCGTGCCCGTGCCGGCGGGTACGATGGTTATTCTCGCCAAACAAGTTCACCGGCTTTAGAGAGCGGCGCCGACACCGGTACCGCGAGTGGCGCTACCTGGTTCTCTCAGAGGGGCGGAAGGCCCTGGAGTTTCCTTCTCTTTTCCCGTTTTTGCGGCAAGTGCGTGAACTTCAGGTCCCTCCCATCGAGCAATTTGGTAAGCAGGATGATTTGCCCGGTGTGATGGGAAAAATGCTCGGCAACATGGAAGACTGCGCGCAGGCCGGTAACACGAAAACCTTGGATGGAATAAATCCTGGCTAGAGCATCGCCGTCCAGCTTTCCCATCACCCGGCCGGCATCCGTGACTGCCCTGCGTAAGCGCGCGATGAGCGTACGAGACTTGATGGGGCCGGCTTCCGAAAACTCCAAATCGCGGACGCGGCGATCGGGCGAGCCGCCTAGACCTGAAACGATCCATTGCCTGACGTTTCCCTCCAGGTGCAGGACCAGGTTGCCCACGCTATTCGAGGCGGGATTGGGACGCCACCAGATTTGGTCTGCGGAAAGTTCGCGCACGCAGGCTACGATGCGCGGCAAATAGACTTGTGCGAGCAGGTGGCGGGCATGAGCCAAAAACCGCTGGGCAAGGTTTGAGGGTTTCATTTTTTGCTCTTTCCGCGCCTTCGGATAGTCTCGAGCAGCTTTACCTTCCACGCCTTGTCTTCCCAGTAGGTGAGCCAGAGGTAAAAGGTGGCATAGCTTCGCCATCCGGACCAGCGCGCGGCCAGTTGCTCGACGCGAGCGAGAGAAGGTTGTTTGCGCAGGCCATAGAGTTCCCGGAGCACCTTCCGCAAGCCCACGTCGGCGGCAGGGAGGCAATCGAGATGCCCCAGAGCTCGCAGGCCCACGTAATGGGCCGTCCAAGGGCCTACCCCTTTTTGCTCCATGAGGCGAGCATGAGCCGACCCGGCCTCGAGTCCTCGCAGGCCTTCCAAGTCCAGGCTCCCGTCCAGCGTGGCGCGCGATATGGCGATAATGTACCGGGCCTTAGGGCCGGAAACCAAGAGGCGGCGCAATTCCTGGGGCGTCACGATCGCCAGGGCGGCAGGCTCGGGAAAGGCATTGTAACGTCGCCCCTCAAATTCTACGCGTCCGCCATGGGTTTCAATTAAGGCCTTCTTCACCTGGTGTGCGAAGCTGAGGTTCACCTGCTGCTCGAGGATGGCGGAGATCACGGTCTCAAACACCGTGGGTGCCTGGGGAATACGCATGCCGCAGAAGTGAGCGCAGAGGTGGCCGAGTACGGGATCAGCTTTAGCTATTTCGTAGAACGGGGAAAGGTCGAGTTGAGTGGAGAACTGGCGCTCAACCTGGGTCACCACAGAACGCTTCGCAGTTTCTTCCGCCGCGCCGGCCAGAATGCGTACGCGGAGTGCGGGTTTGCCGCCGTCAATTTCTTCGCGGACTCCGTACAGCGCCAATTGGCCGCCAATATCCGCCACGCGGCGGTATTCTCCTTCCTCGAAATAATCGAGCAAGGGATCAAAGCGCCGCTGATTCAAAAGTTCGGGCGGACTGAGGATGAAACGCAGCGTGCGGGCAAAGTTGAAGGGCTCGCGCGGCCTTACCAGCATATAAGGGTATTGTGCCCTAGCCAGGTCAGGGGGCGCAAGATCGCCCTTCAGCAGCAAAAACTCGGGCTTCAAGGGCCATCTGAGCGGATCGAGACTTGGCGCGATCAACATGCTAAGCTATTCCAGAGGTGAAATGGTAATGGCGAAGCTTGATGAACGGTCCGTAGTGGACGAGCAGGGAAACCGAATCAGCATTGTCCTAGATATAGCCGACTACCAAGCACTTCTCGACCGGTTGGAAGAACTTGAGTGCCTCCGTGCGTACGATGCCGCGAAGGGATCTCGGGATCGGACAATCCTGCTTGAGAAGGCGGTTGGCGAAATTGAAATGGATCGCAAGTGAGACGGGTCTTCTAGGTCACATCCACAATCTTCACCGCATTTATTACTACAGGGGTCTTCGGCCGATCATTCCGGTCACGCGCCACCGCGCCGATCTGTCCAACGATTTCCTGGCCCTTCACGACTTCGCCGAAGATGGTGTGGCGGTTATTCAACCAGGT
>JBELAJ010000577.1:0-5333 GCA_049508935.1 Terriglobia bacterium | reverse complement strand
CCGCCCATGCCGCCGCCGCCCGGAGGCATCGGGTGCTTCTCTTCCTTCTCCGGGATCTCGGTGATCAACGCTTCAGTGGTCAGCATGAGTGAAGCGATGGAAGCGGCGTTCTGAAGCGCCGTGCGGGCAACCTTGGTCGGATCGATGACGCCCGCCTCGACCAGATCGCCGTAGGTTTCAGCCTGCGCGTCAAAGCCGAAGTTCGGATTGGAATTGGCACGCACTTTCTCGCACACCACCGCGCCTTCCTCGCCGGCGTTAGATACGATCAGCCGCAGCGGCTCTTCGAGCGCGCGCTTCACGATGTCGATGCCGATCTGCTCATCCCCGGCAGCCTTGAGTTTGTCGAGCGCCGGAATCGAGCGGATCAGAGCCACGCCGCCGCCCGGAACGATGCCCTCTTCGACGGCAGCCTTGGTGGCGTGCATCGCATCTTCAACGCGAGCTTTCTTCTCTTTCATCTCGGACTCGGTCGCAGCCCCCACCTTGATCTGAGCCACGCCGCCTACCAATTTCGCCAGCCGCTCCTGCAGCTTCTCGCGGTCGTAGTCGGAAGTGGTATCTTCGATCTGGGTGCGAATCTGCTTTACGCGGCCTTCGATCGCGGAGCTCTTTCCGTAGCCCTCGACGATCGTGGTGTTGTCCTTGTCCACGGTGATCTTCTTCGCGCGGCCAAGGTCCTCGAGCCTCACGTTTTCCAGCTTAATGCCCAAGTCTTCCGTGAGAGCCTTGCCGCCCGTCAGGATGGCGATATCCTCCAGCATGGCCTTGCGGCGATCGCCGAAGCCAGGGGCCTTGACGGCGCTGCAGTGCAGGGTTCCGCGCAGTTTATTGACCACCAGCGTGGCCAGGGCTTCGCCTTCCACTTCCTCCGCCACGATCAAGAGCGGCTTGCCCGACTTGGCAATCTGCTCGAGCAGGGGCAGGAGGTCCTTCATCGAGCTGATCTTCTTCTCATGAATCAGAATGTAGGGATCCTCGAGCACGCACTCCATCCGGTCAGGATCGGTCACGAAGTAAGGCGAGAGGTATCCGCGGTCGAACTGCATGCCTTCAACCACCTCGAGTGCCGTCTCCATGGTCTTCGCTTCCTCGACCGTGATGACGCCGTCCTTGCCCACCTTCTTCATGGCTTCTGCAATGATTTCCCCAATCGCGATGTCGTTATTGGCGGAAACCGCACCCACCTGGGCAATCATTGCGCCCTCGACGGGCTTCGAAAGCTTCTCGAGTTCGCCCTTAACGTGTTTCTTCGAGCCGTCCTTCTGAAGTTCGTCGTACCCGCAGACGGTGCGCACGGCCAGCTCGATGCCCCGCTTGATAGCCATGGGGTTTGCGCCCGCCGCTACGGTTTTCACGCCCTCGCGGAAAATCGCCTGCGCCAGGACGGTCGCCGTCGTCGTGCCGTCACCCGCCACATCGGAGGTCTTGGACGCCACTTCACGAACCATCTGCGCGCCCATGTTCTCCAGAGGATCCTTCAATTCGATTTCCTTCGCGACAGTCACGCCGTCTTTGGTGGACGTGGGAGAACCGAATTTCTTGTCCAGAACCACGTTGCGGCCCTTGGGACCCAACGTGACCTTCACAGCATCCGCCAGCTTATTCACACCTCGCAGAATAGCCTGGCGGCTATCTTCGCCTAATACAATCTGTTTTGCATTTGCCATCTTTACTCCCTCCGAATTTTTGGCTCCGCTCCGTCGTCTGACGGATCGCGGACTTTAACGAGCCCTTGATTGACTGCGCGGCGAGTCATGCCTCGCGGCACGCCGCGGCGCGCCATTAGACCAGGTTATTTCTTCCCACCGGCGGCCGACTGCTTTGTCGACTCAATAATCCCCAGCACTTCGTCTTCACGAATGATCAGGTACTCTTCGTCGTCGATCTTAATCTCGGTGCCGGAGTACTTGCCAAAAAGGATACGGTCTCCCGCCTTCACGTCCATTGGAATGACCTTACCTTCCTCAGTCTTCTTGCCACCCCCCACCGCGATCACTTCACCCTCCTGGGGCTTCTCCTTGGCGGTATCGGGGATGATAATACCTCCCTTTATCGTCTCTTTCTCTTCCACTCGCTTGATCACAATCCGATCATGAAGGGGCTTTACCTTCATATTTGTCTCCTTTCGTTCACGTTTTTAGGGTTAGTCGGTCCAAGGAACTTCCTGTGGTCTAAACCCAGCTCAACCCCAAAGTGTCATCCGCACTGTGGGGCGTTGAGGCGACACAATCGGACTTTCCAAGGACGATTAGCACTCTTACCTGCCGACTGCTAATGTACCTTGATAGACGGGATTTGTCAAGTGTCAAAAAGTCGTCAATTAGCACTCTAACCTGGCGAGTGCTAAGTTGATTCCTGTATCGCCGCCATGGTTCGTTTGGCCCTGACTTCTTCATCCGCTACTCTAAAAGTGCTAATGCCGAAGGCACCTTGTAGTGCGGTAGCGCCAGCTACCGCCGTTCATTCGAATTCCAGGGCGGCAGCTTCGCTACCGCACTCCAGGGCGCTTCGCGCATTTTCATGGTGGTGGTGCGGGCATTCCCTCGCTTTGCTCAGGACAGGCTCTGCCCGTGCACGGGAGCGGGACGATCCCGCCACATTGGGCGAGACGCCCGCGCTACACGCCTGGCGCTGGAGGTGATTGGTAAGACCGACACCTATGCTCTATAATGCTGATGATTATGCGACTTGATGCAATTATCTTAAAGCGGTCGAAGGGCCTTCGGGTTGGCACAGGGCTTTTGGCGTTAGAGATTGGACTGGCAACGTCCGCCACCGGTTTTCTTTGGCAACCTGCGCCGCGCTTTTTCCAAGAGTCCAACCAGCAAACTCAAGCCCGCGACCAAGCTCAGGGGGCAGCACAGAATCCGGCGGAGCAGCCGAGTCAGCAAGAACCCGCCAAGGCGGGGACGGAGCAGCCGGACGACACGTTGGCGGGGATTCAGGCAGCATTGCAGAATGTTTCGAGTCCCGATCTTGGCGAGTTGGGCCGGGCATTCGATACGACGGTGATGAAGCCGCGTGAGGCCTCGGGCGAATCCTCCGCGATCGAGCTAATTGAATTAGGGGATCTGGACGACGATGGGGTTCCGGAAGTTGCCATGAATGTGCCGGGCGCTCGAGAACGTCCGTCGGATGTCCAGTCGCCGGCTTCCCCGTCTTCTTGGCTGGGACTCTACTTGCTCTGTTGGGATGGGGCTCACTGGAAGGCGTCGTCCCTCGCCGCCTCGGGGCAGCATTCTGAATTCAATGTCGTCCGATTGGGGAAACGTGTGGCGGGAGGCATTGCCGTGGTGAACGTGATCGGGGACGATGCCCTGCCTTACCCCGCGGTATTTCAGGTGCGGCAACACAAGGCTGATTTACTTTGGGACAGCCAAGTCGGGGACAACCGCTTTAATCCACTCGTCCACGGCCGGATTGAATTCCAGGACGACCCCAAGCTCGACCAGACGGTCATGATCGAAACCGGGCGCGCCGACCCGGGGCTTTTGGAGTTCGAGCCCGGCGGGCGTCGCGGCTTCAGCGCTCGATGCGTCTATCACTGGGATGGAGAGGCCTACGTTCCCGTCCAGACGGAATACTCGCCTGGGCCCGATAACAGCCTGTACCGTTTCATCGCGGCGCTGCACCTTCACGATTTTCGCGGCGCTTACGCCCTGATTGAACCCGGCAAATTCCTGAAAACGGAGACGCCGAGCCTGGAACAGTTTCGCCAGGTGATCGAGACACATTGGCGGGAGTTCCTGGACGACCAGGTTTTCCACGCTCGCGAGGCCAAAGCCGGCTCGCCGGATGCGCTTGCCTTCGAACTGCCCGACAAGCACTACATCTATCTGCCCACGCTGAGCGATGATGGCAAGTTCCTGTTGACTGGCCTGGAGCGCAAGGTCGAGGCGCCGGGGACAGAGGAGTCCGGAGATTCCCCATGAGCCGGGCTCCGCGTTTCAGCGAGGTTTCGGGCTTCGTGCTTGCGGGAGGAGCAAGCCGGCGCATGGGAACCGACAAGGCTAGTTTGCCTGTGGGCCGGGAGAGGCTGGTGGACCGGCAGATTCGTTTACTGCGCTCCGTGTGTCGTACCGTCGCCATCATCGGCCCTCCCGCCAGATTTGGAAGCACAGGAGTTCAGATTTACGAAGATGAGATTCCCGGCAAGGGTCCGCTGGGGGGCATCCATATCGGGTTGCGGCGGGCGCGCACAGAATTCAGCCTGTTCTTAGGCTGTGATATGCCGTTGATGGAGCCTCGGTTTCTCCGCTACCTGTGTCGGCAGGCTATGGCGACACCTGCCCTGGCAACTGTTCCTCCGCGTTGGGCCGGGGGCCGGCACCCAATCTGCGTGGTCCTGCGCCGGCGAACGCTCGCGAGGGTTCGGTCCTGCCTCGAGTCCGGACAAAACCAAGTGGGCCGATTCTTGTCGCGTACCCCGCGACGCGTCATCACCAAGGCGGAATTTGCACGCGCGGGATTCTCCACGAACATCTTTTGTAACCTGAATACGCCGGAGGAATACAGGAGGATGCGACCGCAATGGGTTCAATGACCAGTCGGGAACCCACAGGCTCCGATTCCCCGTACATTCAATTCGTCCACGTCTACAAAGCGTTCAACGGAACGCCGGTGCTTTACGACGTGAATTTCGAAGTGCGGCGGGGCGAGATGGTGGTGGTGTTGGGGAAAAGCGGCGTGGGGAAAAGCGTGACCCTCAAGCATATCATGGGATTTCTGCATCCGGACGCGGGACAGGTTTTCGTCGCCGGGCGGGAAGTTTCAAAGCTGTCCGAGGAAGAGTTGAGTGCCGTTCGCCGCAAGGTGACGATGGTCTTTCAATCGGGCGCGCTGTTTGATTCCCTGACGGTGAATGAGAATGTCGCTTATCCTCTCCGGGAGCGCGCCGAACGCGGGTTGGCAATGGACGAGTCGGAGATTCAGGAGCGGGTCGCTGAGCTTCTGGCGATGGTGGAGCTCGAAGACGCCGGCGAGCTGATGCCGTCCGACCTGAGCACTGGCAAAAAGCGGGCGGTAGCCATTGCGCGGGCGCTGGCCGCGGAGCCGGATGCGATTCTCTATGACGAACCCACCACGATGGTCGACCCGCTAATGGCGCAGACCATAGCAGAGCTGATTTTGAAACTGAAGCGCAAGAAGGGGCTCACTTCGGTGGTAGTGACTCACGACATGAAACTGGCGCGCAAGCTCGCCGATCGCGTCGTCTTCCTCGTCGACGGGCGCGTGGGCTACTTCGGTCCTGCGGATAAGCTGGACGCCGCCGAGGAACCCATGGTGCAGGCTTTTATCTGGCTCGACGAGGTGTCGTTCCTGAAGAGCAG
>JBELAJ010000576.1:0-5344 GCA_049508935.1 Terriglobia bacterium | reverse complement strand
AAGCGCGCGGCTTTAGATGATCGCGAGGGACGATTTGAGGAAGCGCTCCGCCGCTTTCTGACGGAGCGAAGAAACCGCTTGGCGCAGGTGGGAACTCTATTGAAGGAACGGAGCCCTCTCACGATCCTTCAGCGCGGATACTCGATCACGCGCGACGCCGCCGGCAAGATCGCTCGTGACGCCGAAGCAGTCGCTCTCGGCAGCGATATTTCGGTTCGGCTGGGGCGGGGAGAACTCACTGCGACTGTTAAGGGCAGGAAATTGTAGGAGCGGCCCTCGGGCAACACAAGGGTTTCCCTTACAAGGGCCAGCCAAAGGTGGTTGTTTCACTCATAGCGCAGGGCCACGATGGGGTCGAGCCGGGCAGCCTTCATGGCAGGCCAGAGGCCGAAAAACAGGCCGATGCTCGTCGCCACGGCAAATCCTGCTACGACGGACCAAAGCGGCACGGTAGACGGCAGTCCGGGCACGAGGACCCGGATCATAAAACTCAGCAGCCAGCCCACGGCAATTCCCAACAGACCACCAGAGCCAGTAAGGACAATCGCCTCCAGCAGAAATTGCCAGACAATGTCGCGCCGGCGCGCGCCGATGGCCTTCCGCACTCCGATCTCCCGGGTTCGCTCCGTGACCGAGACCAGCATGATGTTCATTACCCCGATGCCTCCCACCAGCAGGCCGATCGAGGAGATCACTACCATCACGAGCGCCACGGTTCCGATAATGGCGCGAAAGTCGGAAATCAGCGATTCCGCCGTCGAGATCCCGAAATTGTCGGGATCGGAGAGTTTCACGTGGCGGCGGCGACGCAGCAGCCCGCGCACCTCGTCCTGCGCTTCATTCATTCTTCCTCGGTACACCAGGACGCTGAGAAAATGATCTTTAGCGTCGGGGTAAAGCTTCTTGTAGGTCCAGTAGGGTATGAAGATATCATTGTCGTCGGGGCTGTCTCCCAGAAATCCCTTGTACTTCTGGAGGGTACCGATGACTTCGAACGTATGCCCATCCACCACGAGATCCTTGCCGACCGGGTCTTCGGGTTTGAACAGTCGCTCCACCACATTGTTGGCGACAACCACTACGTCGCGGCGGTGCAGGTCCTCCGCCGGCGTGATAAAGCGGCCGTCTGCCAACTCTGAATTCGACAGAGCCATGTAGCTGGCGTCCACGCCCATGAACTGGGCGCCCGCCATCTCGCGGCCTTTGTAGCGCGCCGTGGAGGGTGGCAGACCGAAGTCACTGATCTGCTGGAAGAGGGCCACTGACACTTCCTGGACATCCGCACATTGCTCCTTGATCGCCTCAGCGTCTTCGAAACTGAGGGGTTTGCGCAGCCGCTCCTCGCGGGTCAGGCGATGCGGCGTGCCCATCTGGAGCTTGTAGATCCAAAGAACGTTGGTGCCATATTGCTCGGCCACCTGCACCAACTGGGCGTCCAGCCCCTGGATGATGGAGGCCACGGCAATCACCGTGGTGGTGCCGATGAGGACGCCCAACACAGTGAGAAACGCCCGGAACTTGTGCGTGCGCAGGGTGTCGAGCGCCAACATCAGGTTCTCGCCCACAGCCCGCCAGTACGTCGTCATGCTATTTCTCCGCGCGCAGCGCCTGGATGGGATCAAGGGCAGCCGCCCGCATGGCGGGGTAGATCCCAAAGAAGAGTCCGACCAGGGTTGACAGCGTAATCCCCACGATCACCGCGCTCAGCGGCACCGCGGCAGTGAAAACCTGTGCCACCAGCCAGGCGATGAAGTATGCAAGGAGTACTCCGGCGGTCCCTCCGGTAAAGGCCAAGGTAGCGGCCTCAATCACGAATTGCCAGAGAATGTCCTGGCGGCGCGCCCCGACTGATTTGCGAATGCCTATTTCATGTGTGCGCTCGGTGACGGTCGCCAGCATAATGTTCATGATCACAATGCCGCCCACCACCATGAACACAGCCACCACGCCGATGGTGACCGCAAAAATGCTTCCCGTAAGGTTTTTCCACGCGTTCATCAACGTTTCGGAGGCGTTGATGCCGAAGGTATCTTCGTCGTGGTAGGTGACGTGGCGGCGCGCCCGCATAAGGACCTCGGTTTCATCTTCGAGTTCCATCATGTGCTTCGAATCGGGCGCCTTGATGAAGACTATGAGCTCCAGGCGGGGCATGTATAGGTCGCGGAAAGTACCCAACGGAATAAACACGAAGTTGTCTTCGCTGATGCCAAACGCTGAGCCCACCTTATCCGCCACGCCGATGATCCGAAAGCTCTGTCCCCCCACAAGTAATTCCTTGCCGATCGGATCGACGGCCGGAAAAAGCTTATCCACGATGTCCTGGCCGATAAAACAGACCCGCTCGTTGTGGCGGTAATCCTGGTCGGAAATGTAGCGGCCATAGAGGGCCTTTTCCCGGCCGATGTCCACGTGGCTGGGAGTGATTCCCATCAGGGTTACTTCATCAATCGAATGTCCTTGATAGCGCGCCTGAGGGCCGGGGTTGAGTTGCGCGATGGCGCTTATCGCTTCATAGTCGGGCAGCGTCTCCCGCAGGTATTCGTATTCCTCGATCCGGATGGGTTTGTTGCGCCTCAACGCTTTCAGGTAGCTATCGTAGCCTTGTGCCCACTTGAACTGAAACAGCACGAAGGTGTTGGTGCCCAGATTAGCGATCTTGGTGGCAATGTAGACGTTCATGCCGTTCACCACCGACATCACTACAATGAGGGTGGTGGTGGCGATGACGACACCGAGCAGAGTGAGAAAAGATCGCAGTTTATGACTGCGGAGTTCACCAAGAGCATTCCAGAACGCTTCGCGAACCGCCACCCAGAAACTGGTTTGCTGGCGTATTGGCGCCAGCGACTCTGCAACAGCAATCCGGGCTTGGGTGAAAGTGGCCACGTTGGCAGCGTCCATTCTGCTCTTTGGCAAGAAGCTGATTACGGCAACTGCGGGGGATTCCGTTTGTGCTCTCGCAAAGTTCCAGACTCCTATTAATTGACAGTTTACACCATCGGACCGAGTCAGTAAACTCCGTCCTATTTACGACCTCTATTTAACTTACGTCAGAGTCTTGGCAAAAGTTTCCGGTCGAAAGGGGAATTGGGGTTAACGGGGGATCGTCAGCTTAATTCCTGGTTACTTCGCGGTGGTCGAGCCATATGGAAAGTGGCGGCGCAAAATTGTCGTCATAGCTTATATCCGATTTTACGCAGGAAGTCCTTGCGGACCTTGATATCGGTTTCGGTCTCGATCCCCTTTGTCTTCACGCCGTCGATGACGCCGAGGATGCCTCGGCCCTGTTCGGTCTCGGCGACAACCACCTCGACGGGATTGGCCGTGGCGCAAAAAATCCGGCATACCTCAGGGACAGTCTTAATGGTATTGAGGATGTTGACTGGAAAGCCTCCATCCATGAATATGATGAAGCAATGGCCGCAAGCGAGCGCCATGGCATTCTTTTGAGCCAGTTCGATCAGGCGCTGGTCATTGCCGGAGTGGCGCACCAGGGCGGGGCCGGAGGATTCGCAGAATCCGATACCGAACTTCATTCCGGGAACAGTCTGGACTATCGCCTCGTGCAGATCTTCGACGGTTTTGATGAAATGCGATTGGCCGAGGATGAAATTCATGTCATCAGGCTTTTCGATCGTAACAGTCTTGAGTTCCATGTAGCCTCCCTTCGCAGATCACTCAAGTTTCAGAGACCTCACTCCTCAGAGACCTTAAGGACCGCGAGAAAAGCCTCCTGCGGGATATCTACGCGGCCTACGCGCTTCATACGCTTCTTGCCTTCCTTCTGTTTTTCGAGCAGCTTCCGCTTGCGGGTAATGTCGCCGCCATAGCACTTGGCCAAGACGTTCTTTCGCATGGGCGGGACGTTTTCGCGAGCGATGACTCGTGATCCGATGGAGGCCTGGAGCGCAACCTCGAAGAGCTGGCGGGGGATGAGCTTGCGCATCTTCCCGCACAAGACGCGGCCGCGCACAAAGGCCTGATCGCGGTGGCTGATAAAGGAAAGGGCATCGACCGGCTCGCCGGCCACCAGGAAATCCACTTTCACCAGGTCGGAGACCCAGTACCCGGCAAAATGATAGTCGAGCGAGGCATAGCCCCGTGACACGGACTTCAGCCGGTCGTAAAAATCCAGCACGATCTCGTTCAGAGGCAGCTCGTAGGTAAGCAGGACGCGTTTGGGCGAGACGTATTCGAATCCTTTTTGCACGCCGCGCTTCTCCTCCAGCAATTTGAGGATGCCGCCCAGGTATTCGTCCTGAGTGAAGATTTGGGCGCGGATAACCGGTTCTTCCACCTTTTCGATGTCGCCGGCAGCGGGGAACTTGGTGGGCGTGTGCACTTCCAAAACTTCACCCGCCTTGGTGGTGACGCGATAGCGGACGCTTGGGGCGGTCGTGATGAGGTCGAGGTTGAACTCGCGCTCCAGGCGTTCCTGGACGATATCCATGTGCAGCAGCCCGAGAAAGCCGCCGCGAAAACCAAAGCCTAAGGCCTCGGAGTTCTCCGGCTCGTAGAAAAGCGAGGAGTCGTTCAGGCGCAGTTTTTCGAGCGCGTCGCGCAGAGATTCGTAGTCGCTCGCGATCACGGGATACAACCCTGCGAAAACCATGGGCTTAATTTCTTCGAAGCCGGGGAGCGGCACGGCGGCGGGTCGTGCGTCGTCCGTGATCGTATCGCCGATGCGCGTATCGGAAATGCGCTTGATATTGGCGACAACGAAGCCGACCTCGCCGGCCTCCAGACGTTCCACACGAACCGGCTTCGGCGTCAACACGCCCAGTTCCTCAACCGTGTAGACCTGGCTGTTCGACCAGAGGCGGATTCGCGTGCCGACTGTCAAAGCTCCTTGGACAATGCGGGTGAGCACCACCACTCCGCGATAGCTATCGAACCAGGAATCGAAGATGAGCGCCTGAAGAGGCTCCTCCGGCGAACCGCGCGGCGCCGGAACACGCGCCACGATCGCTTCCAGCACTTCGTTCACGCCGGTGCCCTGCTTGGCGCTGATCATAAGGGCCTCGTTGGGATCGAGCGCCAACGCGTGTTCGATTTGCTGCTTGGTGGCGTCGACGTCCGCGCCCGGCAGGTCGATTTTGTTGATGACGGGGATGATCGCCAGGTTGTTGTTCAATGCGAGCTGCGCGTTGGCCAGAGTCTGGGCCTCGACCCCCTGGGAGGCATCGATCACCAGCACCGCGCCCTCGCAAGCGGATAGGCTACGCGATACCTCGTAGGAGAAATCGACATGGCCCGGGGTGTCGATCAGATTCAACTGGTACAGATTGCCATCGCGGGCGCGGTAATGGAGGCGGACGGCGTGAGCCTTGATGGTGATGCCCCG
>JBELAJ010000575.1:0-5367 GCA_049508935.1 Terriglobia bacterium | reverse complement strand
GCTGCCGCACCGGAAGATTGTTGTAGTCACGCGCAAAAAACTGCCCGAGCGTCGCAAACCTCGTTAGCTTGCAGCAACTTGCACGTAAAGCGTCACTCCAACTCAATGGTGAACACCCGTTGATAGCTCCACCCGCCGAACCGCCGTATACGGACCCGTACGTACGGTGGTGTGACAGGGAAAGCGGGCGACCGCTTACCTATGTCGATTGTTCGGCGTTTGCTATTCGTAGCGAAGCGCTTGCACGGGATCGAGCTTGGCGGCGCGTGCGGCGGGATAGAGGCCGGAAAGCATGCTGATCACGATGGCGAAGGCGATGGCGCCCCCCACCAGCCACCACGGAACCGACCATAGGTTCTCGGGAGGCAGGTTCTGGCGGCGGAGATAGAAGTTCGTGCCCAGGTTGATGACGCGGCCGATCACCCAGCCGAGCACCACTCCCAGCGCCCCGCCGGCCAAGCCCATCACGGCCGCCTCGGCAAGGAAAAGCTTCTTCACATCCGCGTCGCTCGCCCCGATGGCTTTCATGATACCGATCTCACGACGGCGCTCGAGGATGGCCATCACCAGAGTATTGACGATGCCCAGCGCGGCCACCGCCAAGGCGAGGCTGCCGAAGATGCCAAGGAAGAGGTCGAGCACGGCGAAGAAGCGCCGCAGGCCGCGGGTGGCGTCGAGAATCGAAAAGGAATTGAAACCCATTTTGCGGATGGCATCCTGCACCGATTCAATTTGGCTCGGATTTCTTACGCGAACGCTGAGGCTGGGATAAGCCGGCGAATTTGTAAAGTCCATTTCGCCGCCGCGCAGGCCCGAGGGCAGCAGGACGTGGAGGTTCTCGAGCATCTGAAGCGGAACGAACACGCGCGCTCCGGAGATGCCGCGCATGCCCTCCGGATCCTGATCGGTGACTGCCACGATGCGCAGCTTCTTTTCGCGCTGGAGGACCGAGAACATCCCGCCGTTGAGGCGAGGGCCGAGCGGCGCTTGAGGGTTAGAGGGAGCCGGTCGGGGGGCTGACGCCACTGCTGCGGAGCGCTCTGCATAGCGCAGCGTCAGTTCCTTCCCGATCATCGACTGCGTCTGCCCGTTCAGCTTCGAACTCGATTCGCCGAGCCCGGGGCGGACGCCCAGGAGTTCGTCGGCAAACTGAATTTGCAGGATGGCTTCGTCGGCCGTTTCTGAGGAGAAAAACTTGCCCTGCATGCCCTCGAAGGCGTCTTGGTCACGAGCGGAGGGCGGCAGGCCGGCCACCATGGTGAGATGCGGTTTCCCGTCGTAGACAATTTCGCTGACGAAGCGCAGGTCGGGCACCGCCTCGAGAACGTTGGGCAGGTGCGCCATTTCGATTCGAGCTTGTTCGTCAAGAGGCCGGCTCTCCGCGGGAGGCGTCTGCTCGCGATTGCCGGCGCGGCCAAAACCCCGCAGGCTGCGGCCCGAGGTGACGACAATCGTGTCGAAAAGCCCGGACCTCGCAAGCCGACGGTCGGCCAACTGCTGAAGCCCGATGCCGAGCGAGAGCATAGCCACCAGGGAAGCCACTCCGACGCCGATGCCAAGGGTAGTGAGCGAATTGCGCAGCGAGGATTCGCGAAGGTTGCGTGCCGCCAAGTCCACCAAGTCGTTTGCCTTCACCGCTAGCCCCTTTTTCGTGCTGCCATTTCAGAGAGCACTCCCCTCTGCTGCACCCAACGCCCGGTGCCAACTCCTGTGTCCCCCAGTCCCTAGCCCCCAGTCCCTAGCCCCAAGCCCCCAGTCCCTAGCCCCCAGCCCCCAGCCCCTAGCCCCTAACCCCAGCCTTCTCGTCCACCACCTTGCCGTCGGCCAGGAAGATCAGGCGCTGGGCGTAACGCTCCGCAAGCGAGCGCTCGTGAGTCACCATAACCAGCGTCATTCCAAGCTGTTGGTTGCACTCCTTCAGCAACTCCAGGATCTCGCTTCCCGTGCGACTGTCGAGATTGCCTGTAGGCTCGTCGGCCAAAAGCAAGCTGGGGCGGTTCGCCAAAGCGCGCGCCAACGCCGCACGCTGCTGTTCGCCGCCGGAGAGTTGGCTTGGGCGATGCGTCAGACGTCCGCCCAAGCCCACGCGTTCTAAGGCTTCGCGCGCTCGCGCCATGCGCTCTCGGCGTTCTGCTTCTGCAAAGCGCATGGGTAGTTCGACGTTTTCGAGCAACGTCATGGTTCCCACCAGGTTGAATGCTTGGAAGACCATTCCCACGGTGTGCCGCCGGTACCGGGAGAGCGCTTCGCTTGACATCTCAGCCAGGTTTTCTGCGTTCACGATGACTGCCCCGGAGGTCGGCCGGTCGAGCCCCGCTATCAAGTTCAACAAAGACGATTTTCCGGAGCCCGAACTGCCGAGTAGCGCCACGAACTCGCCCCCGCTTACTTCCAGGGAGACTCCGTCCACCGCCCGGATGACCGAATTACCCATCTGAAAATGTCGGCATACCGCTTCGGTACGAATTGTGCCGGCGTGCCTGGATTCCTCTGTCATTACGATGCATGCTCCTAGCCGAAGTGGCGGCGAACCGATGCGCCTGGGCAACGGCATGGGCTTCCTTGACGCACCATCGTCCGTGGCTTTCGCGGACGGAATAAAGCAGTATAAAGGGGAACGGTTGCCACCATCAACCCGGAAGCTGCGGCAAATGACTCGGATTTGTGGCAATATATATGCAGCTAAATACAAGTGTTATTGTCCCTGAAAGAGCTGACTGATCTATTCAAGGCCCTGTCGGATACCACGCGTCTGCGTGTTGTCAACCTTTTGCGCATCCAGAGCTTCAGCGTTGGAGATCTGCAAGCGGTGCTAGGCCTCCCGCAACCAGCGGTTTCCCAGCAACTCGCCATATTGCGCGCCGCGAAATTAGTTCGCGCCAAGCGGCAAGGGCACAGAATTTGTTACTCGCTCTCGCGCGCGCCGTTTCTAGATTACCCATTGGGCAGATTCCTCAGCGAAGTTGCCCCTTTTTTCCCGGAACTGGCGGCGGATGCGCAGAAATTGGCTGATTACAAAGGCGATAGTGTTTCCTGCTCCCCGTAGGATGAGGAGTGGGCAAGGGCTGGTCGAGTTTGACTCCGTGTTTGACACATTCTCCCCTGCGGGGGAGTGGAGGGAGAGGCAGGCTTTTTCCTCATGCGAATTAAAGTGGTCATTTGTAACTGCAAGGGCTTGTCTCCGTCTTTCAAGAACTCGGACATGAATATCCTCCCTTTTGACATCGAATCCGACCTCGATGTCGATTACGCCATTGTGCACCCACAACTCTGCGGGATGGGGGGAAACAGGGTCATGGAGGATGCCCTCCGCTCTGCAGAGGACGACCCCGAGACCTTCGTCATCGTGGGCGCGTGTGAGCCGGACACACAACTTAAAATATTCCAGAAACTCTTCTGCAAGACCGGTTTCAGCCAGGACCATTTTCTGCCCGTGGATATTCGCGGTGCGACGAATAGCGAGATTCTGGAACGGCTGGGGGAGAAATTCCGGGAACGCGTCCAGCCCAGGGAAAGGCGTCATTGACCGCCTCGCCTGGGGAACCGGTCAGGTTCCCCGTCATGTTAGGAGAGAATGAGGACTCGATGCCTAGCCGTCAGAGAAAACGCTTGCCGTGGTTTCCCACTATCGAAAGCGAGGATTGCCTGCTCGACCTCGAGTGCCTCAACTTCTGCCCTGCAGATGTTTTTGATTGGGACCCGGCCACGGGCAAGCCTGTCGTGGCGCGCCCTTTGGACTGCATCCCAGGCTGCCGCAGTTGCGCAGAGAACTGCAAGGGCAAGAGCATTTCGCTTCCCGGCAAGAGGGAAGTGGCAGCGGCGCTCGAACGGATTCGCGCCGAAGATGGACGCACCTCCGAAGTCGAAGGCGTTCGAAGCGCCAAGCTCGACGCGACCCCGGGACGGCGCCAAAGGACGTCTCAACCATCTCGCGCCCAGGGAAATAATAGGAAGTCAGGGAGTACTCTTTCCGTCATCACGTTCACGACGCGCCGCGACCGGGGACAGGAGTAGACGCTCCGCACTCGTCCGCAAGCCCAAAAGCAGATTCACCACAGAGTACACAGAGTCAACCTGTAGAGCAGAGTACCTCGCAGACTTGCGAGTAACAATCAGGGATAATACTCTCCGCGAGGCTATTTCCTCGAATTTGCGATGCTTGTGCCGAAGGCACCTTGGAGTGCGGCGGCTTGACGCCGCCTTCTTTCCGACGGTCATACCGGACTCCTGACTTCGGGAGTTGCCCTGGTTTGCAGGCTGGTAGGCATGAACATCGAAACTGCAAGACGGCGTCAAGCCGCCGCACTCCAAGGCGCTTCGCGCTTCAGGGGCCCGGCTTCATGGCATTGTCAATGTAAGCGATCAGCTTGAGGGTTTCCACGACGGCATCCTTCGCGCCCTCGCCGTAGGGCTCGTAGTTGCGCAGGGCGGCCAGGGCGTAGTCTTTGGCATCGGGGAAGCGGCCGAAGTTTCCATGAACGCCGGCAAGCTGAACTTCGCGCTTCAACCCTGGCGCCTCCGAACCTTCGAGATCGGCGTGCAACCCGGCCGGCGGCACCCGGAAACTACGAATTGTCATTCCGAGCGGAGCGACCCGTCGCCCGAAGGCTTTGGGCCGCAGGACGAGGAATCTCGCTCTGCGTCGGGCGAATCACTGAATCAAGACCAAGGCGAGATTCGGCCGGCCACGCCTTCGCGGCGTTTGCCTTTGTCGATCTGCTCGCGGGTGTGTTCGATCTGCTGAGGGGTGAGTTCGGGCTTGCGCCCGAATTTCATGCCGTGCATTTCGCAATAGACATTTGCAACATTCAACGCGCTGTATTCACGGGCCTGCCGCAATGAGGCAAAACTTACCCTTTCTGAAACATGTCACACTCGCGCTGTACGTTCAAAGCTTCCGTGGGCCGCGAGGCGCTAACGCTTGAATATATAGGTAACGGAAGTTGTTACTCCGGCCATGTTCGGGCCAGGCGTGATCGAGTCAGGGTAAACGCAAACCAGTTCCCATCCCTGAGCGCCCAACCTGTCCAGAAAACCGTCGCATGGGATGATCTTAGCTTCGTCATCAGCGCACTTATAACTGTCGAAGTATGTCCCCCTCCCCCCATACTCTACTTTGTATTGGTAGTTCATCTGGACGGCTTTATATTCCCAAGTTCGCGTCGGGGTCGCGTGCACAACATTTGCTGACGTTGTCCACCTCTCGCCTGCAATGATTACGAGCGACACGACGATTAAGGTCAGAGCCTCGGCGCTCGCCAGAAATGACCCACCCGTGCTCATCTAAAGTGACCCACGTCGGTAACGCAATCTGGAATCCATTTTGTGACAGGAAGCGTCGGGGAAGCTGCAACATCGGCGTTCTTG
>JBELAJ010000574.1:0-7234 GCA_049508935.1 Terriglobia bacterium | reverse complement strand
GAATTTGTTTCCATGCTTGTGATGGCTTTGCTGCCGCCGCCTGCCCCGCTGAAGTTCTTTGTCATCGCCGCAGGGGCGTTGCGCATGAATATGGTTAACTTCGGAGCGGCTTTGCTGGTCGGACGAAGTTTGAGGTTCGCCGCTATTGCCTGGTTGGGGGCCCACTACGGCGCCGAGGCAGAGGCGTACCTGAAGAAGAACCTCACTTGGGCTTCTCTGGTGACGATCGTCCTGGTTATCGCGTTGGCGCTGATTTTTCGTTGGTGGAAGGCCAGGCAGCCGGCCGCGGATGACTCAGCTTAGCTTCCGGTTGGCAGTGAAACCCCCTGGACGTGTCATTCCGAGCGAAGCGAGGAATCTCGCTCTGAGTATGCGTTTTCCGGTTCTCCTCGGACAGAGCGAGATTCCTCGCTTCGCTCGGAATGACAGCAGAAGTCAGAGCCGCCTCATCTCTCCTCCGCCCTGTTCGTGGGGGCGCGGAAACTGAAAGATTCCGACCGCACTCGCAGGGCGCTATCCATTTCAATCTCGGCAAGGAAGCCGCCGCCCCCGTTGCTCGTGGCGAAGCGCAGATCGCGGATCTCGACGTCGAAGCCTTGCTCGCTTTGTTCGGTCTGGGCCCAGGGGAATCTGGCGAAATCCATGAAGATCTGGCCGGTGCGCGTTTTCAAGGCCGCGTCGAGAGCGGGTGAGTCCGGAGGCTTATGGAACTGCTGTGCGGAGCGAGGGTCCACGTCGTTTTCGAGAGCGCTTGCAGGCAGCACTTCATAGGCAGTATCGGTCTCGACCACTCCGGTCCATTCGAACGGGTTGATAGGAGAGGGAAAGGCACCCACGTGCAGCGGGTTTTGATCCGAGTAAGTGTGCCCTTCGAGGAATTCCACGACTCGACGATGGGCGACATCGCGCAGGCCCCAGACAAAGACGAGTGCGCAGAGTGAAAAAACGGCGCCCCAAGCCGGGCGTGTCTTGCGGCCCCCGACCTCTTCCGTGACCATCCGCAGCAGCGTCGGCAGGCCGAGGCCAAGGCAAAGCAGCAGAAGCAACAACGGGTCGAAGATAAACATGATGTCCCAGGCGTACCAGCGCGCGCTGAAGGGCAGAAACGGCCTCACGCCGTAGGAGTTCGTAAAGTCCATAAGAAGATGGCTGGCTGTTCCGATCCACGCCAGGGTCAGCAGCCAGACCAGACTGGGCGGCGGCCCGGATTTGGGCTTGGCCTTGCGGCCGAGAAAATAGACGACGCAACCCGCCAGCAGGGCAAGCACGCTGACTCCGAGGATCGAATGGGTGATGCCGCGGTGGTGCTTCAGGTAAGTAGCGCTTCCCCAGAAGCGGGAGATGATATCGATATCCGGCAGGTTCGCGGCGACGATCAACGTCAGCGTGGCGAAGCGCGTCTTGCGGTGTAACCCGGCATGACTCAGTGCGACAGCGGTGAGGGTGTGCGTGAGATTGTCCAAGGCGACCTCGAAAATGGAAACTGGAAACTGGAAATTGGAAACTGGAACGTTGAAACAGATGTTTGTTTTGTCAAATTCGAGTTCAGGTTCTCGGGGTTATAGTCCCGGTATTCCGTGTCCCGCTGTCCAGATCCTGGAACGAGGATCCGAATGCTCCTTCACCATTTTCCAGTTTCCGTTTTCCAGTTTCTATTTTCGATTTCCGATCTCACGGGACGAGCAGCGTCAGCGCGTCAGGCACGATCTCAAACGTGGCTGGAAGGGCGCCCACCAGTTCGCCATCGAGTTCGAAGCGAATCGTCTCACCGGCGGACTGGGCAGCACAGCAGAGCTTGCGTGCCTCCACAAGCTCCACGTCTTCGAGCAGAAAGTGCTTGCGCGCCAGGACCAGCGCGGCATACAAGAAGTAGCGTGCGCGATGCACGCTCTTGAAAAGACACAGATTGAACCGGTCATGATAGAAGCGGGCGTTGGGCGTGAGGTGAAGCCATCCCCCGTAATTGCGAGCTCGCTGAGCGGCGGCAAAGGTGGCAAACCGCTCCGGGCCGTCGTCCGCGCGGCAGGAGAAGCCTTGGAAGGGGTAGCGGAAGGCCTGCCGTAACGCTTCCACGATGTATCCCACAACGCCCCATGACAGCTTCATTTCAAGCGATAGTTTATAGACGACTTGAGCGTCATACCCTATGCCCGCTACGGTTATGAAGTAGCGAGTAGACAATCCGTTATCACCCGGGGCTCCGTTTGGCAACGCGCCTTCCGTCTGCCATGTAGCCTTCCCCAACGGAATCCTTCGCGGCGACCACCGGGCAAACTGTGCGGCGGCGCGAACCGGGTCGAGCGGAAGCCCGACTTCCCTAGCCAGAATGTTGGCAGTGCCTCCCGGGAGAATGCCCAAGGGCACGTTGCGGGTTGCAAGGCCATTAATAACCTCGTTAATGGTACCATCACCCCCGCAAGCCAGGATGACCTCGGCGCCGTTCGCGGCCGCCTGCTCCGCCAGTTCGTGCGCCATGGCGGGACGTACAGTGGGAGCCAAGTCAATCTCCAGCCCTGCCGCCCGCAACACGGCAGCAGCTTTGCGGATCTCCCGCTGTCGCGCCGCCGGGCGCCGCCCCGCAATCGGGTTGTAAATGAGGGTGCCTTTTTTCAAAGAAAGGCCCGCGGCCAAGGAAGGGGATTAGCCTTCACGCGCGGGTGTGATCCTGTCGCCTATTAACCGAGACGATGCGCGCCGACAAACTATCAGACTACATGAGGGAAGTCCCGCTGACAACTTTCCGGGCAATCGAGTCGCCGGTTTTCTTGTCCTGGCGAGCATCCACCCACACCTTGTCGCCCACTTTCACGGAATCGGGCGAACTGCTTTTGCCGTCATGGATAAATTTGGTCTTCTTGTTGAGTTTGAAAGTCTCATCCATGCCTGCGTCAGTCTTGGTCAGAACGACCTCATTGCCACTAATCGCCTTAACGACGCCGTAGCGAAAACCCGCATAGTTGTTCCCGGCGCTGCCCACGCCGGTGGAGGGAACCGTCATGGGGCTTCCCCCGGTCTCCGTTGCTGCATGCCCGCCGCGCTGCGCGATGCCCGGTGAGGCGAGGCCCATGATACCAAGCACTAATGCCCCTAAGATTGTTCGTGGCACTTTCATGTCCCCTACCCCCACGAAAACCTCATTCCAGGATAACACTAGCAGCCGCTATGCAGCCGTGTCAAGGTTGGGCCCGCCAGTTCCCTGGTTTGGCGTAGCCGCGACTTTGCACCGCTTCGTAGCGGGACAAACTCGAGGTTTCATAACACGGCGGTCCGTGACGGGATGCTTGCGAGACGTGTCTGCCGATGTTCGGCCAACTGCTGGGTTATAATTCCACACGGAAGCAAAAAGGCGAGAGGGCGCACCGGCAGCAGTGCCTTCCTGCGCCAAATTGGGGGAGAGCGTGGCCAAAGACGCTGAAAAGGAAATCGAAAAGCTGCGGAACGAGATTCGCTACCACGAGCATCGCTACTACGTTCTGGATAACCCTGATATCTCCGACCTCGAGTTTGACAAGCTGATGAAGCGGCTTCAAGACCTGGAAGCCGAGCATCCCGAGCTGGTCACGCCGGATTCTCCTAGCCGGCGAGTCGGGGGAACGCCAGCGGTGGAATTCTCCAAAGTGCGGCACTCCACACCCATGCTCAGCCTCGACAACACCTACTCGGTCGATGAACTGCGTGATTTTGACCGTCGGGTGCGTGAGCTTTCGGGCCGCTCGAGGGTCGAATACGTGGGGGAGTTGAAGCTCGACGGCTTGTCCATGGCCTTGACATATGAAGACGGCGTGCTGAAACACGGCGTCACCCGCGGTGACGGTGTGACGGGCGAGGACGTCACGGCCAACGTAAAGACTATCCGCTCGGTGCCTCTCCGCATTGATCCGAAGAAGCTGGAGGTGATCCACAACCCCAGAAGGTTCGAAGTTCGCGGGGAAGTCATCATGCCCCTCAAGGCGTTCGAGCAGACGAACGCGCAGCGAGAGGCGGCCGGCGAACCGCGCTTCGCCAACCCGCGCAACTCCGCCGCCGGCTCCATGCGCCAGCTTGACTCCCTCATTGTGGCCCAGCGCAAGCTCGATATTTTCCTGTACTACCTGTTGGTGGATAATCGGGAGCCGTTCCCCGAACATTGGCGAAACCTTGACGCTCTGGCCGAGATGAAATTCAAAGTGAACAAACACCGGCAGCTATGCAAGTCCTTCGAAGAGTTGCTGGCCTTTATTCAGGAATGGGAATCGAGGCGCGACAGCCTCGAGTACGAGATTGACGGCATCGTCGTGAAGGTGAACGACATTCGCCTGTGGGACGAATTGGGCACGACGGCGAAGTCGCCGCGCTGGGCTATCGCTTACAAATACGCACCGCGGCAAGCGAAAACCCGCGTCGTGGCGATTCGCGCCCAAGTAGGCCGGACCGGAACCCTTACGCCCGTGGCGGACCTCGAGCCGGTAGATGTAGGCGGCGTCACGGTAAGCCATGCCACACTTCACAACATGGATGAGATTAAGCGCCTGGGCGTCAAGGTCGGTGATACGGTGCTCATCCAGCGGGCCGGAGAGGTTATCCCGCAGGTCGTGAAGGTGGAAGTTCACGCCGAGAACGGCGTCGAATTCAAGATGCCCGACAAATGTCCTGTCTGCGGCGGGGAAGTCTACCGGGCCGAAGGCGAGGTGGCTTACCGCTGTGTGAATGTCGCTTGCCCTGCCCGGCTCAAGGAGTCGCTGCTACACTTTGCCGGCCGCCGCGCCATGAACATCGAGGGGATCGGAGAGGCATTGGTGGACCAAATTGTGGACAAAGGCTTGGTCCATGACGTCGCAGATCTGTACACGCTCACCAAATCCAGCTTAGTGAACTTACGGAGGGAAGGGGACACTCCGGTCGAGTATTTGGTTCGGGTTCTCGTGGCGAACGAAATTCCCTCCATTGGCCAAAAGACAGCAAAAGCACTGGCCGAGCACTTCGGCTCCCTCGAGCGGTTGCGAAACGCCTCGTTTTTGGATCTGCGCAGGGTGGAAGGGATCCCGGAACGGTCAGCCCGTGCGGTGGCCGACTTCTTCGCCGGCTCGGCTCACGAGAGCCTCGAGGAGTTTGTGCGCAAGGCCGACAAATGGGCGGAGAACGTGCTCGACGAGATAAGAAAGAGCAAAAGCGCAGAGCTCCCGCGCCTCATCTTTGCGCTGGGGATCCGCTTCGTCGGCGAACGCACGGCGCAGTTGTTGGCCGGCCACTTTGGTTCGCTCGATAGACTCGCCGGGCTCGCCGGGGCGAGCCGGGAGGAACTGGTCGAAGCGGAAGAGGTGGGACCGCGTGTGGCGGAGGCCATCCGGGAGTTTTTCCATGAAGAGCGCAATCGCGAAGTAATCACGAAACTCCGCAAAGCCGGCTTGCAGTTCGAACAGGAGAAAGTCCACAAGGCCGAAGGCCACTTGACCGGGAAGCAGTTTGTGCTCACCGGCTCCCTTGCTAATTATTCTCGCGACGAAGCCAAGGCGATGATTGAAGAAGCAGGCGGGCGCGTAGTCGGCTCGGTCAGCAAGAAGACGGATTACGTGGTGGTGGGCGCCGATCCCGGCTCAAAGCTCGAAAAGGCCCGGTCGCTGGGGGTCAAGACCGTCGGGGAGGACGAGTTGGTTAAACTGCTGGGGCTCTAGCTTGACTCTGCCCTGGGCCAATGTCATTCCGAGCGCAGCGAGGAATCTCGCCCTGTTGCGCAAAAATAACGGAACCGAGGATCAGAGCGAGATTCCTCGCTGCGCTCGGAATGACAGCTTCTCAGGCGTGGACTTCATCAGCACGGTTTCTGTTGTTCTAGTCCGGAATTCGCGATAAGTTATCACCCGGCTGATGGGTCGTGCATCCGGCCCGAACTGAAGCCTATCGTTGCCGGTGGTGTTCAATGGAGAAACGAACTGCCAGACTCCTAGTTCTATCGCTATCATTTTGCCTTCCACTTTTTGCTGGCGACAAGCGAGACTTAGCGGAACGCTATAAGGGCAAGTACCTGCTTGTACTTCGAGAAGGTCTGGCGGTCGGCGTGTGCGAGGGGTCGCCCGGTGTACCTGCTGGAAACGCTCTTGATGTCAAAATAAGCGGTGATTCGGTTGAGTTCGGCCAGCAAGCCGGAGCAGGCACAGGCATCACGGGCTGCGGCGAGATTATTCCGGAGCCTCTGCACAAAGGGGAGATTGTTTTTGCCAAATACACATGGTTTCGAAGGTTAAAAGGCGGGTACTTCACGATCACCGTACTAACTGTGACGGCGCACCAAGTGAAGGGCGGCGAACGCGCCTCGCGCCACGAGCGTCTGAAGTATGGCAAGGCTGATCTTATCTTCGAGACGAGTGATGCCAAAGACTACGATGCCGTCGCAGCTCTGGTCGAAAAATGGCTGCGGCCGTTTGACACGCGCTCTGAGGCCGCTCAGTCCGGAAATACAGCCAGCGGCATTTATGTTAAAGAAGTGAAGCTGGGTATGTCTTTCGCGGAGGTTGAGGCGGCGCTTGGCCCGCCACAGACCCGCGCCGACCTGGGGGATAAAGTCCTCTACAAGTACAAAGACATGACGGTCGAGTTCCACGATGGAAAAGTCACCGACGTGAAATAAGGAGGCAACGAACATGGCAACGAAAACGGCAAAACCTGCAGCGCGTCCCAAACGTACAAAGGCCGAAATCGAAGAGGAATTCGCCGAGATTCGCGAGGAGGCCATGGCCGCAAGGGAGACGAGCGACAAGAAAGCAGAGGAAACCACGAAGCTGAGGGAAATGGAGATTCGTCAGGCGGTGGAGGGAATCTCGGTCGAGGAGGTGGTGAAAGGGCTGTCCGATCTGGGGCTCGATTTATCCAAGGCGCTCGCAGGACTCTCGGAAAGACTGGTTCAGGAAGTGAATCGGCTCTCCGCTGCCCGCGAGGCCGTGGAACTCGAGAGGAAAGAAATTGAGAGACTGCACAAGATCGACGTTGCTTCCACGGCGCTCGACCAGCTTGTGCAGGACTACGCGCGGAAGAAAGAAGAGTTGGAATCTGAAATCGCCGCCCAGCGCGCTTCCTGGGACGAGGAACTGAAACGCACCGAGCGCGACCGGAAGGAGCTGGACGAAAACCTTCGGAAACAGCGACAACGTGAAATCGACGAGTACGAATACAAGAAGGCGCTGGAGCGCAAGAAGGCCCAGGATAAGTACGAAGAAGAGATGAAACTGCTGGAGAAACAGAACCGGGAGAAGCAGGAAGC
>JBELAJ010000573.1:0-5374 GCA_049508935.1 Terriglobia bacterium | reverse complement strand
CTGGAAGCAGAGCCCCTCCTCCTGAAGAGAAAAATCCCAACTGGAGAAGAATAACGCTTCGCAGCTACAGCACTTAGAGGTGTGATTAAAAAGATTGGCCGGTTAATTCCGACAAGGCAGGAGTTATTTCCTTGAACCCCGTATCCGGGGAGGGATTGTGCTATCTGGGGCGTTGATGAACCTCCGGACATGTCCGGGTTGTCGGCAGCTAAATGGATCGCTTGCAACTTGCGGCGCGGCGTAGCTGAAAGTCAGGGCGCATTGGCATGGACCTGAACCAAGATTGTGGCGCGGAAATTTCCCAACAGTTAAGCAGGATGTACCGTTTTGGTATCTGCAACGAGCGCTCCTAATCCGTGAAAGTCCGCTCTCAGCATAGTATTCGAGTGAGCTGTCGCTCGCCCGGATCGGAGGCTTGCTACTTCTGGTTGGAAACCCTGTTGACGCCAACCATTGTCAATGGTCGAGGCACTTTGCCTCCTATTTCCTTTTAATGCTGATCACCACGACTCTGGCATTCGCCACGAAGCGGGGTGCTTTTCAGGATTTGTTCTACCTCTTCATACCCGGTGGGAAATGAGAAATCGAAGCGCGGGGGAAGAGCAAACACGTGTCGGCGGTCGTGTCCAAGTGCACTTGGGCCTATGGGCGCTGCACCAACGTGAAACTCATCATTTTGAATGAAGCGCCACTGAGCATGGGTGAAAACCATGATGGGGATGTCTTGCCGCGGGTTGGCTCGCGTCCACCGCGGATGTCTAATTGAAATGATGGGACCGTGCTGGACAACCACATCGCCATCAGAATTAGAGTAACCTTTCCACCGATCAATCACGATCGAATATCCTTGCCAACTTTCCGGCAGTGAAGAACAGAAACCGTAATGCGCATTCCTGTATTCGATCAACATCCCTACGTGCTTTGCCGGTATTGATGTTGGCTGCCGGTTAGATGATTGCTTCGTCTGGCCGGAAGGAGTAGTTACTTGTTCTTGAGGACCAGGAAATGCTTTTGTGGGTAGGCTCGTTACTCCAACGAGAACGATGGCGATGATGACGGTTCGACTGGGATTCGAAAGCGGCATCAGTCCCATGATACTCACCCATGGGCAGTGTGAATTTGCCCCACTCAGGACTTGAGCAGATTGCCGATGATAAAGGCCATCATCAGGACCATGAGCAAGCCGCCGAGGAAGATCCTGGAGAGCGCTCTTTTCCTCAGCGCTTTTTCGAGTGTCCGTTCGCTCAAGCCGGAAATCACAAAGGTCGGTTCGTTCTGACCTTTGAGGATTACATTTCGATCCTGATCGTCCTGGGGCTGAGGGTTTTCAGCGCACGTGCCGATGACGTCGTACTCGTGTTCGGCCACCAGGCAGTATTCAGTAATCCGGAAGCTGCCGCGTCCTGTGACCGGGTTCTCGCCCTCCATGGCTTGTGCGTATTTCGCCTCGAGCTTGGCGACGGAACTGGGGTTCCCCACGAATAAAGGGCGGTTAACCTTTGCCGCATACGCGCGCAGCTCCTGCTCCGAAGGAACGTTTGCGAGACTGAGGGAGGGGTCGAGGTAAGGCACGTTCATCGCCCTGGGTCCAATCTCTGCCCGATAGGTGGCTGGCAGATCAAATTCCCCCGACTGAGGACGAATCATCACCTTGCCCGTTCCATCGTCGAGATAAAAATTGCGTTGGTCCTTCTCGGTGTGAACGATATGCCATCCCCGATTTTTCCCCTGTTCCTCCCAATGCTCCACCTGAACGCGATAGTGATAGCACGGTATGTGAGCCACGGGGCTCGCCAGGAGGAAGCTGCCGGTCACTTTCCCGTGTACGCGAACCAATCCCATGGGGATACTGCGAACGGGAATGCGCGGCGTGTCTTCGACGACTCGCAGCTTCCGATAAGTCAAAAAGCCGTTGGCAAAAAGGCCCAAGCCGACGCCAAAACCCAGGAGAGGAACAAAACCGGGATTGTGGGAATGCCCGCCGATGCTAAAGCTGCCGCGATAATGATATTCCAGAGTCTTCTGCCACATTTCGGAAATCCGCCCGTGGTCCGATGATACTCATCTGGAGATTGCCAAGCAAGCATTCCTGGGCTCGGGCGCCAGCGCATCTGTCATCATAGAAGTTTCTCGCCTCTTCCAATTACTGAGGTTAAGGCCCTATTCTCGGCTCGTGTCGAAGAAGAGGGAGTCCGGTCTCGGATTTCCAGCCCCAGCCAAGAAAAAAGTGCGGGGGGAACTCATGGAAGGGTATATTTTGAATGAGGTCAGGGCTCCCACAAGGAAATCAGGTCCCGATTGATGCCGGAACTCAGGAGGGCGACGTGAAAGCTCACGAACCATGGGCCCCGGGTTCGAGGTTTCGTCAAACCGGACGGCACGTGCCGGGCAAGCGTGAACGCCGTACCGGACAAATTCTGGCCATGGCTGCGCTGACCGCCCTCGCTTGCGCTCATTTAACTTACGCGGCCAGCATCACTTCACCGATTCAGGTGGCCTATCAATTCGTTCATGATTCCAGCGGGACTCATCCCGGCCCGACTTCGAAAATTCTGCTGGGGTTTAATCAGGGCGACGAAGCGTATCTTTACGCGGTGAGCGCCAAACACTCGCTCGCTTACCACGGGCGGTGGTCGTATGCCAACGGTCAAATGTCCTTGAGTTTTGGTGCCGCGGACTTTAAAGTCGACGCCCGCTTCGCGCTCCGTCTTACCGACGAGCAAGTCACCATGCCTTTCCAGGTTCTTTCCAGCGGGGCGGGCCAGTCCTATTGGCAGATGAGTTCGCTTCCTATCGAAAGCGGAATCTATGCCGTCTATGGGGCCGCTCGCGCTGATGAGGCACTGGGAATATCGGCGAAGGAAGCGGTGAAGCGCGCCTTCGCGTATGCCCAATCCCGAGTGCAGCTAGAGGCTTCGGGGCCCAGAGCGGCTGTGACGGGCACCGGAGGCGGGAATCTTTTCGGTTGGGCTTCCCAGCTATACTCGGGAATCTTTTCGGTCGCCTACGCCAGCGCTCCCTGCCAAAGCGGCGACCCCAACGAGGTCAAACAAGTCGACGTCGAAGCGGGAGGGGTGATTCGCATTCAGTATTGCCAGGGCCCCGACGAGTGGATTTATCTGGGTAACGTGTATCCTGTCGGTACCGATTCCGCCCTCCACACTGCCACCCTCACCAATGACCCTCGTGTCCATCTGGACCCCCAAAGCCCGGGCGATCCTTCGAGCGATCCTTCTTCCAAGACGGCCTTGATTATCGCTCCCTATACGGAGCCGGCGGCGGGCTCGACCACCGACGGATATCAGGATGTCAACGCGGGCACCGGGTGGATCAACAGCCAGCAGGACATCGTCAATGCGAAGAATTATCTTTCAAACCAGAATTACAGCATAACGACCTTAGTGAACCAGCAGGCCACCGTTCAAGCCATTGTTACTAAACTCTCGGGCTTGCAAAATCCCGGATTCCTCGACTGGGAAGGACACGGAGTTCCGGTCGATGTATTGCTTACCTACGAGCATTCGGCAGCCATTCCGGGGAGCATGGCCGTCCATACGGTCTTGAGCTCATGGTACGACGGCTATCTGAATCAACTGAAGAGCACCGGCCTCGGTGATCTGGTCACTTATAATTCGCCCCCTTCCGGGTCAACAACGAAATCCCAAGCCCTCCGTCTCATCGTTACCGATGTCAACGGTAACCCTCAGATGGTGCGTGGCTATATTGCCCTCACTCCCGATTTTTGGAACTGGATGGTGCAGAAGCGAGGGCTCGCCTTGCACCGTAGCCTGGCGTTGATGAATGCCTGCGATTCCGCTGAGACCCCGGCTCTTGCCCAGGCCCTGCAAGCTGGCGCCTTTTTCGGCTGGAACTACGAGAGCGCTTTTAACCTGTCGCTGGCTGTCCAAAAGTACCTGCTGGAATCGCTTTCCCGGCCCACGCATTCCACCGAGGAGTCTTACTACAACATGTATCGCGTGGCGAAGACGCGGACGATGATTTACAAAGAGGACAAGGCTTTGGATGGCGCCGTCGGAGTCTTCTCCGGTCCGGCCGAAGACACTTCGGACCTCATCCAGGATCTTCGCGCTTACGGCTGGGACGGATCGAAGTTGATTGATTACAGCAAGGCCGGTTGGACGGGAGCAATCCAAATGAATCCCGGCCAGATCTGGTGGCTGCTGTTCGCGGAACGCTGGAGTCACGACCGGCGCATTGGAGCCGACAATGTTGCCAAGTGCTACAACGACGTCTGGGGCGGAGGGGACCTGGGCAATGCCTTCAAGTATATGTTCTGTCACAACGCCAACACCGGCCAAGTTCCGACTCGTAACGAAGTTGCTTATGCCGTGTATCTTCTCACCGGCAAAGATATGCTCGGATTCAGCGGCGCCAAAGTGCCTCGCTGGACCTTGGACGACGGGCGATAACCCCCTGCGGGAGTTTCGACGCAACGCCCGAGCGGGTACGCAATTTATAACATTCCCTGTGGCGCGATACACGATCACACGTCCCCAAAACTCCTGATTGCCCGAGCTGGGAAAAGCGCCCTGATTATACCTGTGATCGGTAAACCCTCGCCGCTTCGACTCGGTTTGTTGCAAATCCCCGCTTGCGTGACAGTTGCAATCTCAGCTCAGGATTCGGTCTGAACGGCCTACTCTTAGAAATAGAACCGCTCACTCCCGTGGAGTTCCCTTCGCGGCACCGTGCATGAGTCCTGGCTTTCCTCGGCGGAGAGATCCTGTGTAACGGCGTAATGACGAGTAATCCGTGAACGCCGGATAAGTCTACCCTTGGCGACTACACGTTATCTACCGTCAGGCCCGACCGCTTCCGCTTCTCCTCGATACTTCGGTGTGCAACAATGGGCAGCATGGCTTTGATCGTTTTCTTCCGGGGTATCAACGTTGGAGGACACAGGGCTTTTCGTCCGAGCGTGCTCGCCAAAGAACTGGGCATCTACGATGCTGTGAACGTGGGCGCCGCAGGCACGCTTGTCATTCGCAAACCTGGGTTGCGCGCAAAGTTCCTTGCCGAATTGCGCCGGAAGCTGCCGTTTGAAGCAACAATCGCTTTCTGCGGCGGCAGTGATCTGATTCGGCTTGAGATGGACTATCCGTTTGGAACTGAGCCACCCCCCGCAGATGTTGTTCAATTCGTAAGCATCCTGTCGGAGGCTGGACGCCGCAGAGTTTCTCTTCCGATTGCTCTTCCCGAAGGTGGGGAGTGGCTGGTGCGAATCATTGGCGCGAAGAATCGTCTCGTGTATGGGGTGTACCGCCGCCACATGAAAACGATTGGCTATCTCGGCCAGATCGACAGGCTCTTTGGGGCGCCGGCGACAACGCGCAGTTGGAACACAATACTCTCA
>JBELAJ010000572.1:0-5399 GCA_049508935.1 Terriglobia bacterium | reverse complement strand
ATTGAATTCAAAGCCGGTTCGCGGCACGACGTTGAAGATTCCATACGTTCGGTCTCCATAGTCGGCGTCGTAGCTGCCTCGAAAAACCTCGAGTTCGTCAATGTCCTTCGGGTCGATCTGCGGCCCCAAATTAGTGGCGATGTTGGTATTGGCAATAGGGACGCCGTCAATCAGCCACTCCACCTGGTGGCCGCCTCGCATGTGCAGCATATCGTGCGTCACGTAGGCGGCAGGCACGTAATCGGTGATCATCTCCAAGCCGTTGGTGCGGTCCGCTCCGGGAGTTTGCCGGATGTCTTCACGGCTCAGCATGGTCGTGGGCGTGACGCTGTCCATGGTCGCCTCCACGGGAGTTCCTAAAACGTTGACGGCTTGCTTCACGCCCGCCACAGTTAACGGGCAGTGCAGCACCGGACTCGTGTCGGACTGCACAATCACACTTTGTTGCATCGTCTGGAAGCCTTGCGACGAGACCGTGACCGTGTAATTCCCGATCGGCACGGACGTGAATTCAAATTCGCCGTTTTCGTTGGAGGCTTGAGATTGGGTCCAATCCGAGTTTTGAGCTTTCAACGTAACTTGCGCGCCTGGAATGGGGCGGTGCTGGGGATCATGAACGATGCCGCGCACAGATCCAAAAATGGTGGCAAATGCGACGCCGCCCAATACCAAGACGACCGCCGTCAACACGCATGCTTGTCTCATAAAACTTCTCCTCTGCATCGGCGATGGTGATGAACGCTCCCGCAGGGCGCATCGTGAGGCGCCCCGGCACCGGGATCAATGCAGGACTGCGGACCTGTGAGAAAAATGCTCGCGCTACGCCGCCGGGTAATGCGATGCCAGCTTTGACGGGGCGTAACGGGGCGTTATCTGCCGGGCCCGAAGTCCGGGCTTCAACGATGGACGAGAGTCGATTAGCTCAATCGGCAATCATGCATCGAAGATCGACCATCAGAGAGGGGATCGAGGAGGTTGATCCGGAATCCGCGCGTGGGAGGGCAACAGACTTGAGTGTGAGGCATCGTAGCAGAGACTCCAAGCCGCGATCGGATTCCACCAAGGGTGTTCGGTAGGTACGTAAGTAAGAGTGCTGAGGATGGCGCTGATGTAACTTTCAGGAGATTGTATTCCGCACTGTCCGCCCGTGCCCATGCAACACGCCGGAAGCAGGCCGGAACCGTGGTGGTGCCCTACACACGTGCAGGCTCTGGGCGGGCATCCGCAGGCATCAGCCGTAACGTTGGGCGCAGTCCACCGCACGCTGGAGGCAAGCAGCGCGGCCATGGTCAGAATTGCCAGAAACCTCGCGGAAGTGCGCATTTTGCTTGTCGGGAAAGCCTAGACACTCATTATATCAGATTCGCTCGAGACCATTGTGGGAGTCTTTGTGCCGAAGGTACCTTGGAGTGCGGCGGCTTGACGCCGCCTTGGAACTGCCAGAGTATGCGAGCTATGTACGCGCCGTTCTTGGCGTACCGGGGCTCGCCTTAGGCAACACGCGGGCTTGCAGAGTGACAAGGCGGCGTCGAGCCGCCGCACTCCAAGGTGCTTCGCACATTTTAGTACTTCGGGCAGGTGTCGCTTTTTGCCACACCAGAATTCGCCCGTCGGCTCGCCAGGAATGATTTAGAGTATGCAAATCAATAAGATAAGAGGAAAAAAAGGCGGCCGAAGGGGCAGGTGCAGGCGCGGCAATCGGCATAAGGCTAAAAGTCACTAATCTGTGGCATTTTGACACACTGCACCGCGCGCTCCGGAATCCAAAGCCGCTCAAACTTGTTTCAGCGCGCATTCAACTCTTTTATTTACAATTAGTTAAAAACTAGTGCGGTCCTTGGCCATCTCCGTGCCTAAGATACTCCTGGCCAAACACCGGGAGTGTGCGCATAGTGAGCAGGATTCTTGTTGTTGACGACGACCTGGAAAGCCGTGACCTGCTGTCTGAGGTCCTGGAAGCCAACGGATATCCGCAGGTGGAAGCGGTAGCCGACGGGTTGGCGGCGCGAGAAGCTTTGGCGCGGGACAACGATTGCCGCATTATCATCGCCGATTTGCACATGCCCAACGAAACGGGCTTAGATCTGCTTCGACATCTCAGAAAGCAAAATGCCAAGCACGAGATTGTTCTCATGTCTTCCTTCTTCAGTCAGACGGAAAGGAAGCTGGCCCAAGACCTGGGCGCTTACGCCCTTCTCGACAAGCCATTTCGGATTTCGCAATTGCTGGAGCTTGTCTCCCAACTTGCGGAAAGAAATTCCATCGGCATTTCCACTTAGGTGCGCCGGTCAAACCGGTCACGAGGAGCATAAATGGACACAACCCAGAAAGTAATTGAGATTATTGCTCGAGAGCAGCATCTGGACCCAAGCAAAATCACCATCGATTCGAAGTTCGCGGAACTGGGAATTGACTCGCTGGATGGAGTCAATATCCTCTTCGCGCTGGAAGAGGAATTCAAGATCGATATTCCGGACGCCGTAGCGCAGAACATGCGGTCGGTCCGCCAGGTGGTGGATAGCCTGACACGAGTTTTGGAAGGTAAGGACGTTTCAGATCTTGTGGCGATGGCCAAGGGCGAGGCTCCTGCCGCCACTGCCAACTGAAATCACAAGGGTGAAACGTGCGAAGAGTCGTCATTACCGGTGTGGGCGTCTTTGCTTCCATGGGCAAGAACGCACAAAGCTTTTTCAAGAACCTGCTGGAAGCCCGGTCGGCGTTTCGCCGTATTTGCCAATTTGATCCCTCTCTCCTGACGGTTCAGATTGCCGCCGAAGTCCCGGATTATACGCCGACCGATTACTTTCCCGGCAAGCGGCTTGATTTGCTGGATCGCTTCAGCCAGTTTGGTCTGCTGGCCGCGCAGGAAGCCATGACCTCGAGCGGAATCGAGGTGCGGGACGAGGAGCGCCCGCGCTTCGGGGTAGTGACCGGCACTGGTATGGCGGGCGCCAATACTCTGGATGATGGCTATTTCAACCTCTACGCCAACCAGGCGACACGACTGCATCCGTTCACCATTCCCCGCATGATGCACAACGCCGCTACTTCTCAAATCTGCATGGAATTTGGCGCGCAAGGTCCCTCATTTACAACTGCCACGGCCTGCTCCTCCTCAGGCCATGCGATTGGCGAAGCCTTTCACCTGATCAAGTATGGGACGGCCGATCTGATGTTGACCGGAGGATGCGAGGCGCCGATCACCGTCGGCATGATCCGTTCCTGGGAATCGGTTCGGGTCCTGGCCACGGGGAACGGCGATCCCAGCCGCGCCTGCCGTCCCTTCTCGGCGGACCGTGAGGGTTTCGTCATGGGTGAAGGGGCCGCACTGCTGCTCCTTGAGGAACTTGAGCATGCGAAAAAGCGCGGGGCCAAAATCTTCGCGGAAATCTCCGGCTACGGTCTGAGTTCAGATGCGGGTCATATTACGCAGCCGTCCATCGACGGCCCGGCCCGGGCGGTGCACATGGCCCTCGAAGAAGCCGGGGTTGCCCCGGAGGAAGTGGATTACATCAACGCCCATGGTACCGGCACGCGTTTGAACGATGCCACCGAAACACAGGTGATCAAAAAGGTGTTCGGCGAGCACGCTCGAAAGCTGGCTATTAGCTCAACAAAATCCATGCACGGCCACACCATGGGGGCCACGGGCGCAATCGAACTGGCGGCGACGACGCTGGCCATCGAATGTGCGGTCATTCCGCCCACGGCAAATTACACCGCGCCGGACCCCGAGTGCGATCTGGACTACGTCCCCAATCAAGCGCGAGAAATTCCCGTAAGGGTGGCCGTCTCCAATTCCTTTGCCTTCGGTGGCCTCAACGCGGTGCTGCTGGTGCGAAAATTCCAGTAAAGACGGAAACTGGAAAGGGGAAAGTGGAAAATGGAAAATGGAAACTGGAAAATGGGAGGACGGAACTGTAAACGCGGAATCACCCCTTCGAAAGCGAGCTGTGACTCAGGCCGAGGGCCGAGGTATTGATCGCTTCCCGGTCCTACCAATCCCCAGCTTCGACTTTCCAGTTTCCAGTTTCCAGTTTCTAGTTTCCATTTTCCAGTTTCCCAGGTTCGTAGTGAACTCTAAACGTATCTTAATACTAACCCTGAGCGTCGGCACGGGGCACGTCCGCGCGGCGGAAGTACTCCAGAGGGCGATCTACGATTGCATTGACCCGGTTGAAGTCCGCCTTCTGGATGTCCTGAAGGTGGCGCGCTCCTGGTTCCTGATGCTGTACGTTCGCCCTTACTGGTGGATGCTTCGGCGCGCTCCACGTGTTTGGCGATGGCACTTCGAGCGTCGCCATAAGAAACTCCATCGCGCCACGGCACCTCGCTGGGTCTTTCGGCACGGCTGCAAAAAAGTTCTCGAGCAGCTTAAGACGTTTGCTCCCCATCTGGTGATCGCCAATGAAATCGGCGCGGTTGAGATCGCTGTTCTCGGAAAGCGCGACGGATGGTTTCACGCCCCCATTTTGGCCGTGCAGACGGATTTCCAGACGGAGCCGCCTTGGGTACAGGCTGAGGTCGATGTTTATTGTGTGGGCAGCGAAGAAGCGCGTTCGCAGCTTGTGAATTGGGGAACCTCGCCCAACCGGATTCTGGTTTGCGGCATTCCCGTAGATCCCGTTTTTTCGCTTCCCCAAGATCGTAGTGAGCTCCGGCGAGCCCTGGGTTTGGACCCTCACCGGCCCGTCGTCCTGGTAATGGGCGGAGGCATGGGTCCTGCCCCGCTGGACGCCATTGTCGAAAGGCTGGAACTGTGCGGGTTTCCTCTGCAGGTACTGGTGGTGACCGGGCACGACCGCGTCATAAAGCAGACTCTGGAGCAGTTGAAGGGTAGGATCACACTTGACCTGCACATCTTTGGCTGGACAGACACCATTCCGCAACTGATGGCGGCGGCCGATCTCCTGATCACCAAGCCGGGCGGCTTGACCACCGCGGAAGCGCTCTCGGTCGGCCTGCCCATGATTGTGACCCATCCTATTCCGGGACCGGAGGAGCGGCACGTCCGATACCTTGTGCAGCAAGGGGTGGCAGTGGAGGCCGAGACCCTCGAGGAGATTCCCCAAACCGTAACGCAAATGCTCAGCAAACCGGAAAGCCTGGCGGAAATGAGCCGCCGCCAGAAGGACTTGTCCCGACCGGACTCCGCCCACGCCATCGCGCAAGTGGGCCAGGCGCTGCTCGAAAAAAGTACCTACATCGACTTGCTGGCAACCCGGCCCGCGCGTTCCGGAGAATCGACGTATTTGATGTAAAGGAAGTAATCAGTCACCCGTTGTCAGTAGTCAGTTTTCCGATCAGCCCTTTCCCACGGGAACTGACGCCTCTTCGATGGACACTGTTCCCTCTCCCCCTTGGGGGAGAGGGTGGACCGCGACGGCGATTTTACCAGC
>JBELAJ010000571.1:0-5406 GCA_049508935.1 Terriglobia bacterium | reverse complement strand
GCGAATAATCGTTTTGGCGCTCTGCCCGGGAGAATAAACCAGGCCGAGGCGCGGGGCGAACGCCGCGTACGATCCCAGAGTCTGGGCGGAATAGCGCAGACCATAGTCGAGCGCCACGTGGTCGTTGAAGGCCCAATGGTCCTGGGCGAAAACGGTCATTTCCGTGTCTTCGGCGCTTAGGACACCGGCGCCCTGGAAGGTGATGAGTTCGGCCAGCGACCCGTCCGGGCGTACGAGCTGAACCGGGTGAGACTTGCTGTTGTCGTCATAAGAGCGATGAATAAGATCCCCGCCTGCCTTGAACGTATGGCGGCCGGCCCAATTCCACCTTGCGGACTGATAATTCTGAAGCAACTCTTGCTGCCGTCCAGCTCGCGTCCAGGAATTGAACCAGTTTCCATCCCAGTTGTCCACGGTCAGGACCATGTCCTGTGAACCCTGTCCGTGCGCGTAGCTGTCAAAATCGGTGTACTGGAAGAGAGTGGTCAGCACGCCGCCGTTAGTGAACATGTACCGGTCTGTGGCGCCCACAGAGAACCCGCTCTGGGCATAGTCCGAGGAAGCGGACTGAGCGATGAAGGAGTCGATATTCTGGTATTGCTCGCGCAACGGAAATATCTTCAAATTCCCGGTCAGAAGATTCTGAGGTGAAATTGCATAGTAGACGTCCGTGAACGAGTCAAATCCCTGCTTCTTTATCTCGTTGTGTGGCCAGGCCAGGCCGCGCACGGGCTGGTTATTAAGGTCGTATCGGGTGTATTCGGCAAAAGTCAGTTTGTCTTTGTCGATGGGGCCGGTGAAGCTGAGACGCGGCGAGTCGTCTTCGACGCCCACCATGTGGCCGCTTCGGAAGCGCATGCTGGGGAGAAAGTCGTTCAGCTCCCAGTTCCATTTATCCTGCGGGGCCTTGGTCTGGACGCTGGTCAGCCCGCCGGTAAAGCGGCCATACTCGGCTTGATAGGCAGTCTTCTGAACTTCCACGGATTCCACCGAATCGATAGGAACTTGAATCGAGAAACTGCCGGTGACCGGATCGACGGTTTCGGCGGAGTCAATGAGCAGCATACCTTGCTGCTCAGTAACGCCTTTGATGTTGATTTTCCCGTCGGGCGTGCGAATGACGCCCGGCACCAGGGGCAAGGCCGCCAGGAATTTCTGCTCCACCAGCGGCAAGGCCCGAATCTCGTTTGAGCTGAGAGTGGCGGGCGGCACTGTTGTAGGCTCCAGAGTGACTTCCGGGGCCTTTTCCTTGACCTCTACTTTTTGCCGTAGGATTTCCTCGCGCGGCAAGACGAACTGGAGGACCGGCGATTCTCCCTCTGTAATCTCGATGTCCTTTTTAAGTATCGGCTCGTAGCCGAGGGCGGCGCAGGCGAGATCATAGCGGCCGGGTGTCAGCCCTGTGAATTCGAATCCGCCTCGGTCTCCCGTGGTTCGCGGCCGCCCTTCCGGGGGCAATCCGGGACCGGTAAGCGTGCAGGACGCGCCGGGTATGGGAGCGTTGTTGTCTCCCACCACCTCACCTTTCAGGGATTGAGTTTGAGGTTTGGCAGCGCAAGGACTAAGCGCAATCTCCAACAGTAATGCTAGCGTGAGGACCAGAGTTGGCCGCCGGTAATCATTGAGCTTCTGCATTAGTCAGTTTTTCCGCAGGCCTCACCTGCGGCTATCGTCCTTGCGCTCCTTCGAGGAACTCAAGTTCACTTCTCCGCGGTCTGCTTCCTCAACTGCCAGAGCACCGTGCAGTCGCCATAATCGGCCTTCTGCACGTATACGTTCCACCCTGCCACTTCGCTCGTCCGGTCGTCGTCGCAACTCACCATGGTGGGATAATCGCCCGCCTTGATCTGCCGATCCACCTCCGCCTTGGGCACGATGTGTAGCCTCGCACTTTCGGCCGGACCGAGCTGGAGTTTGTGCGCGTCGTCGTGTTCCATGCCCGGGGGCACCGGCCACCGCGCCACAACGTACAGTTGCTCGGGCGCCAGCAACGCGGCGCCTTGCGGGGTCACTTGCTCGACCTTCGCGGCCACCCGTTCGAGTTGGCGCCACGTGTAGGTGTCCAAATCATTGTAAACGCTGTTGCCCAGGCACAGCGCTGCAATACCGACCATCAGAATCACCGGGATCCGGGGACGGTCGTGATCCATCAAACGCAATGACACGGCATAGAATCCAAGGGTCCCCAGCACGGTAAGAAACGGTATCAGAAAAACGTAGTACTGCGGGAAGGTCGGGTGCGCAAAGAGGTTTTGCGCGCCGATCGCCAGCACCAGCCAAAGGCAGAGACGAAACTCCGCCTGCCGGGGACGGTCGAATTCGATCTTCCGGCTGAAAATCAGGCCGGCCGCAGCCAGCAGCACCAGCAGCAGGCTTTGCGATCCGTTGATCCAGTCTGTGACGATTCCGATGTCGTGCGCGGTTGCGCCTTCCCATTCGACGCGGCGATAGATGGAGTGGTATTTGAGGATGTCGAAAATCACGTTGTGCGGTCCCTGGGCGAACAGAACCAGCACGGGCAGGCAGGGAACCACGGCCCCGGCCACGAAGGCGGCAGCTTTCAGCCAACGGTTTCCGGCCCGATTGTTGAGCCAGATCCAGACCAGCAGCACAGGCGAGGCGGCCGCTGTCAACAACGTCGAACATGCCGCGGCGCCGGCCAGCGCCCCCGCCAGCGCACTCATCCCTGACTTCGGCCGGCCCGCTGCCTCGACCGCCGCTCGAAACGCCGCCACCACCAGCAACAGGCAAAGCCCATAAGCCTGCGAGATCGTCCCGTACTCCCAGACCAGCGAGTGCAGCCCGAAGAGCGCCAGGGCTGCGAAGGCGGCAGCCGCTTGCCAGCGGCGGTCGGGAATGAGCGTATATAAATATTGTGCGATCAACACCACGGAGGCGATGATTGCGAGGGCCGCCACGGCATGCACGGCGCGCCAATTGGAGCCGGAGACCTCGAGCCACGCCGCATTCCAATAAGCGTTCAAGGGCGTCTGCGGAAAGAAGAAGTCGAGATAAGGCCGTTTGCCGAGATGGATGAGGTAGGCGGTGAGAATGTGAAAGCCTTCATCCCAATGAAAGGCCAAGGTCTGAGAGTAAACCAGAAGCCCTGCCGCCATAATCGCAAACGCGGCGTACAGAGCGCGCAGCATCGGGCTACCGCTCTGCCGCTCGGATGCGGTTTCCAGTGGTGTTTGCATAGCTTGCAAAACTCAGCCCCCTACGATTGTCTGACCCGATTGCCTGTCCAAAGGCTTGCTGGGCGTCGATCGCTCGGTGCGCAACGAACCGAGCGATTACAGTAGCCCACGCGCGGCACTGACGTTTTGTCATGACGTTGAACTTATTTCGGCACGAATTCATTCTACTGGGCTCGTCCTGTTTTTAACAAGCCCGTCAATTGACCCCGTCTTAGTTCGAACCTATCGCCGACCTTTAGAGCCTGCCCTGAGTGAAGCGAAGGGTCGGCAGGCGCTGGCTCGTAACGGCAAACGCTACGATTTCAATCGACTGCGCTACGGCGGCGAGCCGTCGCGCGGCGCCGTCATTCCCGCGAAAGCGGGAATCCAGGGACGCGCCTCCCCGCGCGCCGGCGCTGGGCAGTCCGCAAACCGCCCCTGCGGAAGCTGGTTCGGTTGCACAAAGTGCGCGGTCCGATTACCCTAGGAGACTAATGGTGATGGGCTCGCGGGGGACGGATGCGCGTCAACCTCGAACAACACAATGTGGAGATTCACGAGAACCGCCGGCATTGGGAAAGAAAGCCGCTCCTCCGCAAGATTTATTCACAATTCGGCCGAGAAATCGCCAGACGGGTTGACCGCACAAAGCCAGGGCTGGTGGTTGAGCTGGGCTCGGGCATGGGCCACATCAAGGAGCACCTGCCCGACTGCATCACTACCGACGTGTTTCCTAACGAGTGGCTGGACCGTGTGGAAAATGCCTATGGGCTTTCTTTCGACACGGGCGCCGTCAGCCATCTGATTCTCTTTGACGTGTGGCACCATTTGGAATACCCTGGCACGGCATTGCGCGAGTTCTATCGGGTCCTGACCGAGCGCGGGAAGGTGATCATCTTCGACCCGGCAATGGGTGTTCTGGGGCGGTTTGTTTTCGGGAACTTTCACCACGAACCACTGGGCCTCCGAGAGGAGATCCGTTGGGAAGCTCCGGCAGGCTCGATTCCAACCGATTTTGGTTACTATGCCGCGCAGGGTAACGCCAGCCGCGTCTTCGGATCGAGCGCCTTCCGTGAGCAGCTTCGTTCCTGGCGCGTGGCGGAGGTCGCGTACTTTTCCGCGCTCGCTTATTTGGGAAGCGGCGGATTTCGAGGGCCGCAGCTTTACCCGATGGCAGCGCTGCCGCTGCTGAACCGGGTAGACTCTTTCCTCTCCCGGTTCCCCAGCCTGGCTTCGCGGATGCTGGTGGTGCTGGAAAAGCAGCGTGATCTTGGCTAGGAAAGATGCGCCACGGAGCGCACAGAGATCCTGGTAAAGCCGGACGAGCGCTGCCTTCGCCCTCTGCGCGGGCTGACGTAATTAAACCAACTTCTCAGACCCGGGTCTTTCGGCTCGTCACTTGTCGCTTGTCACTCGGCACTACTTAGGGGATTACGATGCCGATTCCTGTTGCTTTCATCACCGGTTCGTGCGGCCTCATCGGCTCGGAAGTGAGCCTCTACTTCAGCCATGCGGGCTTTCGCATTGCCGGCATGGATAACAACCAGCGTGCGGTCTTTTTCGGCCCGGCGGGAGACACAAGTTGGGTCCTGGAGCGGCTGCGGAGTTCGATTCCCGGCTATCAGCACTATTCCGTGGACATTCGCGAGCGCGAAGCAATCCTGCGGTTGGTCGCGGAGTTAAGGCCCGGCATCATCATCCATACGGCCGCCCAGCCATCCCACGACCGGGCAGCACCAATTCCCTTCGACGACTTCGACGTCAATGCGGTCGGCACCTTGAACTTGCTCGAAGCGGCGCGACGAGCCTGCCCGGAATCACCGTTCGTTCACATGTCCACCAATAAAGTGTACGGCGATCTTCCCAACTCCATTCCATTGCGCGAGCTCGAGACGCGATGGGAATACGACGATCCCGCCTATTACGACGGCATTCCCGAATCATTCCCCATCGACCAATCGAAGCACTCGCTTTTCGGCGCTTCGAAAGTAGCCGCCGACGTCATGACGCAGGAATATGGCAAGTATTTCGGGATGCCCACGTGTTGCTTGCGGGGAGGCTGCCTGACCGGCCCAAATCACTCCGGGGTGGAGTTGCATGGTTTTCTCAGCTACCTGGTCCGCTGTAATGTCGAGCAGAAGGAGTACAAAGTTTTCGGCTACAAAGGGAAGCAGGTGCGCGACAACATTCACTCCGAGGACGTCGCCAGGATGATGCATGAGTTTTACCA
>JBELAJ010000570.1:0-5407 GCA_049508935.1 Terriglobia bacterium | reverse complement strand
ATCCACACGCCCATCACCAGGAACGGCACCACAAAAACGGCGGACCATAATTTGGCCCGACTTGATATCCGCTCCTTTTTCTCCCAACGGAAGAGCTTCATGGCAAAGAGCAACCCGAAGAATCCCGAAGTCACGAGGACCAGCATTTTATCCGGCAGGACCGTGGATTGAAGTTGCGCTCCGATGCGCTCCTTGAGCGACATGCTTTCTTGTGCAGGGTCGAGGCCGCACACACGCACCGATCCGCCGTCCGGTTGGCGCAGACCTTCGATGATCTCGATCGTGGTGGTCTTGCCCGCTCCGTTGGGGCCCAAGAGGCCAAAGACTTCACCCTGAAAGATGTCAAAGCTCAGGCCGCGCACGGCGGCCAAATCACCATAATTCTTGTGCAGATTCTGCACACTGACGAGAACCGTCTTCTGCGCAGCCTGGTTCATGGGCGAGTGGGAACATGATAGCACAGGAGTGCGAGGCCCCGGTTCCAACCCCCCCGGCCCCTCCTTACCCAGGGAGGGAAATCACGAACTCCCCTCATTGTGTAAGCCGGGGAACGACGGGCTCCCCTCCTCAGTTGAGGAGGGGCTGGGGGTGGTGAGGCGACGGTCCCATGTCGCCGCCCGGCTTGACGAATGCCAAACGCGGCGTTAACTTTCATTCTATGGACAACAAAACCAACGGTCATCTTCCACTCGCCGGTTTTTATCTTCTCGAGCGGACTCGCCCGGGGCTCGCGAAACTGGACGATCTCAATGGCTCGATCGTGGCAATTCTGAATGGGTTGGGCGTACCTGCTGAAAAGTTGCGTGCCAGACGCATCGCCGTTGCCGTGGGCAGCCGAGGTATTGCCAGCCTGCAGGAGATCGTTAGCGCCGTGTGCGGTTGGCTGAAGTCGCAAGGCGCTCAGCCGTTTGTCTTCCCCGCCATGGGGAGCCACGGAGGAGGAACCGCGGAAGGGCAGCGCAAAATCCTGGAGGGATACGGCATCACCGAATCCGCTCTGGGGGTAGAAATTCGCTCATCTATGGAAGCCGTGAAAGTTGGAACAACTCCGGAAGGTTTCAACGCTTACATGGATCGGAATGCTTGGGAGTCCGACGGCGTGGTGGTGGTGAACCGCATTAAGCCCCACACGGATTTTTCAGGGAAGGTCGAAAGCGGCGTCCTGAAGATGATCACGATCGGCATGGGGAAGCTCGAGGGCGCGAGCGAAGGTCACCGGCGAAGTTGGAGATACGGATTCGAGACCACCATTCGCAGCGTCTCCGCAAAAGTCCTTGGCACCGGCAAGATTCTGTTTGGGCTGGCTGCCGTGGAGAACGAACTGCACCAGATCGCCGCGGTCCGCGCCGCGCTGCCGGAAGGCCTGGTCGAGCAGGAGGAAACCACGCTCAAGCTTGCCCGCACCCTGGTGCCGCGCATTCCTTTCGCAGAGTTCCAAATGCTTGTGGTGGATGAGATGGGCAAGAACATCAGCGGCACGGGAATGGATACCAAGGTGATTGGGCGCGGTGTGGAACTTCCGCCCGGCGAGGCGCCCGCGATCGGCATGATCTACGTCCGCGACCTCACTGCCGAAAGCGGCGGCAATGCCGTTGGCATGGGCTCCGCGGATGTCATCCACGATCGTCTTTTCCGGAAGATCGACTTCCAGAAAACCTACCTCAATGCGCTGACCGCTCTGAGTCCTCGCGGGGGGCGGCTGCCTATTCACTTACCGTCGGACCGCCAGGCTTTTGACCTGACCCTCGGCCACTTGGGAAGCCCGGAGCCCGCGGAACAGCGCATCGTGTGGATTCGGAACACGCTGAGTCTCGGCAAGATTGCCGTATCGGCTTCGTTGGCCGGCGAGGCCAAAGCGCTCAGGAGTTGGGCATTGCTGGAGGGAACTCATTCCGCCGAGTTTGATGCGGCTGGAAATACCCCTTCGATTATAGGCTAGAATAGTGTGACTTCTGTAGAAAAGATTTGCCTTGACAAACGCTGCGCTTTGGCCTTAGTATACCAAACGTAGTGAGTTTCGCCGGGTCGCACCCGGCTTTCCCCGTTGTCCCTGGGTATAACAAGGGACCAAAAGGGCCACCAGCACGTTGGTGGCTCTTTTGTTTTAGGGCCAAAGAATCCCCTCTTGGAGCCCTCCAACCCTGCTTCGAGGGAAGGACGTTACAGGAACCAGCAGAGTTCCAGATACCCTCTTGCAGTACAAAATCTTGTACCTGTACCCGGTCTTATCTAGCTCTTTGACATACAACTCGTCTCCGGGGATCAACAGGCTCCTGTTCGTCGCAATGAGTGTTGGTCGGACGATAATCATCGGTATCCACGAGAGTGTTGCCGCCCTCTCTCGATCAAAATCCCCAAAGTCGCTGTTTCGCAGTTGGCCTGCCTTGATCTTCTCAGCAGTCTTGAGTGGCTTCTTCACCTTGTTCCCGGCCTTGGTTCTCAGCTTGATCATGTAGGCAAACCGGCCAGTGTCAAATCTGACCTCGTGGCCTCGCGGGTCCCTGAAAGTGCAGGCGCAAAGGTTCTGTTCGTACCAAGCCAATACTTGCGCGAGGTCGGAGGTCTGTAACCTTGGTGGTGGGCTCTCTGCCATATTAATTGCCCCTCTTACATCACTCGACTGTTGCTCCTCCATCCTTCCCGCGCGGCGTTCGTCCACGCCGGGCGTCTTCAGTTCAGCAAACTCGTCATGGCTTCTTCAGAATTGTATTCGCCAGACTATTCGGTGCCCCATAAGCCCCGGTGCCAGCGAAGGCTTGCCTTCCGCGCAGTTTGTACCTAGGAAATCGCCGGGGGCCCTTCCATACGTGGGCAGTCTTTCCGCCTTTTTGGGCCGGTTTCAAGTTTCCTTTCTCCTCTTCTCTGGCAATCACAGTGTGGACGCTGATCAACAGATTTCTCGCCGAGCTACCGGTGATACCTTTCTGCAAAAGCAGGTCCCTGATTTCGACGGGTGTCAAAGGCTCTGTTGCTCCTTGGTAGATCCCTCGAATCTGATCTGAAAACCCCAAAGGTTCCAGATCAGCGGGAAGGTCACTGCCCATCATGAACTCGATGGACTCCAAAAGCTCATCGAGTCCAGTAAGCTCGCGCTCTATTTTCTGGCTCTCCTCGCTCAGACGTTCCCTCTCATTTTGGATTTGCTCCAGGCGAGTGGAAAGTTCTTGTCGGCGCTGGCTGGCATCTTGCTTAACTTTTTCGTAGTCCATAAGCTTAACTCTCCACGCCAAATGATAAACACAAGCGTCTATCCGTGTCAAGCCCAAAGTACGTGTTGCTAGACGATCACGTTTAGCTTTACAGTGCACTCTGGCATAACTGACGCAAGGGAATAGCCGGGAAGAACAAGTTGGCCGCACGTCGCCTCAAGAGCGCGATTACGAAACTCGCGAGGCTAGGAGCCTTAGGACGACCGTGGCCCGACCGGAATCCAGTTGCTCAGATTTGGCAGCTTGACTGTTGGCACTTAGGGCGTCAGAATGTTTTTTCGGGGTGCTTGCAACCTCGCATAGGGTATAAGGCTCAAAAATGATGTGTTTTATTAGGTGCAGTCGTCTGAAAGGGGCTGCGTGTTTGCTCGGCGTAGCCTTAGTCTTGGGCAGCGCTCAGGCGTTTTGCGCTTCGCCCCGCCCGGAAGCTTCCGCAAAGACCGAGTGCGCGACTGTCTCCAGCGCGATTCTGGGGCGCTCCGTGGATTATTGCATCGCATTTCCTCCCGGCTACGACGCGTCATCCAACAAGCGCTACCCGACCCTTTACTTCCTCCACGGGCTTTTTGAAGACGAGCACAGTTGGCTGGACCGGGGAGGTGAGCAGATTTGGGAAACGCTCACGGAGCAGGGCGCGATCGGGAATTTCATTGTCGTCCTGCCTGCTGGAGGGCGGACTTTCTACGTCAACTCAGCAGACGGCCACGACCGCTACGAGGATTTCTTCATTCAGGAACTGGCGCCCGAAATTGACCGCAAGTATCGCACCCGGGCTGTCGCGAGCGAACGCGGCATCAGCGGAGTCTCCATGGGCGGCTACGGCGCGCTGCACCTTGCCATGCGCCATCCGGACGTATTCGGCTCAGCCAGCGCGCACAGCGCGGCCTTGCTGCCGAAGTTCCCGGACCCGCTCCCCACCGAGGGCCGCTGGGGTTTTTATGCGCGAGTGCTGCAGGGGCCCTTCGGGTCGCCACTGAATGAGAGCTATTTCAACGCCAATAACCCTCTCACCCTGGCCGAGCATCCCGAGCGCTTTCCCCACCTGGCGCTTTATTTCGATTGCGGCGACCACGACCGGTATGGTTTCAACGAAGGGGCCGAACTTCTTGACCGCATTCTTTCCCAGAAGAACTTCCCGCACACCTTTGCCATCCGCCCCGGAGGTCACGGCTGGGACTACCTCCGTGAGTACATGCACTTCTCTCTCGAATTCCAATCTAAAGTATTCACGCAGGCCGAGAAAGCAAGCTTGACGGCTCATTAAAGGAGACAACAAGATGACGAGGATTCGTCAAATTCTGATCGGAATCGCCACGGCCGCACTTGTGCTCTTGACCACCAACGCGGGCGTCGCTCACGGAGCAGAACGCGGGAGCGCCAAGGCCACCATCAACGGCGCTCACATTACCATCGACTACGGACGCCCAATGCTGAAGGGCCGCGACATGCTTGGGCAACTCAAGCCGGGTCAGGTTTGGCGGATTGGCGCCGATTCGCCGACCACACTTGAATCCGACAAAGACTTGAATTTCAACGGGACCATCGTACCGAAGGGCAAGCATATCCTACTGGCGAAGTTGGTCGAGCCAGGGAAATGGTCACTGGTGTTCTCAAGCAAGTCTGTCTTCCAGTACGAGGAGAGCGCAAAAATAGCAGAAGTTCCGCTGGCGTTCGAGGAAGCGAACGACTCCGACGAGATGGTAACCGTGAAACTCACCGATCAAGGCGGGACGGGCGTACTCGAGATCGCCTGGGGAAAGATGCGGCTTACGACCTCGTTTAAGCCCGCGTAGGCGTCAGCGCGCCGCCACCGTTCCATGTCGGAAGGGCGGGGCTTTAGAGTCTGTGTGAGAATCTCAATTAGGCTGTCATTCCGAGCGAGGCGAGGAATCTCGCTCTGAATGTTTTCAAGGCAGTGCGAAATTCCTCGTCGCTTGCGGCTCCTCGGAATGTCACGAAATACAGGGTTTTCACACACACTCTGAAGCCCTGCCCTTCCGAAGGTCTTTCGAAAATGCGCTCATTAAACCATCTGGGTCCTAAGTCTATCCCATAGCTTCAGGGGGAGACAGAGGGCCATAGGCGTTAAAATAAGGATTACGCCTAAAGCCAGTCGGGGATGGTGCTGAGATGGCGTCGGCGCGGCGAATTTTGTAATCGGACGAGTTTTTCTTCATCTTGGATGAGCAGCCATGGCC
>JBELAJ010000057.1:0-29334 GCA_049508935.1 Terriglobia bacterium | reverse complement strand
AAGGAATATATTTGTGTGTATTCGTCACTATTTAGGCCTGAAAGGGAACGAGCGCTGCAAACAAAAGCATTACTCTCCGGAACTGCCCAAAAAATCCTTTGGACCGCGGAAGTTGGGCTAGCTGGCCCAAAACGCCATGAGCATCCGAAGCGAAGCGCTGTCCTTTGCCAAAGGGCGCCTCAACCGGAAAAGTTGCCACACAGTCGCAGCGCGTTTCTCGCGCCCTCCGCCGTGTAACAGCGGCCCTTGTGGCCGCGCTAAGGTGGCGCTGGCCGATTCGGTTAACTTCACTCGCGGGCTATTGCTGATTGTTGTCACCGCCTGCGTTTGGCGAGACGACGATGAACGCCCCATTCCCTTGGCGATTGATGCGCAGCAGCGTGTCGCCCTTGGCCTGAGCGGCCAGCCGCTGGAAATCGGCTACGGAGCTCACGGAACTGTGATTGATTTCCTCAATCACGTCTCCCGGCTGCAAACCTGCCTGCGCTGCCGGGCTCTCCGGGTCGAGGGTGCTGATGACTACGCCTTGCTCGTCCGGCGGCAGGCCGAGCTGCTGGCGAATCTGCGGAGTCAAAGCCTGGACTGAGATCCCTTGCAGCGTGCCTTGCGAAGGAGCCGAGCCTAGACCGGCGTGAACGCTCAAGTCCGAGGGACGTTCGCCCAGCGTCATCTGGATGGACATGGGCTCGCCATCCCGGAGTATGTCGAGCTTCACCGTGGTCCCAGGATTCGTATCAGTCACCATAGCAACCAACTGGCCGGAGTCGGCGACGGGCTGCCCGTTGTACTTCCGGACCACATCGCCGTTCTTCAAGCCTGCCTTGGCGGCGGGTCCCCCGGGACTGACATCCTCAATAATGGCTCCCGAAGTGTCAGGCACCTTGAAAGCACGCGCCACGCCTTCATCCAGACTCTTGATCTGGGCGCCCAGGTAACCCCGCGTGACTTTGCCGTTCTTGATCAGGTCTTCCATGACGTGCTTGGCCATATTAATGGGGATTGCGAAGCCGATGCCGATAAATCCCCCTTCCCCTCCCATACCGCCTTCGCCGCTCAGGATGGCGGTATTGATGCCAACCACCTGGCCATCGACGTTCACCAGAGCGCCGCCGGAATTGCCGGGATTGATAGGAGCGTCGATTTGAATGAAGTTCTGAATGTCTTCAATTCCGCCTTCCGTCCGGTTCAAGGCGCTGACCCCTCCGCGGGTTACGCTGAAATTGAAGCCGAAAGGATTTCCGAAGGCCATCACGATGTCACCCACTCGCAGACTTGAGGAGTCTCCGAGGGAAGCCGCCTCCGGCAGGTTCTTGCCTGCGATTTTGACCACGGCAACGTCCGTCTGGGGGTCCGCTCCCACGACTTTCGCGTCAAAGGTGCGCGTGTCCGAAAGCATCACTTTGATCGACGTCGCGTGCCGGACCACATGGTTATTGGTCAGGATGTATCCGTCGGAGGAGACCAGAACCCCGCTGCCGAGCGCGTGCTCTCGTTGCTCTCGTGGAATCTGGCCCTGCGGTCCAAAGAACTGCCGGAAGAGCGGGTCAGAGAAGAAAGGAGACATCTGCGCCTTAACAACTTGCGTGGATTGAATCGAGACGATCGACGGGGTCATAGACTGGGCGATCTGCTCGTAAGCCTTGTTAAGTGTCCGCAAGGCGTCGATATTCGGCCCATCCAACGCTTTCCCAGCCGCGCTTGCAAACCGGGAGTGGCCGCTGCGTTCGATATAGGCAACCGTCACGGCCGCCATGCAGAGAATGCCAATAAGGGTCAGGCTGATTCCTAATAGATTGTCGCGCAAAAAGCGCCGATGGCTCGGGTTCATGGACGTTCTCCTTTCGTGGGTAGCCCCATCTGATTTGATGCCTTCGGGGAAGGATTGGTGCCCATCGAAGCCCTGTCGCGCCCCAATCCGTCGATAAGGAAGGTCAAGGATTGTACGGGCCGTGGCCTTGCCCCTCGACGTCGCACGCGCCTCGACCCGGACGGCGTAGGGGTAGGGCTGGCCTTACGCTGGTCGGGGCCAGCAGAAATGCGGGGACGGCATGCCGTCCCCCTACGACGGAGGAAGAGTTTCGCGGGAATGACGTGATTTTCGGGGGAGCGGCACGGTCCGGGTTGTCAAGCAAGTGGGCGCCATTGAGCTGAAGTGGCAGGCAAAGTGACGCGCCTCGGTTGAGACCTGCCGATCCCCTCCGCTGTTCGCTGCCGCAACAGGTCGCGCAATGCCGGGAGAGCCTGCCGGGCAGCGATCTCGCCAGCAGCAATCAATTCACCAGCGCGCCCGAAATCGTCCCACCGGAAGTCTTTCAACTCCGGCTCGATCACCAGATCGCTGCGATCCCTCCAGCTCGATTGGTTCAGGTTCTGAGTGATGCGGAAGGATTCGCCCACGATTTCAAAGAGATTTGTGGGACTTCGTTCGAGGCCGCAGCACCGGATGTGAACCGCCACAACCAGGTCCACGCCGGAAAGTGCGGATACCGGAACGCTGTTCACAATGGCGCCGTCGAGAAGCAGCCGCCCGCGGTATTCAACAGGAACAAACAGGCCGGGAAAACTGCAACTGGCGCGCAAGGGCGTCATCAGGTCGCCTTCGCGAAAGATGACCTCCTCGCCCCTCCTCAGATCGGCGGCCACAATTGCCAATGGGAGTTTGAGCTGCTCAAAGGTCCGGCAAGGCAGGGCTTTCGAGAGAAATGCCTCCAACCGCTCGTTGGTGGCAAAGCCGAGGCGCGGGATCGTCCAGCGGGCAAAGCTGCTCCAACGCACTTGATGCGCTGCCGCCGCCATCTCGTTAATGGTGCAGCCGCTCGCCAGCGCTGCGGCCACGATGCTGCCGATGCTGGTGCCGGCCAGGCTGTCAATTGCAATTTGGTTCTCGAGTAATACCTTCAGAACACCGATGTGGGCAAGGCCGGGCGCGAATCCGCCGCCGAGCGCTACCCCCAGGCGCGGGCGCCGGGCCGATTTCTCCACGGGCGCGCGGGGAACCGGAGTTGCGTATGCGAACTTTCGGAGCCCTCGAACTGCGGCGCGCAAGACGCCTCGCACTTGGCCCGTTAGCTCAGACCTCATGGATTGCCTCCTGCCCGGCTGACCCACATTAGTTCGCACCCATGCACAGCCCGGTCCGCGAGCCCTTGCAACCCCTGTTAACTTAGATGTGAATGGAGGCCAAATGTTGCCAGACCGCGGAAGTGGCCCTGAGGAAAGCACGAGAATGATTCCCCTCCTGGTAAGGAGGGGTCAGGGGTGGCATGTCGGCAGGTGACCACCACCTCCTACCCCTCCTCTTTCGGAGGAGGGGAGTCCACGTCAGATGAGGGGCGACGCGACCTAATGGCGTGGCTCGGCTTCTCGGCCCTCTGGCTTCTTTTCTGTCGGCGGATTCGCTTTACGTTCCTCGTGAACCTGAGGGCGAGGAGCATTTTCAGGCTTGCGGGTTGGCGCCGCGGGCGAGGGTTGCGCGTGTGCCTGCCGCTGCTCTACATTCGGGGTCCTGCCCTGGGGTTTTTCAAAATTGCGGTTCGGAGAAGGGGTCGCCGCCCTGGACGGATTGGAGGGACGCGCGTTCGCTCCTCCTGGGCTTGAATGCTCAAACCGTGCGTTGTTTGCCGGCGTATGGGTCGCCCCGTGTGGCGCCATGGGCTGCCCGCCGGCCGGTCTAGCCGCGCCGCTGGCACGGAATTCGCCCGGCCGCTGGGAGGCCATTACAGTCGGCTTGCCGTGGTTCACGGAAGCGAATTGCGACCGATCCTGGCGGGCGAAGTTTTGGTGCTGTTGCTGAGCGGATGTAGCGGCGATGTGCCGTTCGTGCTCTGCCGCCATCTGGGCGGAGGTGGCCCGCGCGCTCACGCCGCCCGGGCCGCCATTGTAGCTGACTCGGGTAACGTTCACGTTATTCACCACAGTGCGGTTATATACGTTTGCGATGTTTGTCACGTTAACATTATTTACCGAACGGTTATAAAAGAAATTCCGGCCCCTCCAGTATCCCCCTTCGTAACCTACACCGGTGTATCCGAAGCCGTAATTGACTCCGCCGTAGAAACCGATATGCGGGCCCCAGTACCCTGCATGCCAGAGGAAGAATCCGCCACTCCAACCCCAATAGCCGGGAGTCCATAGGAAGCCTGGCTCGGGGGCTAGCACCCACGTGCCGGGAGCCCAGTAGTATCCGTCGACGGGGTCGTATGCCCAATAGCCAGGAGTCCAGATATAACCAGCGCCAGGACATAGGGGCTGCGCATAGACAGGCAGGGGAGGCGGGCCGATACGAATCGAGATCCCAACATCCACGGCGAAGGACGGGGCGGGAGCCACCACAGCCGTCGCCACAAACAATAATAACAACAAACCTATTACAGAGCAGGTCGCCGCTTGCCGGGCGCGCTTATTCCTCAATCGCGATTCTGAGCTGTCGCTCCGGGCGCGTCCACACGGAATTGTGGGGAAGTTCTGGTGCGCCGTGCTCCGCCTTTCAGATCCTTCCAGATTGCTCTCCGAGATCATAGTGCGCTCCTTATGTGATTCTGTATTTGTCATCTGCAGCTTGCCTTTGTTGTTCGTGTCCAGGCGAGCGACGCGCCACCTCGCTGCGGTCAATCCGCGATTCGTGTCGAAACAGTGCGCCCGCCCCGGGCCGCCAGCCACTCCTGCGCTGAAGCCGCCAACGAGAACAAGGCAATTAACACACCAATCCGCCGGACGTGCGACCTATCTATGTGATTCTACGGGAGGATATATTGTCGGGGTTGCTTTCGGAGGCCGAATCTGCAGCCCCCGATTACGTAAGGATTACCCACTGCTTCGGTAACGCCGCACGATCTCGTGCCTCGCTTCGTGTGCCCGCGCGGACCGTACGGCTTCTTCCGCGTTATGTCCTAAATACCGGAAGGCTACCAACAGGTCCAAAACGCAAAACGGCCGGCAGTACCAACTGCCGGCCGTTAAGGAGGGACTCAGGGATGTGCTCTACCGATGTCCGCCGCCGTGAAAACCTCCACCCGCGTGGAACCCGCCTGCTGAGCCTCCTCGGGTGAAGCCAGCGTGGTTCACGCCGCCCGCTGGACCGCGTGCGCCACCCACCGGTCCGCGTGCCACGGGACCTCCCCTAAACCCTTCTCGTCCAGCATAGCCCGGGCGAGCATAGCCGCGGCTGTAGTAGCCTGGACGGCCCCAATAGCCTGGGCCTCCATGCCAGCCGTGGAACCAGGGCCCCGCGCCAATGAAGACCCCGCCGACGAACCAGTTCGGTCCATAGTAGCCGTAAGGCGCACACGCGTAGGGGTAGTACGGGTAGTAGCCGTACGCGCACACCGGAGGCGCTCCAACGTAAACCGGTCCGACTCCGACACCGAAAACCACCGGTTGAGCATGAGCGGAAGGCGCCGCCATCAAACCGACACCAAGCAAGCTTAGTAGCATTAGCTTTTTCATGGTTCATACCTCCTCGGCTCCCAAGAGCCCTTTCAAACTTCAACCTTGCAAGAGGCAATGGAGGTGCCAAACGCGCGTTTCCTCGCTAGGGAGCTAAGTATTTAGAATTTAAGGTCGTGGGCGGAATCGGGATGGATTGTTGAACTCAGCCTGAAACGGCCGATCTGGTGGTTTTCAGTTAAGGCGGTGTTTTTCGGCCACCATGAGGACTGACCCCCTTCCTCAGAGAAGGCTGAAGAAAACTGCGATGGCAGGCGGTTGATCTATTGCGCCGCAGGCGCCTTGGAGTGCGGTAGCGACAGCTACCGCCTTTTTGCCGGGATTCCATGGCGGCAGCTTCGCTGCCGCACTCCAAGGCGCTTCGCGCACTCACTACCTTGCGTCCACCACGCAGCGGAATCCCAGCGTGCCCGAGCGGTCCTTGCTGGGTGCAATCAACAGGTACTTCCCGTGTTCGGTCAATTTATAAGCCTGGGGGAAATACCACAGCGATCCTTGCGGCTGATAGTAACTGCCGCCTTTGAGGATGCCGGCGCGGGTATGCTCATCGACGAATTCATCCGTCCACTGCCAGACGTTGCCAATCAGGTCCGTCACCCCGAATGGGCTTGCTCCTTGGGGGTAAGCGTCCACGCTCGTGGGCGGGCGCATGTCCCGGCCCTTTTCCGGCGGAGGAACTCGCCCGGCGTCCCATTCGTTGCCCCAGGGATAAGTGCGCCCGTCCGGGCCTTGCGCGCATTCCCATTCGTGGGGCAGCCGCTTGCCCGCCCACTTTGCATAAGCCCGAGCGTCCTCGAGCGAGACCCAGGTGACGGGCTTGCGCGCCCAACCCTCGGGGTAGCTGCCGTTCTTCCAATCACGCAGGAAATTGTGGTCGTCGTGGGGATGATAATCGGTCGCGTCGAGGAATTTCTTGAACTCCTCATTTGTTACCGGGTATTTATCGACGTAGAAAGACTGTATGTGCATATTATTGATATGATAACGGCGAGGCGCGTCTTCCCAGGGAAACTGAACGTCAACGCCCAAGTCATTTCCGCCTTCGATCATGATCCCGTCGGTGCGAAACTCGTATTCGCCCTCTGGAATCTTGACCATGCCTTCCGGCCTGGAGGCGGCGGGCGAGGTGGACGGAATCGCCACCAGCTTCTGCGGCAGGAACTTCCACTCGTTCGAAAGGTTGCGAAGGGGCGTCCGCGAAAGCTCGCGCATCTGGCTCAGCAAGGCGGCGACGTTCCCCTCGGCCGTCTGGTCCTGAGCGAGCAGAGCGCCGAAACCCTCGCCCTCGATCTCAAAGCTGAGCAGCGCGCGGCCGCCTTGGACCTCGGCCTTCAGATCCTCTCCGTGCCAGAGGTCATAGAAGCGCTCCCCGGCATGATAAGGGACTTCGATCTGGCGCCCGCCGAGGTCGTACTGATTGCGGTTGACCACGGTCCAAAGCGTGTGGCCTTGGCCCGGAAACTTACTGGCAAACACGCCATAGCGGAGCGTCGGCGTGTGAGGCTCCCAATCCGGGCTGATCAAGAGAGGTGCCATGGCGCGTTCAATCTTGGCGATGCGCCGCAGAGCCTCGGCGTCGCGCGGCGTGATCTGGTTCCAGATGCCCCAGATGTTCTCCCAGCTTTCGTAACCCGCGCCGTTGAAAAAGGCAAATTGCAGGTTGTCTGTCTTGCGGCGGTTCCAGCGGTCGCAGACATTCACCATGTGGCGGGGCTCGAGCCACTTGTAGCGGCTGATCATGGGCACAAAGGTGTATTTCCAGTAGCCCCAGGAGAGGTTATTCCACGCGAGCGCTTCGTCGGCGGGGCCGCCCTCGGGTTCGAGCGCGATCGGGTGCCCGGTCGCGTCGGAAGCGGTGCGGAACGAGCGTGGCACGCCGTCGAGCGTGTCGCCGTTGATTCCATCCGCGCCGATTTCCGCCATGGCCTGGGCGGTCGCCACGGCGTTGGGCACATTCGGGTCGCGCGTCCCCTGGTCCCAGAGCATCACCGGGAAGAGTACGCGCACTCCGCGCCGGTGGAAGTCCTGGATCATCTGACGCAAGCCCTCGATCCCGCCCGGCATATCGCGCAACAGGTCGTATTGGTCGCGATTGTCGATTCCGATATTGGGATAGGTGTGCCAGATCAGCACCGAATCGATGCCGCCGTAACGCTTTTCGAGGTCGTCGAGGTAGCGGTCCACCGTGTACTTGCCTGTGATGGGGTCGTAGAAATATCGGTCCTCGATCATCATCTGCGGCTGGATGAAGCTCGACTGCGTCCAGTTGAGCTCCGGCCGCTCGTATTGAGATCCGTCGTAGCCAATTCGAATCCGGCGCTCGGCGCGCCAGTGGCGGACGTCAGCGATCCAGGTTTGGAAAGCCTTCACGGGATCCTGGATCCCGCCGCTGCGATAGCAACACTGATCGGTGTCGATCCTGGCGTTGTCCGGCCCCGGGATCTGCTCTCCTTGAGGTTCAAATTTCGTATCTTGAGCCCACATACAAGATGCCAGCAGCGGCACAAGAATGCATGCGGAGAACCAGCGCTGGGTGTTCATCTAGGTTCCTCGTTTGTGAAGCGTGCAGACTGCACTGCGCATTATGCCCACAATTCACGGGCGCAGCAACAACATTCCCGCCGGAACGAATGAACCACGAAGACACCAAGGCACCAAGGAAATACAGTTAGGGTTTGCTTGGTGCCTTTGTGTCTTGGTGGTGAAAAGGTGTGAGCCCGCAGGCTGCTTCATCACCAAGCGATTCTTGCGAGGCCGCGGACCACATCAAAGCGCATCGATCTTCTCGGAGTCCGATTCGATTAATTGATTGATGTGCTCCGTTTCGTCGTGCAGGTGCTTCAACTTGCCCATATGTTTCACCCAGGGTCTGCGGGGAGGAGTGGCGGCGCCTGCCAGCTTCTCCTTGAGCGCCTGCGTAACAAATTCCCGCAGAGGGACCCCGCGCGCGGCAGCAACAGATTTCGCCCGGCGGAAAATAGAATCGGGGATTTCCAATGTGGTCTTCATGGGGAGAGCTTCCCATATTTACGGGAGGTGGGCAACGGTCTTCTCATGCTGAGTAGGGGCACGCCATGGCGTGCCCCTACGTGGAACCTCTTCGCAGCGCCTTGCGCATCAGGCCGGCGGCGAATCGTTCGGTCAAAGTGCCAAAGGGCTGGTCGGTGCTGAGGTAAGTCCACGTGGCGCCGCGCTCGGAGGGATCGAGGGCGCCGGTTTTGGCTTCCGCCAGACGTTTCGGGATCTCCTCGGCAATCCGTTTCTGAAGCTCCGGAAACAGGCGGTGCACAACCCTCAGGTATTCGAAAAGAGGTTCACGGCCGCCGTAGGAGACCCAGCCGGTTCCCTCCTTCAACTCGGCAACAGCCGCCAGATACTCTGACCACAGTTCATCGATGGTGGTCAGAGAAACCAGCCGCTCCAGTTCCGAAGCACATGCCGCGTCGCCCCTCAGGATTGCTTCGCGCCGTTCTTGAATTGCCTGCCGCTGCCCCTCAACAACGCTCTCGTATTTGTTCAGAAATTGGCGGATGTCGAGGTTCTGGCCCTCCACCAACCGCTGGATGCTTTCCGGATCATGGTGGAGCCGGGGATTGAGGATGCCGTGTTTCACCAGCAAGTCGTCCTCGAGCGAGACGAGGAATCGGGAGCTTCCGGGGTCGCCTTGCCGCCCCGCGCGGCCGCGAAGCTGGTTGTCGATGCGGCGGCTTTCGTGCCGGTTGGTTCCGATGACGTACAGTCCTCCCAACTCGGCCACTCCTTTCCCGAGCCGGATATCCGTGCCGCGTCCAGCCATATTCGTTGAAACGGTCACCGCTCCGCGTTCTCCGGCGCGGGCGATGATTCCGGCTTCTTTCTCCTCGTTGCGAGCGTTCAGGACCTGGTGCGGAATGCCCCGCAGAGACGCACTCAGGCGTTCGGACTCCCGGACGCTCACCGTACCCACCAGAACGGGGCGGCCGGCTTGGTGCGCCCGGCGGATCTCTTCGATCACCGCGCGTTCTTTCTCGAGCTTGGTCTCGAAGAGCACGTCAGGCTGGTCGACACGAATCACCGGCCGATTCGTGGGAATTACTTCCACGTCGAGTCCGTAAATTGACCGGAACTCTGCGGCTTGGGTGGCGGCGGTGCCTGTCATTCCGCAGACCATGGGATAGAGCGCGACCAGATTCTGCATGGTGATCGATCCCAGAATTCTGCCCTGTGCCTTGGGTGCAACACCTTCCTTCACTTCGAGGGCGGTTTGCAGGTCCGCGGGCCATCGGCGTTCCCTGACGATGCGGCCTTTGAACTCATCGATGGATTCGATTGCCTCGTCTTTCACCAGGTAATCCACGTCCCGACGAAGCAGCGCGTGCGCGTGCAGCGCGTTCTGAACGGCGTTCAACAATGGCAAGTTTTCCTCGGCAAAGAGGTTGCCGCATTGGAAGGCGTTCTCGACAGCCTGAATTCCGGAATCCGTGAGGGCCAGATTTCTTCCGAATTCATCCAACGTGTAGTCGAAGTTCCGCCGGAAGTGGCGCACCAGGCGGTCCACGCGATGAAGCAGTCCCGCCTGTTCCGATTCGCCCCCTGCAATCACCAAAGGGATACGAGCCTCGTCGATTAAGAGCGAGTCGGCTTCGTCAATCACCGCCACCGAGAAGGGCCGGTGCACGATCTCGCGTGGATCAAGGACCAGGCAGTCCCGAAGATAGTCGAACCCCACCTCATTTGCGGTTGCGTAGGTGATATCGCTGGCATAGGCATGCTGGCGTTCCTCGATGCTCATGCCTTGCTGAATGCAGCCCACGGACAGGCCCAGGAACTCGTAAATCGGGCCCATCCATTGGGAGTCGCGCTGCGCCAGATAGTCGTTCACCGTCATCACGTGGACCCCGCGCTCCTCCTTGGCATAAGCGACGATCGCGGGCACCGCGGCAAGCGTTTTGCCTTCGCCGGTTTGCATCTCCGCAATCTTTCCGCTTGCAAGCGCCAGAGCGCCCTGGAGCTGGACGTCAAACATCACCAACCCCAATACTCGCGCCGCGACCACCGCGGTTACGGCCACGATTTCCAGCAGATCGTGTGTACGCGCACCGGCAGCTTTCAATTCGTTGTCTGAGAGTGCAGCCAACTCTCCGCGACGTTGGTTCATTCGGTCGATGTCAGCTTGCACTGATGATGAGCCGCGAACGAAAGACTTCAAAAATTGGATCATGGCATCCTCCTGTGTCTTTAGTCCCTATCACTCCGCCGGTTATCCTAAGCGGATCAACGCAGATCGCTATTCGTCGAGCATATCGACATACTGCCGTGATCCTTCGCTTCGCTCAGGATGACAACGGGTTGGAAATTCAGCTCAGAACAGGGAGAACTGGAGGTGCCCGCAGAAGTCGAGCGTTCCAGAAGTAACGAATGACGGTGGGGAGATCGATCCTTTGGAAAGTCTGAACGTGCCGAATTACGTACGTTCGAGGGGCGCGCTCCCGGGGCACTTGCTGCTTCCGGCGCACCTTGATGACCTTCATGATGACGCAAGTCTCAAGGCTCCGCCGCAAGCTCGAAAGCGGTATGGCCTGCCCTGACCCGAGCGCGACGAGCAACGCCAGCAGCCACGTGGCTGGATGCTTCTTCATTGATGCTTAGTATGACACAGAAATGAAAGGTAAACCACTTGAACACCAGGGCGCCAACAAGCTCGAATGGCCTGATCTGCTAAGTGGCTTGGTGTCTTTGTGTCTTGGTGGTTAAATGGGGTTATGAACATCTCGGCTCTTGATGTAATCCGCAGGAAGAGGGATGGAAACGAGCTCTCGCGCGCGGAGATCGACTTCTTTATTCGCGGCTACACGCGAGGGGAGATTCCGGACTCCCAGGCTGCAGCCTGGCTCATGGCGGTCGTGCTACGCGGCCTCGGAGTGCAGGAAACCGCCTGCCTGACCGACGCCATGTTGCATTCCGGCGAAGTGCTGGACCTTTCCGCGCTTCCCGCCCCCAAGGTCGACAAGCACTCCACAGGCGGAGTCGGCGACAAGACCTCGCTCGTGTTAGCGCCGCTCGCCGCAGCAGGCGGCCTGATTGTTCCCATGATCAGCGGCCGTGGCTTGGGCCACACTGGGGGCACGCTGGACAAATACGAGGCCATCCCGGGTGTTACGGTCGACCTCACGCTGCCGCGCTTTCACGAGGTCCTCGAGACCTGTGGCTGCGCCATCGTCGGCGCCACGGCGGAAATTGCCCCCGCAGACAGAAAGCTCTATGCGTTGCGGAACACTACAGGCACGGTCGAAAGCCCGTTTCTGATCTGCGCCTCCATCATGAGCAAGAAGCTCGCCGAGGGCATCGACGCGCTGGTGCTCGATGTCAAGACCGGCTCCGGGTCTTTTCTGAAGCTCGACGAAGACGCCACACACGTGGCAAACCTGATGGTCGGGACGGGCCGGCGAATGGGCAAGAAGACCGTGGCGCTCATCACGGATATGGACCAGCCGCTAGGGTGTAAAGTGGGCAACGCCCTGGAAATCGAGGAAGCTATTTCGGCCTTGCGAGGCCGAGGTCCGGAGGACCTGCGCCAACTGTGCCTGGAATTGGCAGGCTGGATGTTTCACTTAGGCGGTCGAGCCGACTCAGTGGAAGAGGGTAAACGCTTGAGTGCTGAACTCATCGGATCCGGCAAGGCATTTGACCGGTTTCGCCAGATGGTCGCGCTGCAAGGCGGGGACTTGGAAGCGGTGGACGACCCGAGCCACCTGCCAAAAGCACAATCTAAGTTGGATATTTCGAGCCCCCAGACCGGATACATTACTTCGATCCAATGCGAAGCAATTGGGAAAGCGAGCGTGATCCTGGGTGGCGGCCGCGAGTCGGAAGGCGATGCCGTGGATCCCGCGGTCGGGATCGTACTGCACAAGAAAGTTGCACAGCCGGTGAAAGCCGGTGAGTCTCTCTGCACGATTCACTACAATTCAAAGGCACGCCTCGAGCGCGCGCTGACGCTGATTGAACAAAGCTTCCAGATTGGCGACTCGCCGCCGGAGCCAAGGCCGATCGTCCGGCACGTGATCGTCGAGCCGCGGCAATGAAGTGAAAAGCCCTCTCGAAGCCAGGGAAACGTGACGCAAACTTCGGTGCTATTCTTTGGAACTGTTCTCTGTGTTTTGTTGAACTGGGAGTGAGTAGCGCCTTCAGAGGCAGACGTTGCACCGCAGGGTACAACCATGCTTCGCTTCCGTGCGTCTGAGAAGTGGATAGCAGGGTGGAGCTTTCACTCGTGAGGTCGGTTATATGGCAGATTGGCGTGAACCGCTACCGGAAGAGCAGCGAGTTTGGCATTTGTTGAACCGAGTCACGTTCGGCCCGCGTCCGGCCGATGTGCCGCGTGTCGAGCGCATGGGCGCGAAGGCGTTTCTCGAAGAGCAGCTCCATCCTGAGAGGATTGACGACTTGGCGGTTGAAAGAAAGATCGCCGGACTTCCGACACTCTCCATGAGCCCTGAAGAGCTCGCGGAAAACTTTCCTGCCAAGAACCAGGCTCAACAGCAGACTCATACGCGGGGGCAAGAGAGCGGGAAGGGAAGCGAGGGCCCAGACTCAACGGAAATGACTCGCCAAAACTCCAGCCTCGACATGGCGGCCATGCAAGGACGCGGCGCGATGCCGGAGATCGACGGCCCGCGGCGCATCACCATGGAACTCGCGCGCGAACAACTCTGGCGCGCCATTTACAGCCAGCGGCAACTCGAGGAAGTGATGGTCCAGTTCTGGATGAATCACTTCAACATTTTCGCGGGCAAGGGCGCCGATCGCTGGCTGATCACGTCGTTCGAACGCCAGGCCATCCGCCCCCACGCTCTGGGCAAGTTCGAGGACCTGCTGGCGGCGACCGCCAAGAGTCCGGCGATGCTTTTTTATCTTGACAACTGGCTGAGTGTCGCGCCCTACACCACCACCGAAGGCAGTGTTTATAGGCCCTTCGCGAAACTTCAGAACCGCCGTGGGCTGAACGAAAATTACGCGCGCGAGCTGATGGAGCTGCACACGCTCGGCGTGGATGGCGGCTACACCCAACACGACGTTCGCGAAGTGGCGCGTTGCTTCACCGGCTGGACCATCAACCGCCCGCAACAAGGCGGCAGCTTCTTTTTCAATCCCCGCTTGCACGACTTAGGCGAGAAGGTTGTCTTGCGGCAAAAGATCAAGCCGGGTGGCGGCGAGAAGGACGGCCTCGAAGTGCTTCACCTGCTGGCGCGCCATCCCTCCACGGCGCACTTCATTTCGCTCAAACTCTGCCGGCGTTTTGTGGCGGACGATCCGCCGGTTTCGGTTGTCAATCGAGCCGCCAAGGCCTTTCGGAAGTCGAAGGGCGACCTCCGCGCCGTGCTGCTCAGCATCGTGACTTCGCCGGAGTTCAACTCGACGGCGGCGTTCCGTGCCAAAGTGAAATCGCCCTTCGAGTTGGTGGCCAGTTCGCTTCGCGCCCTCGACGGCCAGACCGATGCCGGGCCTCCGCTGCTCGCGGCGATGGTGCGTATGGGGCAGCCGCTGTTTTATTATCAGGCGCCCACCGGGTTTCCGGACCGGGGCAGCGCATGGATCAACTCCGGTACGCTTCTCCAGCGGATCAATTTCGCAACCTTGCTGGCCGCCAATCGTATTCGCGGCACCCATGTGGATCCCGAATCTCTCGCGACGGACAGCAATTCCGGCGAGGTTGTAAGGAGACTCTCGGATCGGCTGGTCGGCGGAGAGCTTTCGCCTGAAACGCGCCAGGCAATTACGAAGACTTTGGGCAGTTCCGAAGCTCCCGCACTGGGCGGCCCTGGGGTCGCACCGGCGCTGAAGGTTGCAGCCGTTTTGGTTGCGTCGCCGGATTTTCAGAGGAGATAGACCGCGGGCGGGTGGCGCATACGTTCCGGCATTTATTGCCGGGATGTATACGCCTTTCGGCTTTCTCTCCGCGACAGGCGGGCGCGACATGCCATAAAGCGGCACGTCTGCGCCACCCTGTCCGGCCGTTGCAGGGGCGCCATGGCGTGCCCCTACGTGAGGATAGCAGAGAGGGCTACTATGAAAATTCCTCGTCGCTATTTCATCAAGACCGCAGGGCTGAGCCTATTCGGGGTGGGCTTTGTCCCGAGCTTTTTAAGGCGTACAGCGTTTGCCCTCGAGCAGCCGCTCGCGAGCGCGCGCAGGAAAACCCTGGTGGCGGTCTTTCAGCGCGGCGCCGCTGACGGGCTCAACATCGTGGCGCCTTTTGCGGAGCGGGACTACTTTGCGATGCGGCCCACCATTGCCATCCCGCAGCCGGGCAGCAACGTTGGGGAAGGGCAGGGCGTCATCGACTTGGACGGATTTTTCGGACTGCACCCGGCTCTCGCTTCGTTGAAGCCGCTGTTTGATGCCCGGCATCTGGCCATCGTCCACGCCGCCGGCTCGCCGGACAACTCGCGATCACACTTCGACGCGCAAGACTACATGGAAACGGCGACGCCCGGAATCCGTTCTACCGCGGACGGCTGGCTGAATCGTCTTCTGCAGGTGAATCCGGAGGCCGACGCCACGCCTTTTCGGGCGGTAGCGTTTGCGCCCAGCATGCCGCGCACCTTGGCGGGGCCGGCCTCGGCACTCTGCGCGCAGGATTTGCGGGGTTTCCGACTGGCTGCCAACCTCGGCCGGGGCGGGCCGAACGCCGGCGGGCTCGCGAGCGCCTTCGAGGCGATGTATGCTTCCACGGCCGATCTCCTATTGGGAAGCGCCGCCCGCGAAACTTTTGACGCTATATCCACTTTGCAACGTATTGGAGTTGAGAATTATCGGCCTGCGAATGCCGCCGCGTACCCGCCCGGGCCGCTCGGCCGCAGCCTCCAGCAGGTGGCGCAGCTTATCAAGGCGGATCTGGGGCTCGAGGTCGCCTTCGCGGAAGTGGGCGGCTGGGACCATCACGTCAACGAAGGCGGCGTGCAAGGCCAATTGGCGGCGCGATTGAAGACATTCGGCGAAGCGCTGGCCGCTTTTCACCAGGACTTGGGCGACCGCATGGAGCAGGTTGTGCTCCTGACGATGTCGGAGTTCGGCCGTACCGCCCGTGAAAATGGCAATCGCGGCACAGACCATGGGCACGCCAACTGCATGTTTGTGCTGGGCGGGCCGGTGAAGGGCGGAAAGGTATACGGGCAGTGGCCGGGACTCAAGCCTGATGACCTGAACGAGGGGCGAGACCTTGCGCTGACTACCGATTTCCGCGATGTATTTGCGGAAGTGGCGGTGCGACACCTGGGCGCGCAGCGGCCGGAAAGTATTTTCCCGGGCTTCACGGTTTCGCCGAATCGCTTCCGCGGATTCCTCGCCTAGAGAATATTGCGCGGATGCCTGGTCCACTGAGGCAGGGCGGCAGAGCCGCAACTAGCAACCGAACAAAACGCAGTTCTTCGAGCGTGCCCCGGGGGATCCTCTCACTTCGGCCCGGGAGGCAGGTGCTCTTCCAGATAACGAGCCAGCAGGCTGAACAGATGGTAATGCGTGCCCTTGCCTTCGGAAAGGCTGTGTGTCCTTCCTGGGTATTCCATCATATCGAGCTGTTTACCAAGTTCAACTAGGCGGTCGATCAGCAGCTCGCTGCCCTGAAAATGCACGTTGTCGTCGTCGGAGCCGTGGACGAGCAATAAATGGCCTTTCAAGCCCGCGGCGAAATTGATGGCCGATCCCTGGCGGTAACCGTCTGTGTTCTGTTGAGGAAGTCCCATATACCTTTCCTGATAAATCGTATCGTATAACCTCTGATCGGGGACCGGGGCCACGGACATGCCCACCTTATAAACGTCCGGATAACGGAACATCAGGTTGAGTGTGTTCGTGCCGCCGCCGCTCCAGCCCCACACGGCCGTGCGGCTGGGGTCAATATAGGGGCATGCTTTTTCCATGGCCTCGAGCGCCTCCGCCTGTTCCTGGGAAGAGAGCACGCCTACCGAGCCATAGATGATTTTGCGCCAGGCCCGACCCTTCGGCGCGGGAGTGCCGCGATTGTCGACGCTGGCGATAATGTAACCCTCTGTGGCGAGGAGGCGATGGAATACCCCCGTCTTGCCTGCCCATGAGTCGACTACCGTCTGTCCCGCCGGCTCGCCGTAAATGTGGATGAGGATGGGATACTTCTTAGCAGGATCGAACCGAGGAGGCTTAATCATCCAGGCGTCAAGCGTCACGCCATTGCCGGACGGGTGAGGAGTTTCTCCCCGCTGAACAAGTGACCCCTCACCTGTCGCGCTCCGGCTGGTGAGAGCGCCGAAGCGCGACACCCTCTCCCCATGGGAGAGGGCTGTCGATTTAACGATGCCCGTGCCACGCCTGGTGTTCATTTGAAATCCTCCCGAACTCAATTCACCCCACCCATCAGTTTCTTCATGGAAGGGACGAAGAGGAACATGACGGAGCCGGCGGCGACGGACGCCACCGCTGAGATTCCAAACAATCTCGGCAAAGCGACGGAATGATAAAACGAAGCGAGAGTGCCGCCAACGTAATTACCTACGGAATCGGAAAGGAACCAGAAGCCCATCATCAGGCCCGCGACTCTTGCGGGCGCGAGCTTGGTGGTGACGCTGAGGCCCACCGGGCTCACGCAGAGTTCGCCGAGGGTGACCAGGAGATAGCTCCAGGTGAGCCACAGGGGACTGTTGTTGGTGCGACCGGCGACGGGAACCAGAATCAGGAATGAGAATCCGGCAAAGAGCAGACCTGCGGCAAATTTCGACGTGGTCGATGGCTCCCATCGGCCTAGATGCACCCACAGCCAGGCGAATACCGGCGCCAGCAGGATCACAAACAAGGGCTCCTCCGATTGAAACCATCCGGCAGGGAAGCCTCCAAACAGACTGCGATTGGTGTTTAGCTCGGCGAAGAGATTCAATGTCGAGCCCGCTTGTTCAAACAGCGACCAGAACAGGGCGGAAGCAAAGAAAAAAACCAGAACGGCCGCCAGGCGTCTGCGTTCAAGAGGCGTCCACCCCTTCATTTTGAAGAGCCACGAAAACGTGACCACGACGATGATGAGCAGCGCGAGTCCGAGGGATTTTGAAAGGCCCGCAGCCGTCACTTTAAAGACTCCGATCCAGTCCAGGACGACGGTGAGGGCGATCAGCGCCAACGCCAGGCCCAGCGACTGCTGGAGCCGGCGCCGGGCGGAAAAGGTGTCTGCAGGCGCCGCGCCCACGCCGGGGAGATGCTTCCAGCCGGCGCGGTATTGGATGACGCCGAGTGTCATGCCCAGTCCGGCGACCGCGAAGCCGAGATGCCAATTGATCTTCTCGCCCAGATAGCTGCACACCAGCGGCGAAACCAGCGCGCCCAGATTGATTCCCATGTAGAAGATCGAAAAGCCGGCATCGCGGCGAGAGTGGTCCTGCCCGTACAACTGGCCGACCATGGTGCTGACGTTGGGCTTCAGCAGGCCCGTGCCGATTACAATCAATCCCAGGCCAAGATAGAAGGTCAAGGTCAGAGGGATTGCCAGGGCGTAATTACCGGCGGCAATAACCAGGCCACCGTAAAGCACCGCTTTCCGCTGCCCCATCACGCGGTCGGCAACCCATCCCCCGGGAAGCGTGCCGAGGTAGCTCATCCCCGCATAAATGCCATAAATCGCGCCGGCCTTGACAACGTCGAACCCCAAGCCCCCTCTTGCGAGCGAAGCTGTCATGAAAAGAATCAACAGGGCACGCATTCCGTAATAACTGAAGCGTTCCCAGAATTCGGTGAGGAAGAGAGTTGCTAGCCCGCGAGGGTGACCGAAAAAAGTTGCCATGGGGGAATGAGTTCATCCACGGATTACGCAGATTTCACCGATTGGGCACGCTTAAAAACCTTCTTTGCCCTGAGCGTCTTTGTTCTTTATCTGCGTAATCTGCGGATCCTTACTGCCGCTGGGCGAGATGGCGGTCCAGCATGAACAGCGCTTGCTTGGAATCGCCGATCATTTTGAGCTGGTGCTGAATGTCGCTGGCGTTGGCTTCTTCTTCCACCTGTTCGGTAACGAACCACTGGAGAAAGGCACTGCTGGCGTGGTCCTTCTCGGCCGCGGCGAGATCCACCAGCTTGTCAATCAGGACGCTCACATGGCGCTCGTGCTTGTAGACATCGTCGAAGACTTTGTGCGGTGAATCCCACTTGGCAGGCGGCGCCGCGACGGAAGTGAGGGTCACGCGTCCGCCTCGATCGACAATGTACTTGAAGAACTTCAGGGCGTGACTGGTTTCTTCCTTGGCTTGGATTTGCATCCAGTGTGCCATGCCGTGCATGTTCGACTCTTCAAAATTGGCCGCCATGGCCATATAGAGATAGGCGGAATAAAGCTCGGCGTTGACCTGCTGGTTCATGGCCTCTTGCATTGCGGAACTAAACATGTGTCCTCCTTTTGTAAATGGGTATCCTGATATTTGACCAAGTATAGTAATCCTTTCGGGCCGAAATGGGCAACGACGATTACCGCGGAGGCGCTGAGATGCAGAGAGGCCTTTGCCTGGTAGCGCTGGCCTTTAGGCCAGCACCTGCCGACCCAAAGGTCGGCGCTACTCTGTGGTGTGAGAGGTGTTGGGTATTCTTGATGTCAGGCTTTGTTCAGCAGCAGTTCGTGCACTTCGTTGTAGCCGTTGTAGCGCAGGCGATACTTGTAGCTGCCGGAAGCGTATTTCGCGGTGTTCCACGCCGCCATGTGGTAGCCGGGCTCGCAAATGGCGTTTGAGATCACTTCCAGGTTTCTGCCTGCCTGATCGAGGATCTCGACGAGGACCCATCCCTCTTCGGGGACGCTGAACTCGACGGCCATCTGCGGATTGCCGGCGTTGGGATAGTGCTGGCTGAAGACGCGCGTGGTGGGTTTGGGAGGAATGCTGAGTTTCGTTTCGCTCGCCTTAGAATAGTCATATGGCTGGTCGACGAGATGCCAGAGGGGCTCTTTCCCGCGCTGGTGGAGGTAAAACGACCTCAAGGGCGTGCGCGTGAAGCTCGTCAGGGGCCGGCGGACCGCGATGCCATCCTGCCACTCATAGACCGGAATGTGCATCGGGTTGATCATGCCAAGCTTGCCTCGCTCCATCGCAATGTGGAAGAGCCCGAAGTTCCCCGGCTCATGGCCGCCCAGCCAGTGGCCTACGATGTCCACCAGGTAGGGGTTCTTGCCGAAGATGACGACATTCGTCATGTAGTCCCAGGCCCTGCCATCGTAATTGTTCTCGTTTCCAAGGGGATTGGGCCCCTGGTTGAAGTCGCCGTCGCGGCCGTAGATCCCCTCGACGATGTGAAGTCCCATGGGAGAGGCCGCGTGGTTGTCGATGGTCCGCTGCGCCCACAATTCCATGCAAAGAGTGTTGTACCAGTAGGCGTCGTTGAAGGCAGGATCGTTCTTCGGCACATCCGGGGTATTCCAGCGGGGAATGTGCTCGGCGTGTCGCTTAAAGCCGGCCTCTACCTGTTCATGAATTTTAGGATTGATACTTTCTTTATTAATCACTTCCTCAAGCTTTTGCATTTCGTCAATATTCTGCCACTTTTGGCAGTATCCCTGGAAAGGCGCTGCGTGAGTGCCCTGCCAGTTTTTTGCAGTGAGCGTCAAGCCCATTTCGTGAGCCTTGAATTTCGCCACGTTCAGGTTCCACGAATCCCGGGCGTTGAAGGGCCAGAGATACGGGACCTGCGTCCAGACCACGCCGCCCGGCACTTCTTTCCAGACAAACGCCCGCTCGTCGCTCGCGTCGTCTTCCGTTTTGATGGTGTTCTTCGCGGTGCGAACCGTAGCGCCCACCCGTCGGCCCATCGCGAGATACCCGCGAGCGTCGAGCACGCCGCCGCCATTGACATCGCGGGTATGCATCCTGCTGCCGGCTACGCCCAGCTCCTTCAACGACTCGAAAAGGCCCTCGACGAAGAACACGTCGGTGGCGATGCCCATCGTGTCCTCAAGAGTGAACCCTCTTTCGGTATCGACCGGATTGTGGGCAGTAAGGTTCGGCTTGGTGGCAATGTTGTGAGTCACCGGAACGCCGGTGCTGTCCATGGGAACGAAGATCGACCGGCCAAGGTCGAGTCCGACCTGCTTGCAGGCGGCGGAATTCGTTTTGCGGTCAACGTGTGTCCGCAGGATGAAGACCGCCTCGGGGTGCTGCTCCACGAACGGATGAACGCCGAAAAACCCGGAGGGTGTGGACGCGGCAGCAAACACGGAAGAGCGGCCGGTGAACGCCGCCGCACCAACCAGCAATGACGAAGATTTTATGAAATTCCTGCGATTAAGCATGTGCACCCTCCCGCTGGCCACAAAGGGGCGAGGCAAGATGTAGACAAAGTGTCAGATTCTCGGCCGCAAGCGGCTCCAATTGCGTTGTTCGACGCATGTGCGGTGAAAATTGGCCCCTCCCCGTCCCAAAATCTCTGTCCAGAGCAAGTGGAATGCCAAAATTAATCAACAGCCCTCTCCCTTGGGGAGAGTGTGTCGCACTCCGGCGCTTTCATCAGCCGTAGTGCGACGGGTGAGGGGTCGCTTGCGTGTCAGCGTTACCGGTCAAGGGTCAGCTCGCAAGAGTCAAGAGGGCGGTCGGTCGAATTGGGCTACTCCATACGCCCTTTGGGGCTTGAGCCGTCCGCGTCACAAGGTCGCGCCCTCAAACTCGAGCGCGCAATAGAGCGAGAGCGGGGGCAGCCTGAACTCCATCCCAGGGGACGCCGCGACGCCCTGAAGCGTAAGGACCTCGTTGGTTCCCGGCTGCCAAAGACGGGCCGACTTGACTTCGTCGTTCACCCAAAGGGTGACGGAATCGGCGGGCTTCACCGAGTAGTCCAGCACTTGAACGAGCCGCCTTTTGCGGGCGGCATCAATGCTCGAATGGCAGTTCAGCGTGGACCTGTTATAGAGGCGGACGATGTCGTTCCTGCGGCTCAGCAGCAGGTGAGCGTCCACGGTGACCTGGTCGGGCGCCTGGAAGCCTTCCTCCGCCACCGCAATCTGTCCACTGCCAAGGTTATAGAGGTCATAGTGAAGCGAGGGCTCTCCTTTGGTTGGCTTCACCCCCGGGGGACCCCAGTAGGCGGCGGCGATCAGCAATCCGCCTTGCCGGACAAAGGCGAGGAATTGCGTGAGTTGTTCGGCGCTGGGCGCGTCTTTGTCGAGCCAGAGGACCGCCTTCAGTTCCTGATTCGGGGCGGGCAGCGGCCGCGATCTCTCAACGATCTGGAGTTGAACCTGGCGGCGGTTGAGCAGGTTCAAGACCTCGCCGCTGAAGTACGCATTGTCCCCGCGAAAGTCCGAAAAAACCGCCAGGGTGCCCTCCGATTGAAAGGCTTGCCATTCCTGGTGGCTTTCGAAAAAGGCGTGCGCTTCGCAGAGTTTCTGCCAAATACCCTTGGCCCGGGGATCGCCTTTCGCGAGTGCGGCCCGGAGTTTATCATCCAGGGAGATCACCCAGCGGCTTCCGTAGGCTCGGCTGTCGGCTACTGCCAGGCCGTAGTTGGCGGGGTGAAGGAGGCTGGAAGAATCGGGAGGGTCGAAGTCGAGCCAGAGGGTCTTCCCGGGCTCGAGCGCGCCCGCGAGCAGCGAGAACCAGGCGTTTGAATCCACCCAGGGGTTGGCCGTGGCGCCCGCGCGGGCATTGTCTTCGTCCAGGGTTTCGAGGTTCACTCCCGGCCAGACGTTGTCGCTGGTGCAGAAGATCGTTGAAAGGGTTTCCTCCACCGCCTTCTCGCGTGACAACTGCATGATGGCCGGAAGGTCGAAGGATGGACCCGAGGCATAGCGAAGCAACACCGCGGACAGTCCGGCGGTGCGCGCGGCAGTAACGGCGGGTCCTCCGCCCTCCTTCTCGGCAACCCTTCCCACAAAGCTGAACCCCAGCCGACGGCCTGCTTCGAGGAGAGGCTTCAAGGCCTGCTGCTGAGCCGAATCCTCGGGCTTCCCATTGGCCCAATCCACAACCAGGCAGTTGACCGGCGTACCCTTGAGCAGCTCCAAGGCCGACGGCTGCGCCCATGCCTCAAGCGTCTCCTTGAGTTCAGGAGTGAAACTCTTTAACCTGCTGCGGCGCGCGATTTCGAGCGGCCCGCACGGCCATTTCATCGGCACCCACTTCGTGTCTAGATCCATGTTTCTCCCCTCGCCGCGTAGCGAAGAGGCAGCGGTCGCTCGGCTTCCTCTGCGGCGCTTCCTGGTCTTAGCAGGACGGCGGACGAAGTATAGTCGAAAACGGGCACCCGGGGTAATCGTCTCTCCTCTGGAGAGTTTGTAAAGCAGAGGTAGCCGCAGTCTGGCTTCCTCTGCGGCTCTTCTGCGTCCAGACAAGGGCCGCGAAGGAGGGCAAAATGCGCCCACCCGCTACCTCCCTGAAGAGCTGAACTGTTACATTTTCCTTGAGGAAATCGCAGACCTATGACAGCGACGTCTGCGCCACCCGGCAAAGCCCTGTGCCAATGGGGGTTGGCCTTGAAACCGCGCTTGTCTTTGTGCTAATAACACTTGCTCATTGTGCTTGTCCTTCGCCCGGCGGCGTATGTAGCGAGCGTTGCAGGGATGCTTGTCTTGTATCCATGACGGCAAGTTGAGGCATGCTAGGTTGTGAGAGAAGCCCGGCAAGATTTGGACCCGCCATGAGCCAAGGACCTCCGTAGCGTGCAATCGTCACCACACATTTCGTCGGGCAGCCGCGCGAGCAATGTCGCTCGTGTGGGAGTGTATGCGGTTACGATGTTTGTAAGCGCGGCGCTGCTCTTCCTGATGGAGCCCATGTTCGCCAAGATGGTGCTACCGCTCCTGGGCGGGACGCCGGCAATCTGGAACACCTGCCTGATGTTTTTTCAGACGGTGCTGCTCGGCGGATACGCTTATGCCCACGTTTCATCGAAGCTTCTCAGCAAGCGTGGACAGGCGAGATTGCACCTGGTTGTGCTGCTTTGCGCGCTGCTGACCTTGCCGTTCCGCGTCCCCGCAGGGTGGGCGCCGCCGGCGCGACACAATCCGGTGCTTTGGCTGCTGCTGTTGCTTGCGGTAGCGGTGGGGGCGCCTTTTTTCGCCCTCTCCGCCAGCACACCCATCCTTCAGAAGTGGTTTTCGCACTCCGGCCACCCTTCGGCGAGCGACCCTTATTTTCTTTACGCGGCCAGCAACGCCGGAAGCCTGCTTGGTCTATTGGCCTACCCGCTGCTGCTCGAGCCTGCGTTGGGCCTCAGCGCGCAAACACGGCTCTGGGCATCGTGGTACCAATTGCTCGTGCTGCTGGTGGTGGCCTGCGCAGCGCTGGTGTGGCGCGTGTCCGATGCGGCAGGTTCGTCCGCGGGCGAGCCGCCACCGAACGGCGGGGTTCGAGATAGCACGTTCGAGAACGGTGACGATCGAAACCTGCGCAGCCGGCTTTGGTGGGTCGCCCTGGCCTTTGTGCCCTCGAGCCTGATGTTAGGCGTAACCAGCGAACTCACGACGGATATCCCGCCGATTCCCTTGCTGTGGGTTCTGCCGCTTTCGCTGTATCTTCTCAGCTTTATTCTTGTCTTCGCGCGCCGACCCCTGTTGTCGCACCGCTGGCTGGTGCGGCGTCTGCCGTTTCTAATTCTTGCAGCCTCGATCCCAGTACTTACCAAGATGTATCTGCCCTTGTTCGCCCTGCTTCCGATCGACCTCCTCACACTTTTTGTTGCCGCGATGGTTTGCCACGGTGAGTTGTGGCGGAGGCGGCCGTCAGCGCGACGGCTGACAGAATTCTATCTGTGGGTATCTGTCGGGGGAGTGCTGGGCGGAATCTTCAACGCAATCATTGCGCCGCTGGTCTTTCGTTCTTTGGTTGAATTCCCAACAGCACTGGTGCTGGCTGCGGCGTTGCGCCCACCCGTCGATGTCGTCAGTGATACGTCGCGCGCCCGAAAACTGGATTACCTGCTTCCTGCCGCACTTGGCGTTTGCGTTGCGACGCTGATCCTGGCGCTCGAAGCTGAGGGTCTGAAGCCGGGCCTCACCATGAACGTGATGGTCTTCGGAGTTGCCACGGTCTGGTGCCTCAGCTTCGGCAGGCGGCCCCTGCGCTTCGCCCTGGGGCTGGCGGCGCTTATGCTGGCGAGCGGCGGCTACTCCGGCCACTTCGGCAGTGTCCTGAGCACCGAGCGCAGCTTCTTCGGAGTTTAGCGTATAGCCAATAACGAGAACGGGCTTCGCGTACTTTTCCATGGCAGCACTGTGCACGGAATCCAGAGCCCTGATCCGGCACGCGCCTGCGAGCCTCTCGCTTACTACACACGCAGCGGGCCGATTGGGCAAGTATTTGCGGCGTACGCAGGGAATGCAGTGGAAAACCAGGTGGCGATCGTTGGGTTGGGAGCAGGCGCGCTCGCTGCCTACCAATCCCCAGGTGAGCGGTTCACATTCTATGAGATCGACCCCCTGGTGGAGCGTATTGCCCGAGACCCGCGATATTTCACCTACCTGTCGAACTGCGCCCCACAAGCGCGCGTGGTGTTAGGAGATGCGCGCCTGTCGCTCGGCGAAGCCCCCGGTCATGCCTACGGCATCATTGTGCTCGACGCCTTCAGCGGCGATTCCATCCCGATGCATCTTCTGACCCGTGAGGCCCTGTCAATTTACCTCCGCAAACTCGCCCCCAGTGGCCTGCTGGCGTTTCACATCAGTAACCGCTACCTGGATCTTCACCAGGTCCTTGGCAACCTGGCCCACGACGCAGGACTGGTTTCTCTCCTGAATCCCGATACGAAGCTGAGCGAGGATGATACGAAGTCGGGTAAGTTCGCATCAGTTTGGATGGTGATGGCCCGCAATCGTGAGGATCTTCAGCCGTTGTCGCAGGACCCGCGCTGGATGCCGGTCTTCCCCATTCTGCGCGCAAGACTGTGGACGGATGACTACTCGAACGTCCTGAGTATCATCAAGTTCCACTGACCGGGAAGCGAATACCCCCTTCTGCGCTTCGTCCTGACGGCCCTTCAAAGTCGGCTCGTTGACCTCTGTCATTCCGAGCGGAGCGAGGAATCTCGCTCTGAGTGTTTTCTGGGGCAGTGCGAGATTCCTCGTCGCCTGTGGCTCCTCGGAATGACGCGTAAAACCGAGTTATCCCCCACGGGCAAGCCACGGATTCGAAATCTGGCGTACAATGCGACCATGCGGTGGCAATTCTGCGCAGTCGCGCTTGCTGTTTTTCTCTCTTGCTGTGCGCTCAGGGGCGAAGACTTGCCGAAACTTCCGACACTCAAGTTGAACGATTTCCCCGCGGAAGTTCGCGTCCAAGTTAAGCAAGCCTACGATGCAGCCCAGAGGCGGCCTCGGGATTCAGAAGCGGCCGGCAAGCTGGGAATGCTGCTGGATCTTTACGACCGGCCTGAACAGGCCTTGGAGTGTTATAGGCGTGCGACGCAAATCGACCCCGGATCATTCGAGTGGCTGTACTACCTCGCCTCGCTCCTGGCAAAACAGGGCAAACACGCCGAAGCCGCGGCTGTTTTCACGCAAGCGCTTCGGCCGGACCCATCGTATCTGCCGGCACGATTGAAACTGGCGGAGAATCTCCTCGAGGCGGGCGAGATTGAGGAGAGCAACGGCGTGTATGCCGAAATCGTCGACGATATACCTGGCACGGCCGAGGCGTACTACGGCTTGGGCCGGATCGCCGTGCTGAAGGGAAATCCTGCGGCCGCCAGGGAGTATTTTCGCAAGGCTTGCGAGCTGTTCCCGACCTATGGTCCCGCACACTATGCCTTGGCGCAAGCGGATCGAAAGCTGGGCAGGACTAAGGAGGCTGAGCAGGAGCTTGCCTTGTATGCGCACCATGAGGCGGTGGTTCCTCCCGTGGACGATTCCCTCCGCGATCAACTCAGAAAGTTGGATATGCGAGCTGCCGCTCATCTGGAACGAGGTGTGCAACTCGAGCAGGTGGGGCGCCTGAAGGACGCCGTTGCGGAAACCGAGGAGGCGCTGCGGCTCAACCCGGAGTTGGTAAAAGCCCACATCAATCTGCTGATCCTCTATGGGCGCATGGGGAATCGGGAAAAGGCGGAGGAACACTTCCAGGCGGCAGTGAAGCTGAACCCGACACAGTTCCCCGATGCCTATTACAATTACGGCATTATCCTGACTGAAGAAGGCAAACTCGAGGAGGCGGCGGAAGCCTTCCGCAAGACGCTGAGCATTGCGCCGACCTACTATGCTGCCCACAACAACCTCGGCAATCTGTTTGAGCGCCAGGGAAAGTCGCCCGAGGCGGCGGCCGAGTACCGGGAGGCGCTGGAAGGTGATCCGGGCTTCCGGCGCGCGCATTTCAATTTGGGGCGGCTGCTGGTTAATGAGCACCACTACGCGGAGGGAATCGAGCAGCTTCGTCAGACGCTGACGCCGGTGGATGAGGAGACGCCGACCTACTTGTATGCTCTAGGCGCCGCCTACGGCCGCGCCGGCGACAGCGCGAACGCGCTCCGTTACTTGGAGCAAGCTAAGGAAGTGGCCGTGGCGCATGGCCAAACGGCCCTAGCGTCAGACATCGAGAAGGATCTCGAAAAGGTGAAGGCCGGCAGAAACCGAATGAGATGAATTCCTCTTTTCAAATACGCGACGGGGTAAGCACCCGCTCGCGGCTGAAGCTCGTGCTGGCTGTCTATGGCCTCTTAGCTTTGGCGTGCTGCTCTCCGCCGCGCCGCACGCCGAACGCGCCCGGCCCCAACGTAGTCCTGATTACCGTGGACACCCTGCGTGCTGACCACCTGGGATGCTACGGCGACTCGAATATCGAAACGCCGGTCATCGATTCCTTGGCCCGCGAAGGCGTGGTTTTCACGCACGCCGTTTCCCAGGTCCCGCTCACTGCCCCCTCACACGCCGCCATCCTCACGGGAACGTACCCATTTTGGAATGGGTTCCAGAGCTGGTCGGACCCGGGCTTGCGACCGGATGTGCCGACGGTGGCAGAAAAGCTCAAACAGCACGGTTACACCACAGCGGCCTTCGTCAGCGCCTTCGTGCTAGATTCCATGTGGGGGCTCAGCCGGGGATTCGATCTCTACGACGATTGGTTCAGGACGCAGGACTACCAGGCGATGCAGAACAACGATGTGCGGCGGCGTGGCGGCGAGACCATGGACCGCGTGCTCGATTGGCTAAGGCAACCCTCGCGACAGCCCTTTTTCCTGTGGGTGCACCTCTACGATCCACATCTGCCTTATGACCCGGCTGAACCGTTCAGAACGAAGTATCGCGGGCACCTCTATGATGGCGAAATAGCTTATGACGATCAGCAGATCGGGCGTCTATTCAAGCTCCTTAAGGATCAAGGCCTTTATAGCTCCAGCCTCATCGTGCTGGCCAGCGACCACGGTGAAGGGCTGGGAGAGCACCAGGAACGCGATCACGGCTTCTTTATCTATAACTCCACCGTTCGTGTCCCGTTGATTATAAAGTTTCCCTCCGGCAGGCGTCCGGGCCCTAAATCTATTTCCCAAGTCGTTAATACCGTGGACATTGCACCGACCCTCGCCCGCCTGAGCGGGATACCTGAAGCGGCGACGCGGTCGTTCCAGGGACAAAGTCTGGTCCCGCTAATGGAAGGAAACGGCGAGGGCCCGCCGCGATACGGCTTATCGGAATCCCTCTACCCGCGGGACTTGTTGAACGCACACAGCCTCGTTGGTGTGCAGACGGCCCGCTTTGCGTACATTCGGGGAGCGCGGGAAGAGCTTTATGATCTCGAGTCGGACCCCACAGAGAAGCACGACCTCATACGTGAGAATGCCGGCGTTGCGGCATCGCTACGGCAGGCAGTGATCGGCCTGCAGACCCGCTATCAGCCCCCTCAAGAGGCCGTGGCGCCGAGGGGAAGCCCGAACCCTAAGGTTGTCGAGAAGCTCCAGTCGCTTGGATATGTCAGCGCCTCCCGGCCGCCAAACGGCAACGCCGAGAATCCCCACGCGGCCGACCCACTCGATGAGATCGAAACCTATAACCAATTGTTGCGCGCTACAGCCTTGGCTCAATTCGGAAGATTTCAGGAATCGAATCAGGTCTTACTTGGTCTCGCGTCCACGCACCCCCAACTGTATATCGTAGCTTTCATGCAAGGGCAAAACTCCTTGGCCTTGGGCCAAGCCAAAGCGGCCGAGGTCCATCTTCGCAAGGCTTTGGATATAAACCCTGTTTCGACCCAAGCGGTCTTCAGTCTGGGGCAGGCTTCGTATGCGGTCGGAGACAGCGCCGGCGCAGCCAAGGCCTACGAGTTGGCTCTGCAACTCAATCCCCAAGACTTCCTCACCCAATTGGCGCTCGCCAAGACCTATTGGAGATTGAAACGCCTTCCCGAGGCGGCCAGCCTCCAGGAGCATGTGCTCAAGTCCCACCCGCAATTCGCGCAGGCGTACGCTGAGTACGGAGAGACGCTCGTACAATTGCGGCGGCTGCAGGAGGCTGCGAGTGCGATGCGGAAAAGTATAGATTTGGGATATCGGGATGCCTTTCTATATAACGTTCTTGGTAACGCGCTTGACGCATTGGGGAAGGGTGCAGAGGCCCGCCAAGCTTACGAGGATGCGATCAAGATCAATGCCGATTACGTGGAGCCCTATGCCAACTTGGCAGTATTGTGGGACCGCCTGGGAGATCGCCATAAGGCACAGGGGTATTTTGAAGAAGCCTGCCGCCGGAACGCCAGCGTCTGCCGACAACTCGCACCCAGATTTCGGTGAGGGGCGCGGTGAGCGCGCAGTTTATGGTGGCAGGAACAGCGAATCTGACATTACGTCCCTTCTAAGGGCTCGTTTCTCTCCCCCCCCACAGCGATTCCGCATTCGTACTTTCCTTCCTCATTTAACCCTCTGAAATTCCAATGGCTTCGCCCGGTCCCCGCTGACCGAGCAGATTCGCATTCGTTTTTTGCTTGACAGTGCAGGTTG
>JBELAJ010000569.1:0-7028 GCA_049508935.1 Terriglobia bacterium | reverse complement strand
GGACAATATGCGACTAATGCCTTAGTATGCATGTCTACACAATTAGGGCCAAAATCACACTTAACCCTGTGAGGCAACACAAGTTATCTCAAAAACTTAGAGGTGAACATCCGATGTAGAGGCTGCTGAACACGTCGGGGTGCTTCATTCCAATGCGAGCGGTGCCGTAACCGCCCATGGAGTGGCCTGCCAGGCCCCGGCTCCCGCGGTTAGGAATAGTGCGATAGTGAGCGTCAATGTAAGCCACCACGTCGTGGGCGATAAACTTCTCATAATCGCCCGTAGTCACGGAGCTAGAATACATGGACCCGCCGTAAACGGTGTACGAGTCGGGCAGCACTACAATCATTTCCTGGCTGCCCTTGGCCCAGGCTCCCTCCATCGTTTGGGGCGCACGAATGTCGTGGGTAAACCACTCCGCCTTGTCGGTAAATCCGTGCAGAGCATAAACCACCGGATAGCGGCGGTGCTTCTCCTTGGTATAGCTGGGCGGCAAAAACACGACCGCGTCGCGATCGACCGCATCCCCTCCCAGATTGCCTTCGAGTGACGTGCCGCGAATCTTGATGTGCTCAACCCATGCAGGCTTCGCTCCCGGCACAACGGGCGGAACCTCCGTTGCGTCTTGAGCCAGGCCCCCCTGAGCGGCTAGGGTCATGATGATGGCGATGCCTGCAACTCTCCACTTGGCCGCATGCTCCCTGCTAAGAATACGCTTAATCATGCTCACCCCCCATTTGTTCAGTCCAGCTTTCACGCTAGCCGGTGCGCTCCTGAGGTTCCCTATCGTTCCCGAACACCTCTTCGCGAATGATACGCTCCGTAGCTTCGTTCAGGTATTCGTCGAGGACCTGCTTTATTTCACGGAACTCCGGCCAGAGCACGCCGTTCACCAGGGAGGCGGGGGCGCGCAGCATGACCGTGGTGTATCGCTGACCCTTGTAACGGTAGGGTTCGAGGCCGTGGCGGCGGCAAAGGGCCGTGAACAGCCGCCGTTGCCAGCGGTCGGGCAGCGCGAACTTGAACTCGACCGGCTTCTCGCGGGGTTCGGCCGCGGCGAGCGCCTGCCTGACCCGGCCGATGGCGGCCGCGGCGGCCTCGCGTTCTCCAGGCGTGGTTGCGCCTTCGAAGAGGGCGTAAATCTTGCGCAGTTTTTCACGGAGTTGGGCTTCGGTGGTCATTCGTGTACCCGGGTAAGGATACGCGAAAAAGTGACACAGGCGCAAATCTCGCGCCGCCTCTCGATTCTGGGACTCAACCTCGCCTGCAGGCGCGGCGGACATTTTCGGGAATGTCCGCCCGTTTTTTTCGCATTTTCCGCTTGACAAGCCCGGGGACCTATGATAGCCTATCGCTGTGGCCGTGTTAGAGACATTTTGTCGCAAATGGGCGCCGGGGCGCGCCGATGCCCAGGGGAAAGCAGCGAGGTCCCGCCGAGTGGGGAAAGCAGGGCAGTACAAAAAATGAAAAATAGTGGGAACGAAGCTAAGAAGTACTTGAAAACAAAGGAAAATCACTTTTTTGAATGCTGCAAACTGGGCGCCTTTTGCGCGCAAATCAGCTCAAAATAGAGCCTCAAAAGAGCAAAAACAGGGCATTTGGCTCAAAACGAACCGAAGGTACCGAGCCGAATGGCTTGAGCCCGCAAGTGACACGAAGCCGGCTACGATTGCGGCTTTGCAAACTCGAGCGCCGCGCCGTAGCGCTGACCTTCAGGTCAGCACCGATCGGGGCGTACCTTGTGACCGGCCCTGGGCAACCACAAATGTTGCGAATTCGCGGAACAAAGCGAGAATGTTGTTCAAAACAAAGGACGGCTGTGGAAGACTTCTGAGGCAACGACGAGGTGGAAAGTCGAGCGCGGGCATTACAGCCAACCACCCCTCACCCCTCCTTAACCAAGGAGGGGAATTAGCTAGCTGAGAGCTGATAGCTGACGGCTGAAAGCTGCTTTTCAAGGAATCGCGTGGCCAACCAATTCTTCCAGAAGAAGAGCATCGACAAACTCCTGGCGGACGCCGACGCGCCCGGGCACCAACTGCGCAAGACTCTCGGGCCGTGGTCGCTGACGGCACTGGGCATTGGGGCCATCATCGGGACGGGCATTTTCATCCTGACCGGCACGGCTGCGGCGGGAGAGGTGCTGGAAGTGCGTTCGATCCTCAAAGCCCCACTGCTGGACGCCCTGCTGCACGGGACAAAAGCTCTGGGGATGGCGGGGCGGCCAGGGGCGGGGCCGGCAATTGCCCTCTCTTTCCTCTTGGTGGCATTTGTCTGCGCTCTGGCGGGGCTCTGCTACGCCGAACTGGCTTCCATGATTCCCATCGCCGGGAGCGCCTACACCTATTCTTACGCCACCTTGGGCGAAATCGTGGCCTGGATTATCGGCTGGGACCTCATCCTTGAATACGCGGTGAGCAACATGGCGGTGGCGGTGGGCTTCTCCGCCTACGTGGACAGCCTGCTGCGCGGCTTTGGCCTGCATCCGCCTCCCCAGCTGATGCAGCCCATGATCATGGGCGGAAAGGCGACGGGAGCTTATTTCAACCTGCCGGGCTTCCTGATCGTGATGATCTTGACCGTGATCCTGGTGATCGGGATCCGGGAGAGCGCCGGAGCCAACAATTTAATGGTGGGGATAAAGATCGTCGCCATCATCGTGTTCATCACCGCCGCCTCGCGATTCATTCACGTCTCGAACTGGAAGCCCTTCATGCCCAACGGCTTTCAGGGAGTGCTCACGGGCGGGGCGATTGTCTTCTTCACCTACATCGGTTTCGACTCGGTCTCGACAGCCGCAGAAGAGTGCCGGAATCCCCAGAAGGATGTGCCGATCGGGATCATTGCATCGCTCGTGATCTGCGCTGTGCTCTATGTTTCCGTGGCGCTGGTCCTGACCGGAATCCAGCATTGGCCGACTTTGCGCAACGCCGCGCCTGTGGCGAACGCGCTGGTGGCGATCGGGCTGACCAACATCATGAAGTGGGTGAGCATCGGCGCGCTGATGGGGATGCTGAGCTCCTTGCTGGTCTTCCAGTTGGGCCAGGCGCGTGTGTGGTTCGCCATGTCGCGCGACGGGCTGCTGCCGCGAGTGTTCTCGAAGGTCCACCCGCGTTTCCGCACGCCTCACGTCAGCACCTTGGTAGCGGGCTTTTTTGTGGCTATCCCCGCCGGCATATTTGATATCGGAACGCTGGCCGACCTCTCGAATATTGGAACGTTGTTCGCCTTCATCCTGGTATCGCTGGGCGTGCTGGTGCTCCGCCGCACTCAACCGGAGCGTCGCCGGGCTTTCCGTACGCCCTGGGTGCCCGTGGTTCCTATTCTCGCCATCCTATGCTGCCTGGTCTTGATGGCTAGCCTGCCCATCGAGACCTGGGTGCGATTCGTGGTGTGGCTCGTCATCGGCCTGACCATCTATTTCGCCTACAGCCGGCACCGCAGTGAATTTGGCAGAAGTCCGCGGGAAGCGGTTCCCATTCGAGATACGGCCGTTGGGGCGCCCTAACGTAGGGGCACGCCATGGCGTGCCCGTACAAAAACGCCATGGCGTGCCAGTACAATAAGCGGCGTGGGGTGAAAAGACGCTGCGGCCATATGAACATTATGTAGGGTCGCCGGCTTCGCCTCGAACCTCTCCCTACTTGCAACTCCCTTGCGATAAGCGGGTTTACTTCCCTTTAACGTCCTGCCTCTTTTGTTGCGGTTCTGGAACGCCTTTTGCCCTGTACTGCGGTGCCATGTCACACAGCGCGAAGTTTGACTCACCAAGCCTTTACGAAGCAGACCGGCAAGCCAACCTGAAAATCCTATCCATTCTCGGGGGTTGGGAGATCCGCCGCTCGTTCAATCAGATCGGCATTCATGCGGGAGACCAGATTCGCGTGGTCTGCCGCGCGCCCTTCGGAGGTCCGCTGGTCATCAACAACCGCGGGACACAAGTTGCAGTCAGCAGGCGACTGGCCGAGAAGATCAAGGTAGAAGTCCTGCCGTGAAGGTCGCTCTTGTCGGCCAACCCAACTGTGGCAAAAGCACCCTGTTTAACGCCGTCGCAGGCTATCGCTCTCTCACCTCCAACTTTGCCGGAACCACCGTCGAGTACACCCATGGCCAGGCGCGCGTGAACGGCGCGGTCGTTGACTTGGTTGACCTGCCTGGCCTCTATTCCCTGACGCCCACCAATCCAGTCGAAGCCGTCGCCCGCGACTGCCTTTTGAGCGGCCAGTGGGATGCGATCATCAACGTCATAGACGCTTCGCAACTGGCGAGAAGCCTGGAACTGACGCTCGAATTGAAGGACCTCGAAGCGCCCATGGTGGTCTGCCTCAACATGATGGATGAGGCGGTGCGCAAGGGTATCCTCATCGATTCGAGAGCGCTCTCGGCCGCCCTAGGCGTCACCGTGGTGGAAACGATTGCGGCGCGCGGCCAGGGCATCCTGGATGCGTTCCGCGCCGCCTTGGCTCTTTCCCGGCAGACTACACAGGTATACCTCCGGCCCTTCATCTATGCGCCGGAAGTCGAAGACACCGTCGAAGGGTTAGCACGGAAACTCGGCGGCATGAACTCCTCTCCTCTGCGGGAGGAGGGGTCAGGGGGTGGTGGGTGTGAGGCCCAGCCCTCCGTCGACCACCCCCTAGCCCCCTCCTTAGCAAGGAGGGGAGGTGGCGATGACGCGATCGCCGTCACCGCCGTTGCCGTTGCGACGGCCCCTGCCGAATCGGCCGTGACATTCCCTCCCGCTCGTTTCGAGGCTCTGCAACTTCTCCAAAGCAATCCCCATGCGTTGGCGCAACTCCATACCCCCTCCGTGGCCACGGCCGTGGGGCAGGCACAGGACGAAATCACCCGCCTTCTGGGTCAGCCCGCGGATGCGGCGATCTCCTCAGCGCGGCACGCCGCTTGTTTAAATCTCTTCGAGAGCGTGGCCCGCGTCACGCATCCCCGCAGTGACTGGCGGGAGCAGGTCGACCGGCTGGTGATGCATCCGGTTTGGGGATACGCCGTGCTGGTCCTGGTTTTCCTGGGGATCTTTCAGTTGATCTTCACGGCGGGCAAGTTCTCTGAGGACCGCATCCTGGGTGTGTTCAATGCCCTCCTCGCTGCGATGACCCGTCACCTGGACCCGCACAGCGTGCTCCTGGCGGCAACGAAAGGCGCGCTGCTCGGGACGGCCGGCGCCGTCGCCATCGTGTTGCCTTATTTGTTGCCCTTCCTGGTGTGCCTCGCCGTGCTCGAAGACCTCGGCTACCTCTCTCGAGTAGGCTACTTGATGGACGTCCTCATGCATCGCCCGCCTGGGGCTGCATGGCACGGCCACTCTGCCTGTGCTTCTTGGTTATGGGTGCAGCGTCCCGGCGGTGATGGCGACGCGCATCCTCAGTTCCCGGCGCGACCGGTTCATCGCCGCCGTGCTATCCGTGCTGGTGCCTTGCTCGGCGCGCATGACGGTGATCATGGCGCTGGTGGGCGTCTACCTGGGCCCTTATTACGCACTTGGCATTTACGCTTTGAATTTGCTGGTCGTAGTGTTAGCAGGCCACATCCTGGCGCTGATCTGGCCGGAGATATCCCCTGGGATGTTGATGGAAGTCCCGGCTTTTCGCCTGCCCGCGCTGAAAGTGGTCCTGATGAAGACTTGGTGGCGCCTGCGCGAGTTCGTGCTTGTGGCGTTCCCCCTGCTCGTTGCGGGCAGCGCGGTCTTGAGTCTGATCGAGTTCTATGGATGGCAACAGGTCATCAACTCCGCGCTTTCCCCATTGACCGCACTTCTGGGTTTGCCGCGCGCGGTGGGCCTGACCTTGATTTTCGGCGTGCTGCGAAAAGAACTCTCACTCCTCATGCTCATGCAGGCCCTGGGAACCACGAACGTGGCCTCCGTCATGAGCGTTGCGCAAATCCTCATCTTCACCCTCTTCGTCACGTTCTACATTCCCTGCATGGCCACACTCGCTTCCATGTTCCGCGAGCTTGGCTGGCGCCTCACCGCAGCCGCCGCCACAGCACTGCTTGTGCTGGCCGTAGGCATCAGTCTGGCCGCGCGCGGTGTCCTGGCGGTCCTCTAATTACAGCGGAATATTACCGTGTTTCTTAGGCGGGTTGGTGTCGCGCTTGGATTCGAGCATGCGCAAGGCTGCGATCAGTTTGGGGCGAGTGTCGCGGGGCTGGATGACGTCGTCCACCCAACCGCGCTCGGCGGCAATGTACGGGTTGGCGAAGCGCTCGCGGAATTCCGCGACGCTTTCGCGGCGCAAGGTCTCCGAGTCCTCGGCCTTCTGAAGCTCGCGCCGATAGACGATATTCACCGCGCCTTCCGGCCCCATGACAGCGATTTCAGCGGTGGGGTAAGCCAGGTTGATGTCAGTGCGGACGTGTTTTGATCCCATCACGCAGTAAGCCCCGCCATAAGCCTTGCGGGTGATAACGGTGATCTTGGGGACGGTGGCTTCACAGTAGGCGAAGAGCAGCTTCGACCCGTGGCGAATGATGCCGCCATATTCCTGCTGCGTGCCGGGCAGGAAACCCGGAACGTCCTCGAAAGTCACGATGGGAATATTGAACGCGTCGCAGAAGCGGATGAAGCGCGCGCCCTTGTCCGAAGCGTTGATGTCAAGGCAACCAGCCAGCACAGCGGGTTGGTTGGCGACGATGCCCACGCTTTGCCCGCCCAGCCGCGCAAAACCCACCACCAGGTTTTTGGCGAAGTGCTCGTGTACCTCGAGGAAATAGCCGTCGTCCACGACGCAGTGGATAATCTCCTTGATGTCGTAAGGCTTCTCGGGATCCACCGGCACTATGGTGTCGAGCAGAGCATCGCGGCGGTCCGCAGGGTCCTGGGTTTCGACGCGAGGCGAATCCTCGTGATTGTTCTGCGGCATGAACGACAGCAACTCGCGGATCAGTGCGAGGCAATCGGGGTCGTCGTTAGTAACGAAGTGCGCCACGCCGCTGGTGGCGTTGTGGGTCATGGGCCCGCCCAGTTCTTCCTTGGTGACGTCCTCATGCATGACGGTCTTGATGACGTCCGG
>JBELAJ010000568.1:0-9970 GCA_049508935.1 Terriglobia bacterium | reverse complement strand
TGAATCGGCTCTCCCTGTTTGAGGCGGTCGCTACTCACGAGTTCTTGGGCAAGGTCGGGTGGAATCACCATGGTGATCGGCTGGCCAATCGCCTCCCGGGCCGTATACCCATAGAGCCTTTCCGCGCCCCGGTTCCAGGATTGAATGATCCCCTCCATGGATCTTCCGATAATCGCGTCGTCGGAGGACTCCACGATGGAGGCGAGGTAGGAGCGTGCTTCCTCTGCCCGCAAACGGTCACTGATGTCCCGGGCTACCTTCAGCAGGAAGCGACGACCTCCATGCCAATACTGGCTGGTGTGTACTTCCACAGGGAACAGCGTCCCGTCCTTTCCCCGATGCCAGTGCGTGTCGATCACGGTCTGACCCGCTGCCGTCCGCTCCGCGATCGATTCCGTAACCGCTCGATCCACGTTCCCGTCGAAGGCAAGCCCGATCGTCCCAATCAGTTCCTGCCGCGTATAACCAAGGCTCTCGCAGGCCTGCCGGTTCACATCAACAATGGTTCGTTGCTCGAAGTCGAAGATGAAGAGGGCGTCCGCCGCGTGGTCCACAAACGTGCGGAAGCGCGTCTCGCTCTCGCGCAGTGCTTCTTCCGCCCGCTGGCGTGCAGCGCGGGAGCGCAAGGTGACGATGCCGAACGCCATATCGCCGGCTAGTTCCTCAAGCAACCGGATTTCTTCCGGCGTAAAAGCGTTGGGTTGGGCGGAATAAATCCCAAGAGTGCCGAAGGCGTTGGCGTGTTCGTCTTTAAGCGGTAGTGCGATGCCGGAACGAAAACCATACTGCAGGGCGCCCTCCCGCCAGGGTTCCAGTCGAGGGTCCGTCGCGAAATCCTGAATGCAGCAGGTCTTCCCGCTTCGGATAGCCGTTCCGACGAGTCCGCGCCCACGCTCCGTGTCAGCCCAAGTAATGCCGAGGTTTGCAAGATACTCCGTTTCGGTCCCGGTCCACGCGACAGGACGCACGCTCTTGGCCTCATCGTGTTCGGCATAGGCCACCCATGCCATGCGGTAACCGGCCTCCTGGTGGACGATCCTGCAGATTTCTTCGAGCAAGCTCTGCTCGTCAGTGGCGCGCAGGAGGGTCTGGTTGCAGTTACTGATCGCTCGCAGTTCGCGATTCAAACGACGCAATGCCTCCTCCGCCCGCTTGCGCTCGGTGATGTCGTTGTTGGTCTCCAGTATCGCGACCGGCGCACCCTGCTCGCCTCGCTGCAAAGACCATCGGCTCCCCACCACTAGCTGAGATCCGTCCTTGCGGGTATGCACGAGTTCGCCTTCCCAACGGCCCGTACCGACGACCTCCGCTTTGATTTGCTCCAACGGCGCCGGGAAGACAGTCTTTAGGAGTTCGTGAATATCTCTGCCCATCGCTAGCTCGGCCGTCCAGCCGTATCGCTCCTCGGCGCCGCGATTCCAGTACTTGATCACCCCCTCCATATCCATCACGAAAATGGCGTCGTGCGTGAGGTTGAGGAGATTTGCCCGCTCCTGGAGGGCATCCGCGAGTTGCTTCAACTTCGTTGCCCTTGCGCGAAGTTGCATTACACGCAGCCGATGGATACTGACGGCAAACAGCACCACGGCGGCGAACAGGAAAAGTCGGAACCACAGAGTCTGGTAAAAGTGCGGCCGGAGCACGAAACGCGCGCTGGCCCCCTGATCGTTCCAAATGCCATAGCCGTTCGCCGCAACCACCTGGAACGAGTATTTTCCGGGCGCCATGTTCGTATAGCGAGCGGTGCGTCGCGTTCCGGCGTCCACCCAGTCCTTATCAAACGGTTCGAGCCGGTACTTGAAGCGCGTTCTCTCCGGAGCAGAGAGGCTCAGGGCTGTGAAGCGGAAATCGAGTGTGTTGTTGCCAGGGGGTACGGAAGTCTGGCCTTCGCGCGCCAGTGTTAACTTGTTTGCCCATGCCTCCTCCAATACCACAGGCGGAGGAAGGCGATTGCCGGCATCGGGGTCTATAGCCACCACGCCGCGCAGGGTGGGAAACCATATCCGCCCGTCGGCAGTTTGCCACCCTGCAGGACTCCCATCATTGGATTCGGTGCTTCTCATGCCCTCGGCGACCCCATACGATACGGGCGCAATGGAAGAGATTTTCCCATCGGCGAAATCGTTGAACTCCTTCAGGCTGAGGCGAAAGATGCCCTGATTGGAGCTGAGCCAGAGATTGCCCCTGGCGTCGTCCAAGATGCCCAGCAGCATGTTATTGGGCAAACCGTCTTTGACGGTGATCGGCGTAAACCGGCCGTCCCGCAAACGGTTCAATCCCCCGCCGTAGGTTGCCACCCAGAGAGTCCCGCTCGAATCCTGGTGGATGCCATCTACGATGTTGCTGGACAAGCCTTGCTTCCGGCCGTACAAGACGGTTTTGTTGTCGCGGAGGTACCGGAGCCCTTGCAGGCCCCCCAACCATAAGCCGCCGTCCCGGTCCTCGGCGATTGCGCGCACATCGGAGATGCCTGGGACTTGTTCCAATTTCCCATCGCGAAAGCGGTAGAGCCCGCCGGGACGCTCCTCGGTCAGCGCACCGATCCAAAGCGTGCCCTGCCGGTCTTGATAAATGGTTCTTACGGCCGGTGCTTCAACCTTCAAACAACTCAACACGCCCGCTCTTGAGCGGCACAAGCCGCCATAACCGCCGAACCACAAATCACCATCGCGCGTCTGGGCAATGGTGAGAATGTTCGCCACGCCCGGAACCGGACGGAACCGATGCCCATCAAACCAATAGAGCAGATCTCCGCCAAGCCAGATGCGGCCTTCCCGATCCTGAAACACCGTACTGAAGCTTGAGTCCGAGAGACCTTCGTCTTTTCCATAGGCTGTCAAGGGGGCCCGCCGGAGACGAGTCAACCCGGTCCCAATCGTTCCCACCCAGAGGTTGCCCTCTCGATCAGCCAGGAGGCTGCGCACCTTGGGCAACTCGGCGCCATTCGCAGGCAAGGATAGTGCTTCGAGAGGACTGAGCCTCCCGCCGACAATCCGAACGAGTCCGGCCGGGGTGAGCAGCAGCAATTGCCCATCCGTGTCCTCCGCAATGGCCTGGACGCCTTGCCCGGCGCACAGGGGAGACGGGCCTATCGGTGGCAGCGGCACATCGGAGAACGACCCATGGTCATAACGCACTAGACGATACTCATCGCGAAAGGCAATCCAGACAGTTCCGTCCCGAGCTTCGTGGACGAGAAAAACACTCGGCTTGTGGGGAGTCAGGGTCGCAATTGAGCCATCCGGCCCGAAACGCACAACGTCTGTTCCGGAGCGAAACCACATGCTTCCGTCCAGCGCTTGGAGGAAGAACTCGCGTACGGCCTGTCCCCGGTGAGTGGCGTAAGGCTCCAGTCTTGTGCCGGCAAAACGCGCCACGCCCCGTGACGTGTTGATCCACACGTTCGCTGCGGCATCCTCGCGGATGGAGCTTATGAATCGGCTCGGCAAGCCGTCACGCTCGGTATATGTGGTGGCTACGCCATCACGCAGCCGGGTGAGACCGCCGTCCACAGTGCCGATCCACAACACCGCTGAACGGCTCTCGTACAAAGAGAAAATCTGATCGCTGCCGAAACCTGGCGTATCCGCCGCCCCGAAGACTGTGAAGCGCGCGCCATCAAATCGCGCGAGTCCTCCGAACGTGCCTATCCAGAGATAGCCATCGTGGTCCTGCGCCAATGCGTTCACGGAATTCTGCGGTAGACCTTGCTCCGCGCTCCAAACCGTGGTGACGTACTGCGGAGGTTGGGATTGTCCTTGCACGGGAGTGGTTAAGAGACTAGTAAGGAGGCCTCCGGCAAGTACAACTGCGATCCGGTAATTCCATTGATGCTGCACGATTTACCCCCGAATTCCCTCGACCGATATCACGCGTGCGGCCCGGAGAGTTCATCTGAAAGCATATTTACTCTCCTTCTTTCGCGTCGCTAGGACAATGCGACCAGCGTACATACGAAATCTCGCTCCAAGCGCGGGGCTGGCGAACTGGAATGGCAGGTCACTTCGGGTGCTTTCACCCGGGGTTCCTCCACGAAATTTGGCGTGGTCATGGGGAGGATCCATACCATTCTCCCTCCCGGGAACTAATGTTGGTTGCGAATCTTATCACAGTCAGGCAAGGCCCACCACACGTTCGGCCTAGGGCGGAACGTCGGAACAATGCGGAATCACGCCCGCAGCCAAAAAAGTGGTATGAGACCTAGCGCGGCCAATCCTACCAAAAGACACAGGCTCTGAATCCCTGTTTTGTGGTCGGCCATGGCGTAGGCATAAATTCCTTTGACCAAGTTGTTACTGGCGGCTGCAATCACAATACTTGCCGATCCGACCGCCAGAGGAGTGAGCGCGGGCGTTGCTTGGGTTATGCCCATGATAAACGGGTCCACATCCGTGACTCCCATAATCGCCGCCAGCCCGTAAACTCCGGCTCTTCCTAGGTGCTCAACCGCCAGGTGGGTAACCACGAGCATGGCGAGGAAGAGGATTGCGAAGAGAAACGCCGCACGCAGCTCAAGCGGATTTGAGGGTTCGAACTCTCGCTTAACCGCCTCAGATCGGTCGTCGGGCTGGCGGGACCAAATCCAGCCCCCAGCAAGCGCCACGAAGGCCAGTCCGAGGAACGATGGGGCCAATCTGATCATCAGATTCCGGTTGAATAAGCCCAGCAGTATAACCAGGCGCACATACATGACACCGGAAGCTGTCAGGATGGCGCCCGAGAAAAGGTGGGGCCGCTCCTCGCGCGAGGCTCGCTTGGCCAGGGCCACAGTAGTCACGGTCGAGGAATATGCCCCGCCGAGGATGGCTGTGAGCAACGCTCCGCCTTTTGGCTTCGTCAGCTTCTGCAGTACGTAGCTCCCGTAAGACACCGTGCTGACAGCGGCGACCACGAGCCACGCCTTGAAGGGATTGATCTGGAACGGACCAAAGGCTTGATTGGGCAGTATCGGTAGGATGACGACTGTGAGAAGGAGAAACTTAGTGAAGGTAAGGATCTCTTCAGAAGCAACACGCTTGGCGAGTCCTTCGAGGCCAGTCTTCAACTCCAGCAGGAGGGCGCTGGCCACGCTCAACGTGGTGGCAACCCAGAAGTGGCCCTGATAAACGAGCCCGCCCACGACGTAGATGGTCAAGGCGGATACCTCGGAGGTGATGCCGGCGGCTGCGGAAGTGGTGAGCTTGTGCCAATAAGAGAGAAACAGAAATCCTCCCACCACTGCAAACCCCAAGGTGAGCGGCAGAAGTTGCCCGGCCCCAAGAAGAGCCATCGCATAACCGATGAGTCCAATCAGAGGGCTTTATGTTCCTCCCGCTCCGAACCGACCAGTAGCGAAAGACCTAATACCAAAAGGATCTTTATCGTTTCCGGCGGTAGCCACTGGAAGAATCTCGATAGCATCGGCTCAGCATACCTCTTAACTAATGGGTTGACTTGGCCTTCTTCCCAGCAAACTTAATAACCTAATCCTTGAGTGCAAGGCTTATCCGGGTACGTTGATACTCGGGGGCAGGTCATAGCGTTCCCGAACTAAGGTTGCGAGTGCATATCTGAGATCACGGATGTGACCCAAGCGATCCTGTTCCTCCACTTTGCGAATCCTTGATGAGAGCGGATGATCGCGGAATACCTCCAAAATCCAGCGCGAGAAGTCTCCTCGTTTAGCGTGACCGTCAAGTACTTCGAGAGGAAGGCTTGTTACTGCGCATACAAACTGCCTTAAACTGCAAGCCCGCTCCCCCACTGAATTGCCCTTATATGTGAACACGAACCCTTGTCCTTCGCCGACAGATACATCGAAATACTTCACCCGGTGACGGACGTGCTGGGTGAGCCGGGGCAGAAGCTTGAATGGCAACAGCTTTCCTCCAGTGACAGGCCCCGGCAGAATAGCCGCCTCGTTAATCGCCAGACCTTCGATGAGCGCCCTTAATTCAACGCCGGCACTGCAACGAGACATCGCCAGTATCGCTTCAATAGATTGCGGATCGCTCATTCGCGTGGTGACAATGATGTCAAAGGCTCTACAGAGATCCGCATGCAGATCCGAAGGACGGTACGTCACAAGCGAGTAAGCGCCTAAATCCAGATCCAACAACTGAAGAACATTGGGTTCGTTAAGAAAATAGTGAGCTTCATCGATAACGATAGCGTGTGGCAATCCTGTTGATCGACGGTGAGAAGCCAGCATCGGCAAGAGCGAGTTCAGATATTCGCGTTTCAGCTGGAACGGCACGCGCGACAGGTCCACCACCACGCTGACATCAGGATGTCGCAAGGCTTGTTCCAGATCGCCAGGCGCGGGAGGAGACTCACCACCTCCTATCACGACGACCCCGGGGAGGGCTTCTAGCGTGCTGTAATCCCCTTCGGGGTCTACCACCCATACGCAGTAGCCCTGGAGAATAAGCTGTTCACAGAGAAGCCCGGTGCCCCAGGACTTTCCACACTGTGGGCCCCCGGTTATAAGGACGTCATACCCGCGAATTGGAAACGAAACCGCGCGCCCGTCCGCAGTTGTACCGACGGTTACGGAGCGACGGCTGAGCCGGTCAGGCGGCAACCTGCCTTTTCTCGCAGCCTGCCGAATGTAAGCCGCCACCGCGCTCGGACCCGCACCTTGGAGAACCTCTTCCGCCACAGCCTGAAGAGCTCGACTGCCCCAAGCGACTGCTACGCCCAGCTCGCAGGCCATTAACAGGTCATGATCGTTCTCGGCATCGCCGATCGCTATGGCGTTGTGAACCGACAAGCGGAGCGCGCTGAGCGCAGCCCGCAACCCCGTGGCTTTGCTGATCGACTGTGAAAGGACCATCAGGCGGCTTCGATTGAACAACAGCACGAGCGGAAGTTCGAGTTCTCTAATGACAGCCAAGATCGGCTGAGCGAACGAAGCGTCTGCTTCCACGATGCACTGGCCGGTCGAAAAGGCGATGCGGCGTCGCTTTAGCTCCGCAAGGAAGAATTCGGGCGGGGGCGGGCCGAGTAGCCTCGAGTGACCGTTGGCGAAGGAGAGAACGGCGCCGTTTTCCGCGACCACGGCATCGACGAATCCAAGATCTCCAGCCACGCGTTGCAAGTCGGAAAGGGTGCGCCCACTTGCAATGATGACGGTAATTCCTTGTCTCCGCACTTCCGCGATCGCTGTCCTGACCTCAGGGTCCAGGACCCCTTCCTGGGCGATGGTTCCGTCGTAATCAAGTGCGAGAACGCTGAACTTCATAGGTGGTCCGATTCAGGCGCCCAGCAAGCAGATAGGTTTCAGCGTGCTCGTGAGGCGCCCTTTTCAACAAGCCTCCGCTGCAGTCCCCAGGCCCCATTAATCCGGCTGCTTGTCTGGCTTGTCGGATTTCAACTTTTTGTGGATTGCCTCGGCCTCGATCTCAGCGCTGCAAGACTCACAGATGCGCTGGTTTGATGGCTTGCCACACATAATACAGACTGAGCCGGATTGAACGCCAAGTTGCTTCATGTTGTCTCCTTACTGCCCCACGCTGCCCACTTCTTGAGGCGCCTCATCTCGATGACCAGAGCTGCCGCCCATCGCGGTTTTCAATTGATTCGGCGCTGGAAGCCAGGCACTATCCCAACCGCCGCCCAGGGCCTTGATCAACTGAACGCTCGCCACCATCTGCTGCATACGAAAATTCACAGCCGTTTGTTGGTCGTTCAATAGGATCGTTTGAGCGCTTATCACATTAAGATAGGGATCGAGCCCGGCTTTGTATCTCACGGTAGCTTCCAGTAAACCCCTGGCTGCGGCCTCCACCGCGGCATCCTGTTGCTCGATGTCCTGCGACAAGATTCGCAAAGAGGCGAGGTTATCTTCGACCTGTTGGAATGCTGTCAACACGGTCTGTCGATAATTCGCGACTGTCGCGTCATACGAGGCGCGGAATTGCTCCATGGTGGCTCGCCTTAGCCCGGCATCAAAAATGGTCTCTGCCAAGCTTGGTCCTACCGACCAAAAGCGGCTTGGCCAGGTAAACCAGTCTGCGGCCGACGAATTCCCGAATCCAGCGGTGGCGCTGAGCAGGATAGCTGGAAAATAGGCTGTTTTGGCCACCCCAATTTGCGCATTCGCCTCCGCCACAGAACGCTCTGCTGCCGCAATATCCGGGCGCCTCTCGAGGAGCTCCGACGGGACCCCGACTGGGATATTCGGAGGGTTGGTGGGGTGGGACCGTGCCGGAAGAGAAAACGTGGAAGCGGGCTTGCCCACCAGTACCGCGATGGCATGTTCATACTGGGCGCGCGCGATTCCCAGGTTCGTGTCCTGTGCCTGCGCCGCTTTCAATTGCGCCTCGGCTTGCGCCACCGCCTCCTCGGAGCCCAGGCCCGCCCGGTACTGAGTGCTCGTGAGACCAAGAGTTTCCTGATAGGCGTTGACCGTCGTATCGAGCACCTCTTTTAGAGAATCCTGGGCGCGCAGCTCGTAGTAGTCGGCGGCGAGCTCCGCCTGGACGCTCAGTCGAACGTTTTCGAGATCGGCTGCGCTGGCTTGCACGGCGTAGACACTGGCCCTCACGCCGCTCCGAATACGCCCCCAGAGGTCGGGCTCCCAAGAGGCATCAAAAGGCAACGAGTAGTTGGTGTACGGCTTGACGGATAAACTGGCCCCCGTGGAGCTTCCCGCCCGCAGTCCCCCGAATTGCCCCGGCGATGGGCGCGAATTGAGAATGCTTGGGGTTGTGCTCACGGTCGGGAAATACTGCGTGCGAGCTTCACGAACCAGGGCCCGCGCGGCCAGAAAGTTGTCCGCTGCTTCAATGATTTCTTGATTGGATGAAGCAGCTTTCTCCTCCAGTTCATCCAATTGCGGATCATTGAAAACCTTCCACCACTTCCCGCGGTCTGTCCTATCCTTCGGCTGGCCCGTCCGCCAAGACTCCGGCGTCGCCGCGGTGCCCTGTGAAATCTCCTTATAGGCAGCCGGGGTTTGAACCGGCGGTCGTAAATACTTAGGCCCAACAACACAACCCATTGCCAGCAGCATAATCATCAGGACCGCAGTCAACAAAAAAACCTGACCTATCTTGATAGAGCGTTGCATTTGGCGTTCCTCACCTGCATGTCACTCGCTGATGTACACATCGACCAGCTCACCGGGATACAGGTTGGTACCCGAGGTCTTCGCGATCTTGAAGATCACCGGCAGAACGCGGACATCCACGCGTTCCTGGCGTTGGTCTGAGAGCTCGATTTTCGGAGAAACGTAAGGCTGAACACGAACGAATTCCAAGGGAATCTTGACGTCCGACCCACGAATGGACATTTGCGCAATCATTTTGGGGCCCGGGCATAACCGTGGGACCAGGATTTCGTCGACGTAGCAGCGCACGTGGAGAGAGGATGGCGGACTTCCCAAGACGATGACTGGGTCCGGCCCCTGCGTGTAGGCGTCATAAGATCCCTGCGGGGAAACGTAGCTGCCCACCATAGTGTTGATGGAGAGCACAATCCCATCACGTGAGGCGCGGAGTGTATATTTTCCGAGCAGCGCGCGGGAGGCCGTATAAGCTTTGGCCAAAGCGTGCTGCTGCCGTTCCTGATTCTGAATGTCGTACATCCAGGCTCCCGCTTTCGTCAAATCATCCTGCTTTTTGGCCACTATGAGGTTCGCCTCCGCCACCGCGGCGGCATTGAGGGCGCTGTCTAACGCATCTTTGCTCACCGAGCGCGGATCGATTTCGTAAGCCGCTTGGTCTTTCTGCAACGTGTCTTGGGCGGTTTTCAAGGTGGCTTCGGCAGAAACCACTTGTGCGTCGGCGACATCGAGGGTCTCTTTTCTCGGCTCCGCTTTCAGCTCTCTTAAGAGCGCCGCGGCAGCTTCTGCCGATGAACCCTGTTGCTCCGTCGTCGCTCTTTGGATCGAATCGTCAATCAGAAGCAGGGGCTGGCCCGCCTTGACTTGTTGACCCTCAGATACGAGGATTTCTTTCACTGTGCCCGCCACTTCCGGGTAAATGTT
>JBELAJ010000567.1:0-5468 GCA_049508935.1 Terriglobia bacterium | reverse complement strand
TCCCACGGAGGTCATGAAGCCAGTGAGAAGCTGGCACGAGGTCTCCAACATAGTGACGGAATGAAATCGCAACCCTTTTCAAATCCAGTATTTCACTCAGCCGGCCGCGGAAGTTTGGCTAGACCGAGGCGTCGCCGCTGTCAGCATCGCGAAGTTCCACGGTCTGCGTGACAAGCTGCATCAGCTCGTCGAGGCACGGCCGAGAGAGTTGTTGGGGGCCCACGTGCCGTTCCGGACTGTCGTGGTCGTGGCCGGCTCACTGGCACTACCGACGACCGGGGCGGCACTGCTTGGCCTGCTGGCGCTCTTTGCCGCGGGACGGCCGCCGCGGGCATCTGCTGGGGGTGCAGGTACAGGCGGTTTTGGGAATTGGCTCGGCAGGAGGGCCGCTCACCACCCAAGAGGAAGAAGAAGAGAAGACTCATGCGCTCATCGCGCGCACTCTCCTGGACCTCGCTCAGTTCTTCCAATCCCGGCCTGCGTATGAGGCTGCGGCTCCTGTCTATCTGGTGGGTGATATCGATGTGGATGGGGGTACGTTCGGACGGGCGGAGCAGATCGCCATTGCGGCTTTCACGATATTAGGTCTGAGCCGCAGCGTGACCGTTCCCCTCAACCTGCCTTTCTCTGCCGTCGACCCGTTTGCTTTCGAGGTTGACGAGGCGCAAAGAGTTCGCTGGGCAGGCCAGCCCTACGATCCCGCCTCTCCCTTCGCGGTCGCCGGCGCCTACGGCGTATCCTGTCCGGCAGAACCACTTGTGCGGTTGCTAGCCGCGCGGCTCGCCAACCTCTGTCTGCGGCGGTTGGGGGAACAGAGGGGGTGCGCCGGCCTCCAGGAGGCAGGGAAATTGAAGGTGAACCCTGCGCTGGGCGCCTTTCTAGCAGATGTCGAGGGTCGAGCCGCAGCTGTCCTATGGGACCAAGTCGCCGAAAAGACCGAGATCCCGTGGCCTTCGGAAACGGCCAGCCGCCCGCCCCAGTGGTACGACCTCGAACGCCTGCGCCTGCTTTTCGGGCGGCTCTTCGACCAGAAGGATTGGGCGCGCGTCATGGCTTTTTACGGCGAAAACCGGATGCTGGCCCTGCCCCTGGATCTCTGGCCCGGGGCACTCGATGAATTGGTGGCGCTGATTGAACAGGGCGTGCTGGGGCGTCGTCGCCAGCAACTGGCCATCGTGACGCACCGCATTCTCACTGCCTTCCTGGGCGCCGCTGAGCATGGCGTGGCGGAGGTCTTCGGCCGCACCTTCCGCGAACCCGTAGAGGCCGAGCCTCACCTTGCCGCGCAAGCATTTCTTGGCAAGATCCGCCGCCACTTAGAGGAGGCGGGCGAGAGACTGGAGGAAGTTGAAGCGCACGAACGGCCGCAGCGCCCGGATGCCGGCGCCTTGCGCGCTTCTGCTGATAAAGCTCGCCAGCGCTTCGAGACGGAGCTGGCGGAGGTGCCGAGCCCCGCCGCAGTCATCCTGCGCTTGATTCCAGTGTTTGCTCTGTGTGTGGGCACAATGTTTGCGTTGCCTTTCGATCTCGGCTTGATCGATCCCGCACCTCTGCGGCTGCTGGCCGGGGCCTTGACTGGTGTTTTAGTTGCTGGGTACTTGTACATGCGGCACTTGCAAGGCGTGAGGCGCCGGATATTTGGCGTCTTTCGTGTCTGGATGGAGCACTACAAGGCCGTTCTTGAGTTTGAGGATCGTTTGGCGCGCGATGGCGCCTACCGCGATTTACTGAATTCGATGAAGGATTGCCTGGACTGGTTCTTCGATGGCCAGACCCCGGAGCCGCCCATCCCAGCTCCGATGCGGCCCCGGCTAAAGCGGCATCTGGAACCTGCCGCGGTAGATCCCGACCTCCTCAAGCCACAAACGGTGCTGGCGGATTTTAGCCGGTATCTGGCCGACGCTGCGGAGAGCTTCAACGCCGCGGAAGCTCGGTTCCTGGAACAATTTCAGGTTTCGCGGGTTGAGACGATACTTCCCGAAATCTCGATATCGGCTCCGGAGGGCATCGAGAGGGAATTGGAGCGAGTCGGCGCTTCGTCGGACAAAGTGCCTCCAGACTGGATGCGGCTCCTTTATGCGGGCCGCGCCGGGGCGCCGAACGAGGATTGGGTGCTTCCGTTCACCAGCGGTTCGGGCCACGGCTGCGACCACATATGGAGAGCTTCGTTCCGTCTCCCCAGCCCCAAGGACCTGCTGGATGGAACGACCCGAAATGCGAGTTCGGGCTTTCGCTTCTTTGACACCCTCTACACTCAAATACGCGCCCACTTTTCGGATGCGTTTGCGCTGACGGGTCGGATCTCTCAATACTGCGAGCCCTTCCCCCACCAGAGCATTACGTCTACACCTCTTTGGGACCGGTACGCCTCGCTGGCGACGCCGCGCGCTCACGCCAAGTCACCTCAAGTTTCGCTGCTGGTGCTGGCAGCCCATGGAGAGGATCCGCTGGCGGGCAACCTGAACTGGTCGAACGAGGCAGGGGCCGACCGCCTTTCGCTGCATCTGCAAGTGTGCAACTGTATTTCCGCTTCGGACTTGATCTTCTACCCAAACGAAGCTTCACCGACCCAAGCGATGGGTTTGGCGTGGAAGAGACACTTGCAGGCCCCGTGGAGCGACCCGGTATTCAAACCCGCGCAGCTTCCCGAGGAGATAGCCTGATGGCCACCGATCCCCTTTCCCGCGAAAGCTTGAGCCCAGTCCAATGGTGGGGCTTCCGTCTCAGAGTGCCACCGGGCTACATACCCAAACCGGTCTCAATCGTGGACCGTTTGGCGGCGGGACTCGCGACTGCGGTGATTCTGGAGATTGCGTTCTTGATTTTCTCAACCTTCTGGCCAGGGCGATCGGAATTATTCTTTCGGGGTCGCGGGCCATTCTGGTTGACCCTCTTGCCCTTGCTCTTATTTCTGGGTGTTCCCAGGTCCCTCCTCGAGTCGTCGGGCGTGGCCGCATGGATGGTTCTTGCGCGGGAGAAGGGCAGCCTCGCCAAGCTGGACTTGTCTCTGCTTGTGGCTTGTGTCGTCGCCTTGCTCCTGGCGCAATTTCGTGCCCTCGGCTCAGCGCGGCCTGCCTTGAATATTGCGCTGGTGGATGCTGCGGCCGCGATGCTTTTCTTGAGGATGCAGGAGCGCATCACCGTCCAGTGGAAACGTTGGCCATTTCGGATTCCCGATTGGTTGCGCCGCAACCTGGAGGAGGAAGAGCGCGATAAGCTGCGCGAAGAGGAGCGCCAAGGCGAGCTTCCAAGCGACACCATCGTCCCACCCGATGCGGACGCCCAACCCATTTACAGTCTCAAGGTCGCATTGGGCTTCAGCTATCCGGTCGGCATTCGAATTCCTGACGAGGTACTCGAACGCTTGCGGCAGCTCAACGCTGGCGCGCGAGGCGTTCTTTACCAGAGCGACCCTCAGGCTGTGGTGCTCATGGACCGCCCACCGGTGAGTGATACCGGACGGCAGGAGATCCTTCGCATGTGCGCTCAGATTCTGTCTGTCGCTCGAAAGCACCAGTTGCCCACTACCGCCTTCGCCAATCTGGTACTTGCGTTTGTGCAGCAAGCCATCACGTATCAGTTCGATGCGGATTCAACCGCTGGCTTCCAGGGAGGGCCCTACGAGGAATACGGTCGCTTTGCAGTGGAGACGCTGCACGACCAGGTGGGAGATTGCGAATGCACGAGTCTCTTCTGCGCTTCCCTGCTCTCCTACCTGGGGTTCCGGGTGGCGTTGCTGTGGGTTGCTTTCGACTCCGAGACGGTCAATCATGTGGCGGTAGGCCTGGAAGTAACTTCAGGCACGCCCGCGGACGGATTGGACTGGGTACCTGCAAAGGACGGTTCGGACAAACGTTATTTGTACGGTGAGACGGCGCTCCATAAGGCCACCAGTCCTTTTGGAAGTTTCCCCGATAGTAAGACGACGCTGAAAGTGGAGCGCATCACAGTGCTCGACCAGCCAAAAACAAAGGCCGAGGCCGCTGCTGACCTCGAGGAGTCCGAGCCAGCCCCGGACCTGGCGAAGGCGTGATCCCCAAAGGCGGCGGGATTTGCCGCACAGGTAACTCTGCTGCTGTCTCACAAAGGAAGCTTAAGCAGGGAACCGCTGGCCCGTTGGAGTTGGCGGGAATTCCCTAGCGGCGTATGACCGTTGTTGGGACGATAGAAATGCGCAAATGGGTTGTGGTGGCTCTTCTTCTTATTGCAGGCGGGGTGGCCGGCGGCTGGTATTTCTACCACCAGTGGAGAGGTACGCCCATTACTGAACTCCTCCGCTATCCCCGGCAGTACGAGGTTAACCTCGTTTCCATCCGAGGGAAAGTCGTTGACCGGACTTCATTACTGGTGCTGAAGTACTTCACGGTGCGGGACGAGAAAGGGGAAATCAAAGTTGTTACAGAGAGATCCCTGCCCGTTGTTGGGGAAATAGTCAGGGTAAAGGGCAGAATCCGGGAAGCACTCGCTATCGGTAACTCAGGTTACGTCGTCTTCATGGAGGAGCCTGAACGCCCTCGGTGAGACCGGAGGAAGTCCTCTCGTGAAACCGTCTGAGTAGAACATCGTTGTGGATGAACCAGCGAATGGTCGGACGATCCTCTATAACTCACTCTATGGCAGCCTCGCGGCGTGTGATGAGGGCGACGCAAATGTCCTGAGGCGTATTCTCGAGGATCCTGACCCTAGCCAGGAGGGTGATTCGGAAACGAGAGCTGTTTTGATAGACCAAGAATTCCTAATCGAGGACGGCATCGACGAAATAGCGATCGTCAAAGCACGCAAGAGATCAGGGATCCATGGCGCCAATCGTCTAGACGTCATCAACATGCCAACTTCTGATAGCAACTTTTCTTGCACGTACAGCTTTGAGGATTTCTGCCTCTCGCGTTATTCCGCACTCCGCTGGCGCGTCATGGGGGGCCGTTGGATGGGAGATTCAGGTGGCAGGGCAGATCGGACCTACACCACGCGAGGAAACGATCACCAAAGCAGAATGATCTTCGGATAAACATGCGGGGCAGTCAGGCCAAAGTGCGCGGACGGTTCGTAGCCAGCGGCGCAGGGTGAGCCGGAATGTTCGCTCCAGAGGGTAATCGGCCACTCCGAGTTGCTCTTTAAGGCTACCCGGACCCACGAGCGGAATACGCGCCACTGCGCCGTGGTTCGTCCAATTCTTCCATACGAGCCAGATATAGAAATCGAGCATACCAGGAGCATGAGCGAGGGCGGCGACGACCTCTCGCTCAACGGGAATTCTGTGCGCGTCGATTTCACGATAAAATGCCTCGCTTACAGTAATGATGTTGTCATGCCGACCGACAGAAGGAAGTTCACGTTCGGCCGTGACGAACCAGAGCTTCAAGTCATCGAAGAAATGGAAGCGGCTCCAATCGAGGAATGGAGCGGAGTGAGGATGATCTTCGGTTCCGAAGAAAATGGTTGCGCCGAAGAGCCGCTTGAAGCCATCC
>JBELAJ010000566.1:0-5513 GCA_049508935.1 Terriglobia bacterium | reverse complement strand
TTCGGCACATGCTGGCCTAAAGGCCAGCGCTACGACTGCCCGGTCAGAAAGTCCGACAGGGGAAAGCGGCGGAGAAACATCAAAATTGCCGGAACAAAGCGAGAATGTTGTAGAAAACAAAGCATCGGAGGCAGAGGGAGTCGAGGCATGAAGGGTCGCGCCAAGGGAAAGATTGCCGCGATGCCAGGGCTTGGCATAGAATGGACGGCAGTCGGGGCGCCAAAATGAATAACCTGGGTTGCGCGAGTTCGTGGAAAGAGTCCACCGCATGACAGAAACGAATAAGGTCTACGATGCTATCGTGGTCGGGTCCGGCGCCAGCGGCGGTTGGGTGGCGAAGGAACTGACTGAACATGGCCTTGCCGTCTTGATGCTCGAGGCTGGCCCGCCGCGCATCCCCACGCGCGACTTCACGGAGCACGTTTGGCCGTACCAATTGAAGTTCCGGGGCTTCGGAGATCAGAAGGCGCTGCTCACCAAGCAGCCCGTACAGCGGTTGTGCTACGCCTGCGACGAATATAGCCACCAGTTCTTTGTTAACGACCACGAGAATCCCTACACTACGCCCCCCGATAAGCCTTTTATGTGGATACGAGGCCGACAAATAGGTGGGAGGACTTTCTGCTGGGGGCGCGAAAGCTATCGCTACAGCGACTACGAATTCAAGGCCGCCAGCCGCGACGGCTACGGAGAAGACTGGCCATTTGACTACCGGGAGCTTGCTCCGTATTACGACAAAGTCGAGAGCTTTATTGGCGTGAGCGGATCGCTTGAAGGCTTGGAACAATTCCCCGACGGCCAGTACCTGCCGCCCATGCGACTCTCTTGCGGCGGAGAGATGACAAAGAAAGTTCTGCGCGAGAAGTTCGGCTGGAAAGTGATGCCCGACCGCGTGGCAAACCTGACAGTGCCCCACAACGGCCGCCCGGCATGCCATTACTGCGACGAATGCCAGCGTGGCTGCCATACGGCCTCCTACTTCAACAGCCCCTCGGTCACACTTCCCGCCGCCTGGCGTACCGGGCGGTTGACGCTCGAGAGCGATGCCGTGGTGAGCCACCTGGTGATGAATAAAGACGAAGCCCGCGCGGACGGGGTCCACTATGTCGAACGCACAGGGGGCGCCCACCGCGAGGCCTATGCCAAGGTTGTGGTGCTGGCCGCTTCAGCGCTCGAATCTACGAGGATTCTACTCAACTCCAAAACCCGCCGCTTCCCTAAGGGCGTGGGAAACTCTCAAGGGCTGTTAGGACACTACTTAATGGATCACTTTACTTTGGAAGGCGCCGGGGGGATCATTCCTTCCCTCCGCTCTTCCCAGCGCGAGCCAGTAGGGACACCCTGCGGATTTCTGATCGCCAAGTATACCAACGTGGGTAACAATCACAATAAGAATTTCTTGCGCGGCTATCGCTTCGATGGCGACGGCAGCCAGGAATTGTATGGACACGCGTTTTCCCTTCCTGGCTTTGGCGCGGACTGGCGTAAGCAGGTGCGTGAGGAAATTCCCTACTATTTCGGGATCACGGCACAAGGCGAATGCTTGCCGGACTACAACAACTTTGTCGAGCTTGACCCGCAAGTTAAAGACGCCTGGGGCATCCCTGCCCTCCGCATTCACGCGAGTTACGGTGAGAATGAGAGGGCCATGGCGAGAGCCATGCGCCAGGAGGTCTTGAATATCCTCGAAACAATGAAACTCGAGAGCGTGCAGCCCCCGCGCGAGAACCTAAGTGTTTTCGGCAAGAATATTCACGAGTGCGGGACGGCGCGGATGGGCCTCGACCCCAGGAAAAGCGTGTTGGACCGTTTCAATCGCGTCCACGATGCGAAAAACGTTTTGGTCACCGACGGTGCGGCGTTTGTCACGCAAGGCCCCTACGAGCCGACATTAACGATCATGGCAGTTTCCGTGCGCGCATCGGACCGCCTTGTGGAGGGTTTAAGGAAGGGAGATCTTTGAGAAAAATGACCAAGGATCCCAAACGAAAGGACCAAACTTGCCCGGACACCGACACAGCCCCGCATACGGAAAGTCCGGATCTGACCCGCCGCGAGTGGCTCATACGCCTCGGCGGAACGGCTGTCCTCATGGGCTTCCGAGGCGCGCCCGTTGCGTGCACGAGCGGGCCCGCGGCCGCAGCGACGGATCAACTTCCCCCCGGGCTCTATAACCCCTCGGAAGACCACATGACGCACGCGCTCGAAAGCGACGGTCGCTTCTATCCCATCCCGATCGGCAGCGAGACGGATTTCTTGCGGCCGCCAAGCGGCTCATTCGAGCCGCAGTTTTTTTCACCGCCTGATTTCAAGGTGGTAAGGCGCCTCGTCGCAATGGTTTTGGGTGAATCAGAGGACACCAGTAGCATGGGAGCCGTAATACTGGAGATCGCCCAGTGGATCGATCTGGAAGTCTACAATTCCGCCGCAGTTCGCAAAGCGGCTCTCGACCTGTCGCCGCAACACCGCACCCTGGCCGTCGCCTTCTACGGGGAAGATGCAGTGACAGCGCTTGAAACGCACGATCCGCAAAGGATATGGAAAGAAGGGCTAGACTGGATTGCGAGGGAATCGAATAGGCGCGGGAGTAAACCTTTCACCGACGCCTCCCCTGCGTCGCAGAGCGAGATTCTGAGATCGCTGAATGAGCGCGCGGAAGGCGATGACGCCGGCTCGCGGCTTTTCAGGTTATTGAAAAATCAGGTTGGCCACGGCTTCTACACTTCGCAGCGGGGGCTCAAAGAGCTCGATTACAAGGGGAATGCATTTTGCGGCGAGTGCCCCGGCTGCAACGTTTCGGATCACGGAGGATAACCCGGAGTCTCGAGGAGGGCGGCGATCACGAACAGATCTGAAAAACAGGTGTGTGCTACCTCGCAGCAGCAACGTTTGCCGCATGAGCAGGCGCAGCTTTTATCTCGTCGAGTTCCTGAGGGAGATTCCGGCAGACCTTACAGTGCTTTGTGGCCGGAGCAGTGCCGTAATGCTCGTAGAATGCCAGGATATTGGCGCGTATCTCCGGCGTTACGTTCTTGTAGTGCTTCTTCCGCAGTTGGGCCAGCAGATTCGCATAGGTGCGATCGGCAAGTGAGTACTCGCCGGCGCGAGTCGGCTTTCCCGTGTCAAAGTCCGAGTTCGATAGGTCGAGAGTACCCGTCTCAACTTGCTCCAGGCGGTGACGGTAATCGGAGCGAATCGCTTTCAGGCTGGCCAGGAATACACGCTCCGTCTGAGGCGTAGCAGGCTTGAAATCAAGTGTGCGGAGCGGGCCGAACCTGGGAATGATGGTGAAGACGATGGCCAGGATTTTGGCTCCGATTCCAGGCGTATGCGCAGCCTCGACCATGCGGTGTTCGTAGCCCTCGATTTCCCCTGCCACTCGCCGGCCCCGGTACTCTTTGCCGAACTCTTTTTCGTACTCCCGGCGCGAAAAGCGGTAGACGTACCTCCGCCTGGTAATGCCGGGAATGAGTTTTTCGATCTGGTCCCTCTTGAGTTGCCACGCCGCTGCTGTCAGATGAGGAATCATCTTGCCGGCGGCATAGCGGTAAGTACCAAGGGCGAGATCTTCGCTCAGTAAAATGTCGTGAAGCTCGAGCCCGTAGGTTTCGTTGAAAGCGCGTTCCAGGAGCGGCTTCGAGACTTTGAACCCGATGAAGTCGTGGTAAGCGTTGGGGGCGTAGACACCGGCGGCTACCTGAACAACGTCGAACCCGAACTCAACCATGATGTGTTTTTTGGGATCGTCCTCGTAGGTCACGACCTTGCCGAATTTCGCCCCCAGTTTGGGATAGAGGATGGGCACTGAGACGTTCACGGCCATGGGATGGCCGAGATTATCCGCCGAATAGTGAGCCAACGCGCCGAGTGCGAAGGCGTACTCATTGATGTCCTGCGACTGGCGCAGGAGAGACTCAATGAAATCGCCGCTACGCACATAGTGAGTCAAGTCGCTGAAGAAAGCGTTACCGAAAGGATAGTAGCCCATGTCCTGAATGATGCACCCGCCATACACGTAGGCATGGGCTTCTCGCACTTGATCTTGCGTCGCGCCGGGAAACCGTTTGAGTAAAAGGTTCCGGATGGAAGTCTGCCACAAAGCGTCAACTACGGCCTCGTGACTAAGCACGGAGTAAGCGCAGACGGTGGGGGCCGCCCCAAGCATCAGAAGCAGCACCGCCAATCGACCGCCCGCGATCTTGACGCCAATGGTGTTCATCGCGTTCTACCCGGGGAAAGCGCACGCCGCAGCGTGACCACGCAGCACAATTCATGCGACACCTACAGTCTAACTCGGCGGGGCCTCGACAAGCCATAATGAACACTCTTGCCGGAGAAGAAAAGAATTTACATGTTATATTAAGGTGATTATGCTCAACGAAGAGAGACGGCGGAGTATTCTGGAAATCATCAACCGCGAGGGGCGAGGAATTGTAAAAGACCTCTCACGTCACTTCAAAACCTCGAATGTCACCATCCGCAAAGACCTCGAGATTCTTCACAATCGGGGCGTCGTCCATCGCACGCACGGCGGTGCGCTGCCTTTGCAAAGCGGCGCGCTCCTGGATTTCAGCCTCCAGGAAAAGGAAAAACTCCATCGCAAGGAAAAAGAGCGCATCGGACAGGCAGCCGCTGCGTTAGTTAAGGAAGGCGAATCTGTTATCCTCGATTCCGGGACGACCACCAGCGCGGTGGCCCGGGCGCTGCGGGAGCGAAAGCAGCTTACCGTTATAACCAACGCCGTTAACATCGCTGCTGAGCTGGCTGGAACCTCGATCGAAGTCATTCTGACGGGCGGAATTCTGAGGGAGAAGTCATTTTCGCTGGTGGGGCCTTTGGCCGAGGAGTCGCTCCGCAGTTTGAGCGCCGATATCCTCTTTCTGGCCGTTGACGGGTTTGATGTTCACTTCGGACTAACGACTCCTAACCTGCTGGAGGCAAGAGTGAACCGCGTGATGGCGGAGATCTCTCGCCGCACTGTGCTGGTGTGCGATTCCAGCAAGTTTGGCCGGCGGAGTCTCTCTCTGATTGCGCCCATGTCGAGCATTCAACAGGTCATCACCGACAACCGGATCCCGAAGTCCGACGCGAAGGCTTTGGAAGAAGCCGGGATTGCGCTTACGATCGTTTAGGATCGCCTTATCACCCGCCGGTGGCTAAGGTGAAGGTACGGTTGCTGGGGCCTCGTTACCGCGCACGCAGCGCCCTTGCCAGCAGCCTCATGAAAAGCTTCACTCGCCGACGACGGTTACGACAACTGTTCGCTGGCGCCCTCGAACGTCGCACTCGAGATGAAAGATCTGTTGCCAGGTACCCAAAACGAGTTTGCCGCCGGCGATGGGCGCCGTGAACGATGGTCCAAGGAGAGTAGCCTGCAGATGCGAATGGCCGTTCCCGTCATGCCACGCTTGTTCGTGCCCGTAGTTACGGCTGGGCGGAATGAGCTTGTCCAAAATTGCGGGCAGGTCGTGCTGAAGCCCCGGCTCGAATTCAATTGTGCCCAGGGCAGCGGT
>JBELAJ010000565.1:0-5527 GCA_049508935.1 Terriglobia bacterium | reverse complement strand
CGAGGTGGCAATGAAACTCGAAGTCGAACTGAAACCGGATGTTGGCGAGGCGCTGCGGGCGCGGGCGGAGGGCCTGTCACTCGATCAGTTTGCCGAGCGGGTCCTGGAGGCGCTCGTCAAGACTGATACCCCGAAGGCCACGGCCCAGGGACGAGCGAAAGCATTCGAAGAGTTCGTCGCCGGCCTGGAATCCGACGCTGTTCTACCCGAAGAGACCTTCCGGCGTGAGAACAGCTAGTTGTGGCTTGCTGAAACAACCGGATAAGCACGAGGCGACTACTGAGGGCCTATTTCCTCGAACCCCGTTCGGGATAGTTTCCGAGTTGCCGCTCACTATCGGCCTGCCCGCTGTGACTGTATTGTCTCGAAGGCCTATGGGAGGGAAAGTGACCTTGTTCGGTATCCCACTACCCGAGCTTCGGGCAGCAGCCCTCACAACGATACATTCAGCCCAAAGGTGCTGCGCACGTACGCCACCCACTCCTCGTCGCTCAACGCGCCCCATTCAACCCACTGTTCGTCTGTTAGCGACGCGCGCCACTGCAAAAATCCCGCTGCGTGCGGACCCACGGGATGCCTCAAAGTCCAGGTCCCGCTGTCAATGATGTCGCGGATCTTGTCGCCCACCACAAAAGGCGACACCGGCTTTTCCAGGGACGCGCGGAAAAGTTCGTTGATGCGCCGCTTGTGCGGGTAATGAGTTCCGGCAAGGTCGGCTCCCACCTTGCCGAAGATGGCGGTCGCGATCACACCGGGCTCCACGATGGCGACTCGGATACCGAAGCCTCTCACCTCCTGGGCCATGCATTCGCTCAGAGCCTCGAGAGCCCACTTCGATGAGGCATAAGGAGCTTGGGGAGAACTGGCGATGCGGCCCGCTTCCGCCAGAGCCTGTTCGATGGCGTCGCGAGCGGATGCGTCGCCGTCCACGTCGTGGGCCACGATGCGGATTCCGAGGTTCTCCCGGGCGATGGCTTCGTGGAGTTCACCGAGGCGTTGCGGATTGCGCATGCCGGCATAAATGGTATGTCCCGCCCGGGCCAGCGATATCGCCGTCGCCATGCCGATTCCCGTGCTGGTTCCCGTAACGAATACGATTCCCATGAGGTTTCTCCTTAGTTATCGTAAGACATACATGAACTGTCCCCGGACTTTCGGTTGTGCCTTCCTGACCCCTTTAACTAGACAACCCACCGGCCTGGCGAAAAGAGACGTTTCGACAGGCCAAACGGTGATCTTCTCGAAGAGACATCGCGCATTGGGCGATTATACCCTGCTTAGAAGTGACCGGTCCCGCCATCCGCTGCGATTGTAGCTGGATCGCGGGGCACTCGGAAGCTATTCCGGTCCAGAAGTCGCCTTCGAGGAAATTTGTGCTGGCATGGCACTCGCTGGGATTGATCGCGAGTAACGGCGCAGCGTTTAGCATTAGCGATTCCTGTGGATAAATCCCCATTTGGGTAGTGATTTCATCAAGTGGCAATTATGAGTCGATGGAAATTCCGCCCGCGTGGGCTATCGCGGCGACTCATGCACGTAATAGAGAACGCCATCGGGCCAGGCTCCCGGGTGATTCAGGAAGCCGATTCTGACGTTGGTGCTGGCGTGGTTATGGTTGGCGGCCTGGATGATCTGCGGCCCATTTTCCTGTAGTGCTTTCAAGGTTTTCTCCGACGGACGAACGATCGCACTGTGTCCGGGCACATGTTTGTCCGGATTCTGGAACAGGACCAGCACGAGGTTTCCCTGGTTTGCCAGGTGCTGGGCCTCTCGCATTTCTGAGACTCTTTGCCATCCAGACTTCTGAGCTGCGGCGCTAGCTAACCACTCGGCTTGCGCGTTGGCGAGCAACACTTGGCCGTGTTCAGGCGGACGAAGCAAGCTTCTGATCACGCTTCCATTCGGTGCGCTGCCCGGCGATGCGCGAGCGACGCTTTGGGAGCAGCGTGGCAATGCCAGCGATCAGCACAACGCCGAAAACGGCGGCGGCGAAAAAAAATAAACAGATAGACGCACCGACGGGTTTTCGCTATTGAAGGCGCTTTGCCGGAAGAGCGAGTAGACGACGAGCCCTGCGATGACTGGGCCGAATAGGAATCCGGCGATCATGACGAGAATTGCGATCAGCAACCGATGGCCTTTTCGGCGTATCTTGCGGAAGCAATGAACGGAGCCGATCATGCCCAGGATGGCGCCGAGGATGATAGGTATGAGCCCAATTGCGAATTCGAGTGCTTCGCGGGCGAACGCACGCATAATTCGGGTGGATGTGCCCTCTTGATGTTAGCAAACGACCAGCCAAGAGGACAACTTGAGACTTCCGGGCTCCATTTATGGCTGTTTCGCGCGGAAGATCAACAACTCCGAGGTAAGGTCTCCCTCGAGCCGTACGGGGATGCCCTGCTGCAGCAGAAGGTATCCGGGAATTTCGAGAGTCTGCTCGCTATTGGAAAAGGTAACCTGGTAAGTTCGCGAGAGATCGAGGCCACGCGGCATGAAGCGGTACACGGCGTCGCCGGATTCATCAGTACGGAATATCCAGCCCAGGCCTTTCTGCGCATCGGGTGTGGCGTACTCCAAGACCACCCAAGGCGAACCCTCGAGCATGGGCGTGTACGGCGTGTGGTGATAAACGCGGCAGTCCTTCAGCATCGGACGGATAACCTGTTCGTACAAGGCAATGTTCTTCCGCACCGCCTCTCGCTCGAGGGGATTGAAATCCGCCGGCGACGGGCTTAAACCCCGCAGTATCGGCAGGGCCATGGTGGTAGCGCGCAATTGGGTCACAAGCTCGGCATCGGAGACCGGACCCTCAGACTCGGTCCCGAAGGTTCGAAGCAGAATTTCCGGCGGCAGAATCCAAGTCATGCCGTTCAGGATCTTTAAGCCGCGCGGGGCGCGCAGCCAGTCGGAGAGTTCGGTATTCTGAAAGCGGCTCATCATGCCCAGGTCGAGCCTGCCCCCGCCCCCCGCGCAGTTCTGAAAGATGACGTGAGGGAATTGCTTCCGTAACCGGTCAAGCATGGCATAAAGCGCCTCAACGTGACGCCACAGGGTGTTTTCCGTAAAGCCATCCCGGATGCGGTTGCCGCCTTCTTCGGCCGTCGAGTTATAGTCGATGCGAAACAGGTCGAGGTCGTATCTCCTGATGATTCGGGCGATTTCCGACTCCATCCAGGCGGTGACGGCGGGATTGGTCAAATCCAGCAAGCGCCCGCCGGCCACTGGCTTGCCGTCGCGGGTCAACACCCAATCGGGATGTTCCCGCCGCAGCTTCGAAGCGCTGCCGATGCTTTCGATTTCCACCCATAATCCGAACAGCAGGCCCTTCTGCCGGGCGTACTCGCGCACCGGATTCAGGTCGTTAGGTAGCCAAGCGCCCGCATACCAGTCGCCCACATTCGCGCCCCAGCGGTTAGGCTCCGGGCCGTACCAGCCGGCGTCGACGACAAACATCTCCGCGCCCACATCAGCCGCCAGGTCGATCTCCCGCTTCAGGCCTACTTCACTCTCGTGGTCAACAATGTAACCGCGGTGGTTGGCTTCCACCAGCATGTCCCGGTTGGGAAGCGGGGGCGGCAGTACCACGCGCCGCACGTGTTCGTGCAGAGTCTGGATAACGCTGTCCAGATCGCCGCGCTTGCAGAGAGTGTGAGCCTTCGGGGTTGAAACCGTCTCGCCTGGGTCGAGGACGCGCAGCACCGGGTCGGCCGCGCTGGGGCCGATCTGGAAAAGGAACAGTGCGCGGTCCGTCTCCGGCTTCTCTTGCCCGGTCACTTGGATGGTCCAGTTACCGCTCCAGCCAAGCGAACTGACGAACCACTCTCCCGTCGCCCGGTTGTGCGCGAAGAACGTCGGGTGTCCCCATCCGGACCTTCCGCGAGTGCCGGAAATGGTACGGGCGCCGTTCGCGAGCGGCTCAAAGCGCCATGCGCCTTCATGCCCCCATTCTTCGTATTGCAGGTATCCGACCTCGAAGGGAGTCTCCATTCCTTTAGCCAGGCGCTCTTGATACGTCGTAGTGTCCCAGACGAGACCGGACCAAGGGGAGACGGCGGTGATGGCGGTGGCCGTCTTTCCTGTGTTGGTGACCTCGAGCCAGCGCACCATCACCGGTCCGGCGTAGAGCAGGGTGTGAATCTTCACGGTGATCGGGCGCGCGCTGCTGGCAAGTTCCACCGTAACCAGCAGGCCCTCGGGACTGTGGACCTCCGACTTTTCCGCCCTGACCCATCTCCAGGTGCCCGCCAAATCCTGACCCTCGACGGAGAGACGAAAACCATCAATCGGCAGGGACTGCCGCCTCTGTTCCTGTCCTTGCAAGTGAAATTCTGGCTCGATGATTCCCGTTGAGATCCAGTAACGGTTCACCCAGCGCCCCATCCACAGCTCTTCATCGCAGATGCTCAACCCGGAAGTAAGCCGAGTTCCGGGCAGGGGCTGCTGGTGAATATCCGCCGCGCAATAACGGCCGCTGCCGGATTCCTGCGCCGCGGCGAACGCGGCGGAAGATGAGAAAATCAGGACCAGGCACACGCTCCATAGCGAGCCTGGGAGGATTGTCCGGCGACCTGAAGACCTGGTGGGGTTAATCACTCTGCGACCTCGTCGAAGGCACGACATGGCGGCCATTATAGGCCCCGAACCCAGCCCGGGGGAACTTCATTTACCCAAATGGAGCCATAGAGGATGCCGAGGTCCGGTACCAGCTCCGACAACGACTTGGCATGACTTAAGACCGAGCCAAGCCGCTGATCACTTGCCCGCGGAGCGCTTGGCGACGAGGTCAGTGCCCCAATTCCCGTCCTTGGTATCCACGCGAAGCTGCATCTCGTCACCGGAGACTTTTCCCTTGAAGACCAGCGTAATGGGGTTGCCCTGCCACTCAGAATCGACAGAAAAGGAGATGCCGCTCCCTTCCAGCTTGCCTTCCTTGACGGGACGGTGCTTGCCATCATTGCCTTGTATCGTGCCGGTCACCTTGCTGCCTTCAGATTTCAGGTTGAAAATCCAGGACGGACCGTTCTCCGACTGGGCAGCCCACTTCCCGGTGACATCCGCCGCCAAAAGCAGCGAGGTCAGGCACCCGAACAACACGAGACAGAATATGAATCTTGCGATGCGCATAACATCCTCCCTCCAAATTCTGACCCGTGGGTATCCCCCCGCACAACACCTCACGGACGAGCCGCGCCCGAAACCTTCTTGCCGGTCAGTTGTTCGATGCGGCGCGCCATCTTCTCGCGCACAGCGAACAGCTCCTCCGGATCGGGCCCAATCCGGCTTATCGTACGAACTTTTCACAAAGCTTCCCGAGGGTCAGCAGGGCGCGATCAATATCGTCGGACCAGGGATAACCACAACTGATTCGAATGTGGCTCGGGAATTGCCCGGAAGCCGAAAAGATCCGTCCGGGTAATATCGTGATGTTTTCGTCGAGGGCTTGTCGAAAGAGCTTCAAGGCATTGACGGCTTTGGGCAATTCAACCCAGAGAAGATAGCCTCCGGCTGGTCGCGTCAGTCGAGT
>JBELAJ010000564.1:0-5531 GCA_049508935.1 Terriglobia bacterium | reverse complement strand
GCCCAGCGAGCCATCGAGCGATTGGCGGAGTTTAAGCCGTACAAGATTACGGGCCCGGTGGAAGTAAAGGTCGAGTTCACCACGATGGCGGGGAGAGTTTACGACCTGCGCGAGGGCGTGGAAAGAGTGAACGAGCGCACTTGGGCGTTTCATGGCAAAGATATTATGGACGCCTGGCTGAAGTTCAGCTCGTTCTGACCAGGTAGCGCGGACCTCCGTTTTTGAGGTCCGCGGTTTTGTATCTGATTTCTAACTTCCGACTTCTAGTTTCTATATTCTGACTCCTGGCTTCTGACTCCTGACTCCTCTTCAATACGCTTCAGCGCCGGTCCCCACCTCACGGAACGTTCCGAACTTTTGCGCCACGGGCTTTAGCGTGGGATAGAACTGCACGTACGTGCTGTCGACCGCGGCTTGATCGTGATGACATTGCCAGCACGCGGCCTTCGGGTTGGCGTGTGCAGTCTGGGCGGAGGCATCGAAGCTAAAGTAGGCCCACTTATCCGGGAATCGGGCTGCATCTTTCACTTTAACGCTGATCCCCACCAACTCCGTTTGAAATTGGGATGTTTTATTGAGGGAGCCTTTGTTTGACGATGTCCTCTTCTCCTCAACCAAAACGGTTTTGTCCGGCCAATTTCCGGTTGTCAGAAACTGTTTGTAAGCTGAAGGATTCACAAAGACGTTCGTAAACGTCGCTCCCACGGCGGGCGACGGATTTTTGCTGAGACGGAAGCCGGAGGAGATGAACACCCACTCCCGGTAATCCTGCGGGCGCATAAGTTCATCCCCGTTTGTGTATTGAGGCAGATCTGCGGGCGGGGCCGGGTTGGGCACCAAGAGCGAACCTGCGCACATTGAAATTAGAGCAAAACATCCCAACAGCGTAGTGGCCTTCAAGTTACCTCACTTTCCTGCCCTGTTTTCTACTCCTCGCAATACCGCACAAGGGCTTCGAAAAAGAAGGCTGCGTGCTGCGACGCCGCCCGAACTTTGGCGGGATCAATGCGGGCAAGCAAATCAAAAGAGTGGCTTGACTTCTTATACGACCCCTTTAGAGTCGTGCGCGAAGCTCGCTTAAGCGAGGCTTGCGCCTGGGCTTTTGTTGTCAACTCCACGTTTGGTTGACGGGGCAACGCGCCTGCGCCGAATTGTCGGCCGTAGTACTCGAGGAGCGAATCCCTATCCGCCAGAAACCAAGCTTCCATGCACTGGACCATGAGGTGAGCTTGGTCTTCGGTAACGCCGGGCGGCTTCTTCCATCCATCGCCGGGCTTCTTCCCCAAGTGTTCCCACACGCGGTGACGGACAGGGCCCTCGGAGTCCACCAGAAGCATAATTGTTTGGTCGGGGTGATCACGCAGGGCAACGCAGAAGTTCTGGTAAGCTTTCTGCCGCCCTCCAGAGGCGATTACTTTGGGCGCGGATCCAGGCGTGGCGACCTTTGTGAATAAGGTGCGAAATCCTTCGCGGCACGCATCGGCGGTGCTTCCTTTGCCCCCTCCCTCAACATAAAGACGCACACTCACCAGCGGTTGCCCCCGATCTCGCCGGTCCGCCATAGCTCGCCCAGCCTGTAACGTTCCAGCCAGGAGGAAAGCCTGCGCCGGTCCAAACGGTGGAGTGTTGTCGACCCGTCTTGCTTTTCGCAAACTATCACGGACTCCGGGATGTCGGTGAGGTGGTCCACCAGTGCGTCAGAGTGCGTAGTCACGATCAATTGCATTCGTTTCGACGCCTCGATCAGTAAGTCGGCCAGCGGGCGAATAATGTCTGGGTGCAAACCAAGTTCAGGCTCCTCCAGGCAAACGAGAGGTGGAGGTGTCGGGTGAAGTAGGATCGTAAGCAACGCCAGCCAGCGCAGGGTTCCGTCAGACATACGAGTCGCGGGAATGCTTATTCGGTTCTTTTCCTCAAGGCGAATATCAACGAGGCCGCCCTGGATCGGCGTGGCGACATATACGGCGTCCTCGTAGAACATTTTCAAATATCTAAGTAGCTCAGGTCTGACGTCGGGATTGGACATGAATCTGTTCAGCATCATGCCAAAATTGGCGATATCCTCTTCGAGAAAATCATTCTTCAACTCGGCGCCGTACAGGTCCCGCATCTTTGAATACTGGCCAAATTCCCAGTCCTGATAGAGCCTGAAGGAGGCTAGCAGGCGTCCCAAGTAGGTAATCTCTGGAAATCGTGTTGGGTCCTTGCGTTGCGCAAGAACTGATTGTTGGGTGTCCTGTTCCTCTTCGGGAATGGCTTCCTTCGTGCCATTCGAATACACAATTGGTTCTCCCCCGCGGTACTTGAGGAAAGTCCGAGGAGTCGTTGCATCTTTGGGGAGGGCGGCCGTCTCGAGGAATTCGTCTGTTATTGCGAGCTTCCCGCCTCTCTTCGTGAAGCTCAGGGAATAACGCAAAGGAGTATTCGTGCGGCGGGGATTCGCGATGATCTCGAGCGATGCAACGGGGTTCTTTTGGCCCTTCCACAAACAGTCGGAAATCCCGCCGGTGTTGGAAACTGCATCGGCGAAGTCACCGGGAACCGCTTTCAGAAGCCCGATGACCTCGAGGAAGTTCGATTTGCCAGAGCCGTTCGGACCGATAAGGACGTTGAGGCGCCCCAACTCGACCTTAGCGCCCCTTTCTCCAAATGAAAGCAAGTTTTGGATTCCGAGACTCTGGATCGCAGGCTTCTTGGACATAGGTCACCCGGCCGAGGTTCCCCTTTGGGCATCCCCCGCTTGCTGTGAGTATAAACCCCACGGCCCCGTTTTGGAATGTTCAAGCGAAAATCCTCGGCACGGCACCCCTCTGAATGGAGGCCACCTGGTTTAGAATTACATTGAACCCAGTTATCCATTGAACTCTGAAGAGGTGGCTCGTGACCTTAGGTGATGCGTTGAATTCCGTGTGGCAACAGGCATTGGGCGAGAGGCGCGACGAGATTGAATTGGAGGGCAAGACTTATCGTGTGAGCGTTTTGAGGTCGAAAGGACTGCGCATGGTGGAATTTGAGTACGGCCCCCATGCCATAGTAGGTATCGAACAGAACCCCAAGACGGCGTCGCGCTGGGCGGAGTTGGCTCGTCAAGGTAACCGCATCATGCAGTTCAGGTGCAGCGGGCGGTACGTGGCAAACGTGTGCGAAGGAAAATTGCTGCGCTATCCTGCTTGGAAGGCCTTGGATCTCCCTGAATGACTCAATCCCGAATTTCGAAGTCGACCTTCGCGCTCCAAGGCCAATTCGCTGAATCTGAATTGCCGGGCTTGACGGGCTGGAGAACTGAACGGGCGTTGAGATTCTTCGGAACTGACCCCTCACCCGGCCCGCTCCGGCTGATGAAAGCGCCGGCAGCGGACCACCCTCTCCCCAAGGGAGAGGGCTGAGAACCAAGCTCGTCGACGGCCCTCTCCCTTGGGGAGAGGGTGGCGAGAGTAGCGAGCCGGGTGAGGGGTTTCTTCACATCGAGCCTGGCAATTTCGGAATTCCGGCTAATGCAAGCAAAGTTGTAACCTCGCGGCGAGATCCGAGCCATTGATCCCGCGATGACTAATTCGTAGCGGCCGGTGGAGTAGGCTGGGAAGGCAGAGGCGCGCCGCCTGGGTTGGAGTTCGAAGGCTGAGCGCCTGTGTCCGGGTTCAGCGTGACTGTCACAGGATTCTTCAAGCTGAAGCTAAGCTTGGTTTCGGACGGGATTTTCACCTGATCGCCGTGAGTACGGGCTTCCACTGCGGCGCCCGTGCCCGCGCCCGCTGCGGTGCCGATGGCGGCGCCGCGCCCTCGCCCGGCAATGGCGCCGATGATGGCGCCCAGCGCTGCTCCTCCCCCAACCGCTTCCGCAGTGCGTGTGCTGCGGGATGCCCCAGCTTGATCGTGGTAGTCAGTTTCCAGGGGGTAGGTCTGCCCGCCGGTCGTTACGCTGACCAACTCAACTTTGAGTTCAGAGCGGCCGCTCATGCGTCCGGCGCTCGAGGCCTGCACCAATCGAACTTTCGCATCGCAGTGACGCGGCAGCACCGTTCGGCCGTTCACCACCAAGGGCACGTCCAGAGTAGCTGCGAACTCGTCGCCAGTCCGGTTCCGGCTCGAGTCGATGCTGTCGATCATGCGAACAGAGAAGAAGGAGCCCGCCGGAATGGTGATCTGCTCGGGTGGCTTGACCACGGGAGGAGCCGGTGCAGCCTGAGGCGGCGGGGGCGCAACAGGCGCCGGTGGCGCGGTCTGTGCCGCCATTTCGGGTTGGTTATCGGCGGGGGTTTGCGGCGCGGCAGCCTGCTCGGCGGGCGCTTCACCATTGCTCGTGGTGGTGGCTTGGCGCTCGGGCCGGAATCTCTTCCAGCGCCCCGTTTGAGCTGCGGTCTTGGCTGCCGGCTGCGGTGTAGGCGGCTTGGGACTTTCTGCGGCCTGCGCCACCGGCGGCTGCTCCGACGTGGACGCGGAGGACACGACGAGTTGATTGATAACGCTCTTCACCCCGTCCGTGTGGCCGGCAATGCGTTCTGCCGCGGATTTCTCCAAATCCGTGTTGACCGATCCGGTAAGCGTTACCGTGCCTTTATCAGAAGCCACGTGGATATCGCGCATCTTCAATACCGAGTCATCAAAAAGCCTCGCCTGGATCTGAGTCGTAATTGCTTTATCATCCGGAGTCGAGCCCAGCTTGAAGGTGTTGCATCCGGCAAAGAGCAGCGCGCTCGCCATAAGGAAAACTCCCACCATTGATCGCGGCCTCGATACTTCTATCCTCTGCATCGGTGTCCTCCCCAAGCTTCTGTTATAGCGCGTCAATCTGCTAGGATTCAACTCCCCACATTTTGGATGCACGGATTATAGCGCGGTAGCGAAACCCGGTAGCGTCTCAGTTTGAATTCGGAGCGGCGAGTTTACCTCGCCAAGTGGCGGCGTGAAGCCGCCGCTACTTCAGACTGCGACACTACCTGAAATCCGCTTGTAGCCAGTCTGAGCGTGCTAGAATTACACAGTCCGATGGCGGAAAGTATCGAATTGAGTGTCGTCATTCCCGTTTACAACGAAGCGGAGAATATCCGGCCGCTCGTGGAGCGACTAGGGCCAGCTTTACGCGACGTGGCCGGAGATATTGAAATACTGTTCGTGGACGACGGAAGCACCGATCGGACCTTGGCGCTGCTCAAAGAAGCCCGGGAGAAGGATGCGCGCATCCGCATCGCGCACTTTCGCCACAACCTCGGCCAAACCGCTGCCATGGCTGCGGGATTCCGACTGGCACGCGGGAAAGCGGTGGTGACGATCGACGGAGATCTCCAGAACGACCCCGCGGAAATACCGCGCCTGGCCGGGATGCTCGGCGAATGGGACGCGGTCTGCGGCATCCGTGTTCGCCGCCAGGATACGCCCTGGAAGCGCATCTCATCACGCATCGCGAACGGTTTTCGAAACTGGATGACAGGCGACGACATCGTTGATACGGGATGCACGCTGAAGGCCTACCGGCGTGAATGTCTGGAGCGGCTGGAGCTTTATCAGGGCATGCATCGGTTTTTGCCCACCCT
>JBELAJ010000563.1:0-5558 GCA_049508935.1 Terriglobia bacterium | reverse complement strand
ATCCGGGTTGTTGAAACTCGTTTGGTTAAAGATATCGAAGAACTCGGCGCGAAACTGGAACCTGGTTCTTTCGGTGACGGGAATATCCTTCAGAACGGCAAAATCGGTGCTGTTCAGGGCCGGCCCGGAGAGGATGTTGCGGCCTGACTGCCCGAAGGTTCCGAGCATATTGTACTTGACCCCGAAGGGTGTGCAGTTCTGCTGTTCAATCGCTTGTGGATTCCCCGGCTCGGGTGTAAATGTGCAGGAGGGATTGACGAAAGCGTTGGTGTTGAAGAACTGGCTGATCATGGCGCTGCGGTTCGGATGACTCATGGCAATAGGTGCGCCGTTGCGGAATGCGTGCTGCGGGGCATACGTCCCGTCCACGGCCACATCCAGACCGCTGTTGTTGAAGGTCATGGGCTGGCCGCTTTGAATGGTGGTGATCCCGCTGAAGCTCCAGCCTCCCAGCAACTCGTTCTTCCAATGGTCGCTGAACTTCACCGGGGGCGACCAAAGCCAACTGGCCACGAAAGCATGGCGGCGATCAAAGTTGGCGCGCCCTCTGACGCTCCGCAAACTAAAGGGATTGGAAACGCAGCCGCAGCCTTCGCAAATCACGGAGCACAAGTCGATAGCTTTGGAGAGCGTGTAGGACGATGTCACCGACAAGCCGTGGCCCATTCGATGATTGATCTGTACCTGAAAGCTATGGTACCAGCTTCGGAAATCGTTGCCCAAGTCCCAACTCGTGGAGGAAATAATTCCGGGCTCAAACCGGACGCGGTTATTGTCGTTGCCGGGATTGGAAATTGTAGTTTCCATTCCCGTGGCAGAATCATAGGTGGTTCCGGGTGTAAAGATCGAGGGGTTGAAGTTGAGCAACCCGTTCAGCTTGATCCCCATATTTCCCACGTACCCTAACTCCAGCATGGTTGAGGGAGAGATTTGGCGCTGAATCGACAAGTTCCACGCCTGGGTATAGGGTGTCCGCAGCGACCCGTCAATCAATAGTCCAAACACTGGGAGAGGAAACAAGGGGCAGTTGTAGCCGGGAAATGTCGAAACGGCCGTGCATCCGAATTTGCCGGATAAGATCACGGGCGGCATCGTGGTGGTGTGCGTAGTTGCAAACGGGTTCGTCCAATCGCCGTTGTACATACTCAAGAATCCCGAGTAGGGAGCATTCTGCTGGGATTCGGAATCGGCGTTGAGTTGGTTGAAAAATACGCCATATCCTCCTCGCACGCTCGTCTTGCCATTGCCAAAAACGTCCCAGGCAAAACCTACTCGCGGGGCAAGACTGTGCCACTCCGGAGGAACGATTGCCTTGGTGATCCCCGGATCACCCGGGAACACAATGCCCGGCGGGGCGTCAGGATGGACTACCGATTGCGCGCCGGCTTTGATCGTGTCAATGCGATTGTGCTTATCCGCCCAGAACAAGTTGGGCTCCCAGCGTACTCCGTAAGTCAGCGTGAAGCGCGGCGTCACCTTGAACCGGTCCTGCACGAAAAGGCTGGGCGCGGTGGTGATGTCGTCGTTGTCGGCCAAGCCAAACGGTAACTGCAGCGAGCTGAAGGTCCCAAGAAGGTAGTCGGCAAACGGAGAGCCGGTAGCAGTGCCGGTAAACGAATACCCCTGTTGCTCAATGAAGCGTTGCAGGAAGTGCAGCCAAAGCACTTCGCCGCCCATCTTAATCTCGTGGCGGCCATGCATCCAGGTGAGGGCGTCCCGGATCTGCAGATTGTTATTCTTGAAAATATTGAAGCCGTCGCCTTGAAGACTGAAACTGCCGCTGACGTTTACCCCCAAGGTCCCGTAATAATCGTAATCCGGCATATTGATGCCGATGGCGGAGGGAGCCTGTGAGCGGTTGTCGTGATACGTCGAGGTGGTACGCAGGAACGCGACTCCGACCTGGTTCACCAGATCGGGACGGAAGGTATAGGTCTCGTTGATCGCGATGCTGTCCGTCTCCTCCGGCCTAACAGCGCTGTTGTAGCCCGCGAGATTGCTCCCGGTAAAAGGATCCTCGCTCCAGTTGTGATTCACGTAGACGTGCCCAAAAACCGTCTGCTTCGAGCTCAAGTTCAAATCAATTCGACCCAGGTACATTTCATTGTTGACCGGGCTGGCGCCCAAAGAAGTCACGCTCCCGGTAGCACTTTCCGGCACGTAACTGAGCAAGTTCTTTGAAGGCGTGGTAATACAACTGGGATCGATGATGTTGTTCGCCACACAAGGCGCGCCCGACGGCGTCGTGTAGGGCACGCCTGTGTTGGGATTGGTTGGGTTGGAGAGAACCGTACCCGGCAACAGGTCTGTAAAGTCGCCTGTCCGCTCGGCTGCCGAAGGGACCAGCGTTTCGTTCGACACCCCCTGGGGCCGGTTACGCAAACCTTGATAAGAACCAAAGAAATACGCCTTGTCACGCTTGATGGGTCCGCCCACCGCTCCGCCGTATTGGTTCTCCTTGATGGCCGGCACGGTGGCGGCAAAGAAGTTTCGAGCGTTCAGATCGTTATTGCGCAGGAATTCCCAAACATCGCCATGAATGTCATTGGTTCCGGCGCGTGTGACCACCATAGCTTGGGATCCGGCGTTGCGCCCGAATTCCGCGTCGAAGTTGGAAGTCAAAAGCCGAAATTCCTGGATGGCATCGGGAGGGGGATAATTCATTCCGGTGTTGCGCGAGGGGTTGTTAAAGAAGGAACCGTCGAAGGTGTAGAGGTTCATGTTCTGGCGGCCGCCATTGGAATTCATCAGCGGTCCCCCCCGGGCATCGGACAACGATTCGGGCGCGTGCACGCCCAGTATGCCGGGAACGAGTTCCGCCAGGCTCATCACATTGCGGCCATTCAGCGGCAGGTCCACGATCCGGCGATCATCCACCAAGCTGGATACGGTTTGGGAGGTCGTGTCAACCAGGGGCGCCTGGCTGGTCACGCTGACGGCTTGTGTTACGGTGCCTACAGTCAACGCCACGTCGACGCGCAGGTTCTGTCCCACACTGAGCGACAAGCCCGTTTGAATGTTGCGCTCGAACCCTTCCTTCTCGACGGTAATGGTATATTCTCCCGGGTCCAGGGCAGGAAAATTATAGAAGCCTTCCGCGTTGGTTTCGGAAGGGTAGGTGGTGCCATGCTGCACGAGAGTAGCCGTCACTTTAGCCTGCGGGACGACTCCACCGCTCGAATCCTTAACGTATCCGCTGACGGTGCCCGTCGCCTGCGCCTGCAGCAAACCAGGCAAAGTTAGTATGACCGCTGCCACCGACACGCCGACTGCGAGGTTTGCCAGCCACCGCCCAACCTTTTCCATCGAAATCCTCCTGAGAGAATGTGCGGATCGCCGCAGGACGACCAAACCGCGCCCCCAGTTTGGTCTTATTCACTTTTGGAACGAGTAAGCCCTAATGTCCGGTAATCGAAAACGATACTAAGTTGTACTGCAACAAAAAGTCAAGTCCATTCGCGAGCGGGTATTGTCCGAAATGTGCGTCGGCCCGGTGTCTCGAGCTTGCTACTGGTATTCGCCTGCAAGTCGTAGCCCCGTAGGGGGCGGCCTAGCAAAGCCCAGGCCAACGGCCTGGGAAAGGAGAACGGAGGTGGTCTTCCGAGACGAGCCCTGAAGGGGCGACCTATGGGAGTCGCAGCTATCACGCCCCTTCAGGGCTTGAACCGGAAATGAAATACCCTCTCACGACTTTAACCCAGGCCCTTGGCCTGGGCTATGCTAGGCCGCCCCTTCGGGGCTGAGACTCTACGGCCATTCCGCAGGCCTTGATATCGACCAGCGAAACACGGTACTATTTTCCCGAGTCAGCGATGATCCGGCGCAATGCCGACAAGCACTTATCAGGGCAATGAAATACAGGCGATTTATTTCAACATGGGCCTCGTCGGCCATGGCACTGGCAGCCGCGGTGGCTCTTACTGCCCCGTCTGTCTCCGCTCAGGAACAAGAGGAAACACGAGGGCCGGGATGCTACCTGGCGGGTGGCTTAGATGCCCTGGAGCGAGGTGAATTGAGCTTGGCCGAAAGGGAATTTCGCGGGGCGGTCAAAGCCAGTTCAGGATCGCTGGAAGCGCGCGAGGATCTGGCCATTGTACTCGCGCGCCAACGGAAGTTGGACGAGGCCGTGGCGGAGTTTCGAGAAGTGTTGGCCGAACGCCCATTTTGGCCGGAGGCTCATTGTAACCTGGGCATGGCGCTTTTGGAGAAGAACGACATAGATGGCGCTCAGGAACAATTCCGCGATGCCATAAAGCAAAACCCTGAATACCCGGAAGCGCACAACAGCCTGGGTTTGGCGCTGGAGAAGCGGGGTATCGGTAAGCAAGCGGAAGCAGAGTTCCGCGCCGCGCTGGAGTTCAATCCGCAATACGCGGAAGCGCAAAACAACCTCGGCGAACTACTTGCTGCCGAAGGCGAACTGGACAATTCGATCGAGGCATTTCGCCAGGCCATCGCGATCGAGGCCGATTTCATCCCCGCCCGCCTGAACCTGGGCTCGGCCTTGTGGAAGAAGCACGAACTCGAAGAGGCCGAGTACGAGTTCCGCATCGCCGCCGGCAAGGGAAGTGCGGAGGCGCAAATGCACCTGGGCGCAGTGATGGGAGAAGAAGGCCGGCACGAGGAAGCGCTGGCCACGGAGCGGAAGGCGGTCGAACTTCTGCCCCAGGATGCGCACGCTCACTTTCTGCTCGGCGGGGGATTCGAAGAAAGCGGTGATTTAGCAGGTGCAATCAGCGAGTTTCGCAGGGCCGCGCAACTCGAACCCAATTGGGCCGATGCGCAGTTGAACTGGGGAATCGCCTTGCGACAGACCGGCGATTTCGAAAGCGCGCTCGCAGTCTTGCGATCCGCTGCGAAATTAGCCGACACGAGTACGGACGTCCACTACCAGCTCGGATTTACGCTGTTCCGCTTAGGTCAACTGGACGAGGCGGAACGAGAGCTGCGCCGTGCGATCTCCCTTCAACCGGACAACGGGCAGGCCTATTACATTCTTGGCCGCACGCTCGAGCAGAGGGGCGAACACGCGGAATCCGCACGGGCGTTTGCGGAAGTCGAGCGGCTCCACCGCTCGAGCGCTGCGTATGCTCAAGCTGTAACTCAATACAACCGGGGCATGCAGGCGCTTGAGAGTGGCGACCTCAGCGCGGCGTGCACGGCTTTTTACGCCGCTTTGGCGTTTTGGCCCGACTTAGCTCAGGCCCATACCAACCTTGGCGGGGCTCTTCTGAAGCTAGGCGACGTGAAGGGCGCGGTTGCTCAGTTTCGCTCGGCCATCGACTTAAATCCCAACGATGCGCGTGCCTATTTCAATTTGAGCCTGGCTTTGGCCAGGGCGGGCGACCGCGACGGTGCTGACCGCGCGCTGGAACGGGCCCGGAAACTGGATCCACAGATTACCGCCTCGGACTAGAAGCGGAAGTAAATGCAAACGCGGCGTCAAGCCGCCGCACTCCAAGGCGCTTCGCGCATTTCCATGAATCGACGTTATTTCACAATGCTGCTCGCCAATGCCTGGCTCGTTGCAAAAACGCTGCGGGCTGAGCACCGGGTCA
>JBELAJ010000562.1:0-5570 GCA_049508935.1 Terriglobia bacterium | reverse complement strand
TCGTAGAGCAGCAAGGACTCGAGGTTGGCCTCTTTGCTCAAGACCATATCGTGGATGGAAGCAGGCCCTTCTTTGGGAGGCTCCTTTGATCCCACGTGCTTGCGCACCAGAGCGTGATAGGCTTCCGGGCGGCGCCGCAAAGAATTCACGAGTTCAGTGTGCGCCGGCTTGAAACGCAGGCTCGAGACGGTCCCGCCGTCCGCGGGCCGGATGATCATTCCGATAGCCGGATGCTCAAGTAAGATCTCTTCCTGTCCGTCCGAGTCAAAGTCTTCCCGCTTGACGCGAAGCGAAGGATTATCGGTAAGGCCCTCGACTTTATCCAATAAAACCTCGGCCTGTGTCAGGTTGCGAAGCAAAGCGCTGCGGAGGTGGGGTGCGTAAAGCCCGCCGAAAACTCCATGCCAGTAGGCATCGTTACATTGCGACGCAAATACGTGGGTCTGCGCGTCAGTCAAAAGCTGTGTCGCTTCTTTTTCCTGAGGTCGGCCGCCGCTCAATGCATGCCAGCGCCGGCTGGTTGCGCACATGAGTTTTTGAATTTGGTTCGATTCGGGATACTTACTGAGGAAGTTACGCCAGAATCCGCCGTGCAGGAAGCGCCGGAAGCGTTCTCCATTCTGCATGTTTGCGGTTTCGTCCAAACAGGCCTTTAGATCCATGAAGGCTGAAGCAGGCAAAGCCCATTCCATCATCTCCGCGTAAGAAGCCGTGGGGAGATAGACTCGTCCGATGGGAGGGTGCGAATCCATGTAATCCGAAACGGTGGTGGTTTCCAGCCAATCGCTCTCCTTTTCGAGGGCGTTGAGGAACTTCTCCAGCCAACCGTTCTCATACACGTGGGCGTAGGTTCCCGGCCATACTCCAAACTTCTCGCAGTCGTCTCCCACCGCGAAAAGTTGGCCAGGGTGGCTTCTCCCATTGCGGAGGATACCCACGGTTTCTTCCGGTTCGCGGAAGGGAATCGTGTAACGAAAGGACTTCAAGCTGGGCACAAGGCGGAGCGGCGCACCCTGTTCTTCTGTGATATAGATCCCGTGCAGGCGCGCCGGTTCCAGCCCGGTGGTGAGGAAATGCGTATCATCGAGCAGCACGTATTCGACGCCGGCTTCGGCCAGAGGGCGCGCCAGGCTTGGCTCCCACACGCGCTCGGCTACCCACGCGCCACGCGGGGCTTTCCCACAACGTTGCTCAAGGTAATCTGCTAACTTGCGGACCTGGCCGATCTTATCGTCGTCAGGAATGGACGGCAGGATCGGTTCATAGTAGCCTCCGCCCAGAAGTTCCACCTGCCCACGCCCCAGCAACTCGCGCAGTTGATCGAAATAATCCGGGTGATGGACTTCTAACCATTCCAGAAGCACCCCTGAGTAGTGCAAGCTCAGCCGGACGCGAGGATGCTCGAGGAGGATCTCGGCGAAGGGCAGGTAACACTTCCGGTAAGCTTCTTCGATGACGTGGTCGAAGTTTCCCACGGGCTGGTGGGAATGGATTACGAGAGCAAAAGAGACCTTATTCAAGGTTAGGATTCCTTCCACAGCCCACTATAGCTTCTACACTAATTAGAATAAGATGAAGTCTGAAGGCTTGTCAGTAAGAAAAGCACGTCAGCCGTGGGCCGCGCGCAATCAGCAATCAGATTTCAGCGAGGCGAGGCCAAGTTGCGCGGCCACTCCGAAAGAGGAGGAACGATGGATGAGAAGCAGCTACTGGGCTACTGTCAAAGAGAACTGGGGGCAATGCTCGATTGCCTTCGGCAGACCGTCGAGATTGAATCGCCAAGTGACTCGAAGCCAGGGGTGGACCGGCTGGCGGGCTTTCTGGCCAAAGAGTTCACGAGGAGCACGGGGCAGGTTCAGTTGCTGAAACACACGGCGGCAGGCTCCGCACTCAAGGCGACGTTCTGGCCAGGCAAACGAAAGCAAAAGCCGCTCCTGCTGCTTGGTCATCTCGATACGGTGTGGGAACTCGGGACGCTGGCCCAGATGCCCTACCGAGTGCGCGGTCGTGAGGCTTTCGGGCCCGGAGTACTCGATATGAAGTCCGGAATCGTAATCGGCCTGTGGGCTATTCGAGCCCTGCAAGCCTTCCAGATTTCGCCGCCCGGTCCGGTGCGCTTCTTTCTAAACTCTGACGAGGAAGTGTCCAGCGTGGCTTTTCGCGACGAGATTCTTGCTGAAGCGAGGCGCGCGCGAGCCGTGCTGGTGCTGGAGCCGGCTGCGGCCGGCGGCGCGTTGAAGACTGCCCGCAAGGGAGTAGGCGAGTTCAGGATTACCGTTCACGGCCGCTCCGCTCATGCGGGAGTAAACCCGGCGGCAGGAGCGAACGCCATCATAGAACTGACTCGGCAACTATTCACGATACAATCCTTCGCACGTCCACAGCGGGGGCTAACCCTCAACGTCGGGAAAATCGAAGGCGGTACTCGGCCCAATGTCGTTCCGGAGCGCGCCACGGCGTGGATCGACGCGCGCATTCCGCGGTCGCGCGACCGGGCCATCATTGAGAAAAGAATTCGCGACCGGAAACCCTATGACCGCGGGACGCGGCTTGAAATCGAAGGCGGTATCAACCGCCCGCCGATGGAAAGAAAAATGACCATCGCGCTTTTTCGCAAAGCGCAGGCATTGGGACGGTCAATGGGCATGGACCTGGCCGAAGCCTCCACCGGTGGAGGCTCAGACGGCAATTTTACCGCCGCGCTGGGCATCCCGACTCTCGATGGCCTGGGCGGGGTCGGCGACGGAGCCCACGCCCGCCACGAGCACATTCTCATCCCCGAATTACCCCGCCGGGCTGCATTGCTGGCTGGCTTGTTGGCAACGCTATAGCAACACGCAGGCGTGAAAGATGCGGGCAGCCCCTGCTCTGAAGATCGTGGCGCGGGCGTCTCGCCCGTGGTCGCGGGAGCGTCCCGCTCCCGCGCACGGGCAGGATGCCCGTGCCACAGCGGGCGGGACGCCCGCACCACACCCGTCAGCCGGCGGGCACGAGCGACTGCCCTTCAGTGACTTGGCTGCGGAGCGACGCCAGGGTTTGTAGAGGGAGAAGACATGGGAGCGGCGGTGCTCCCGTGCGGAGTTGTGCCGGGCATGCTCGCCGTCGCAGTGGATTCAACCCGCCATTTATCGCCGGTTTTGCGCAACCGATAAACTATGCCGACGGCCATAGTGGGAGCTTGTTTGCTTCGAAATCTCACTTGCGCGATCGCGGTGTCTCCTCTGAAAGTCACGTCGCCCAGCTCCACTGTCATGTTCTGGAAGAAAACGCTGGGCTGCTGCTTCAAGTGCTCCTCGATTGCCTGCTGAACTGCCGCTTTCGAATCAATTCCGCTGAGCTTGTGGCAGGCCGCCAAAGCAGCCACACTGAGCACTACCAGACTGATCACCACCGCGCGCATTGGGACCTCCGCCGTCTCGATCAAGCCTAGCCTTGCGCTGCCGGATTGTCAAAGGAGGCCGTAGCACAGGCACTCCTGCCTATGCCTGCGCGCGACCTGTTGACGCCGAGCAAGGGCACAGGCAGGTGTGCCTGTGCTACCTAAGACTGGGGTCCGCGCGATCCGGCTAGGTTTGACACGCTCGCGCGGCTGGTTTAAATTGACGATTCTAAGCACAACAAGGAGTCACCATGCTCGATCTGAACTTCGTCCGCGACAATCTGGAACTGGTTAAGCAAAAAATGCGCGAGCGCGGCCTGGGAGAGGCGCTCGGCAGTTTTGAATCCGTTGACCGCGAGAGGCGCAAGTTTCTTTTGGAGGCGGAAACGCGCAAGGCTCGCCGCAACAAGGTATCGGACGAAATCGCGGCGTTGAAAAAGGCCAAGCAAGACGCCTCTTCCCTGATCGCTGAAATGAAGCAGGTGGGCGCGGAAATTCAGGAGTTGGACGAGAAGGCCAAGCAATACGACGAGCAACTGCAAGAACTCCTGCGCACCATTCCCAACCTGCCTCACACGAGCGTCCCCGTTGGCCGGGGCTCAGACGAGAACCAAGAGGTTCGGCGTTGGGGCACGCCCCGCCATTTCGACTTTGAACCCAAGGCGCATTGGGACCTTGGCCCGGCCCTGGGCATCCTGGATTTCGAGCGGGCAAGAAAGATCGCGGGAGCGCGCTTCGCGGTTTATAGCGGTGTGGGGGCGCGGTTGGAGCGGGCCCTCGCGAACTTCATGCTCGATTTGCACACGAAAGAGCACGGTTATACCGAGATTCTTCCTCCCTTCATCGTGAACTCTGCAAGCCTCTTCGGCACCGGCAATTTGCCTAAGTTCAAGGAAGACCTCTTTAAGCTCGAAGGAACCGACTACTGGCTGATTCCCACCGCCGAAGTTCCGGTCACTAATCTCTACGGTGGAGAAGTCCTGGAAGTTGAAAAGCTGCCCGTAAAGCACTGCGCGTGGACAGCCTGTTTCCGGAGCGAAGCCGGTTCTTACGGCAAGGACACGCGCGGCATCATTCGCCAGCATCAGTTCCAGAAAGTCGAGCTGGTGAAGTTCACCCTTCCGGAAAACTCTTACGACGAACTCGAGTCGCTCACGCGCAATGCTGAAACCGTCTTGCAGCGCTTGGAGCTTCCGTATCGGGTGGTAGCACTGTGCACGGCCGACCTGGGATTCAGCTCAGCCAAGACCTATGACTTGGAAGTGTGGCTCCCGGCCGCCCGCGAGTACAAAGAGATTTCGTCCTGCTCGAACTTCGAGGCATTTCAGGCGCGCCGCGCCAACCTTCGCTTTCGCCGCGGCAAGTCCGGTAAGACGGAGTTGCTTCACACATTGAACGGCAGCGGGTTGGCCGTGGGAAGAACCTGGGTGGCCGTCATCGAAAACTACCAGCAAGCCGATGGCTCAGTCATTATCCCTAAAGCATTGCGGCCCTACCTGGACGGACAGGAGAGAATTGCTAGGCAGTAGGCATGTAGGCAGATAGGCAGATGGGAAGCTGATAGCGGAGGGCTCGCGCTGAGTACCGCGTCTCCGCTCCTCACTCCCTCTGGAATGACCGCTGCCACCTGCCCATCTGCCTACCTGCCCAACTGCCTATCTGCCCACCAGCCCGCCTGCCTCACTTCTGTTCGCTTCCCGCCGCGGGTTCCGGCATGTAGCGGTGAAAGTCGCCGGGCGCGTGGGTGTGTTCGAATTGGATGGTGGAGTGGGTGATGCCGAATCCGCTGGCTAAAACCTCGCGCAATCGCTGGCAGATTCTTTCAGTTTCGGAGGTCGGCATGTCGAGGATTTGGATGTGGCAGGAAAGAGCGTGAGACTCAGTGCCCAAGCTCCAGATATGAATATCGTGGACTTCACGAACGCCCTGCACTTCCAGCATGGCATTCGCAACCCGTACCAGCTCCATGACCTAGGGGAGGCTTTCCAGCAGGATGTTTGTCGATTCCGTGATGACGCCGAGCGCCGTCCACACGATCATCCCCGAAATCAGGAAGGCGATGATAGGGTCAATCAAAGTCTGGCCGGTTCTATGAATCAGCCAGGCTCCTGCGATGAGGGCGATGTTGGAAAGCGCGTCGCCCAGATTGTGAATGAAGACGGCGCGCATGTTCAAATCACGGCGGCCCGAT
>JBELAJ010000561.1:0-5580 GCA_049508935.1 Terriglobia bacterium | reverse complement strand
CACCGCGGGTATTTTCCCGCCCTGCCCCCGCCCACAAAGCCTATGCGAATCTGCCCGACCGCCTCCGGTGCGCCCAGACTAACTATTTCGCGCACCTCCAACCTCGGATGCGGAATCGCTGTGCTTCCCGCACCCGCCTTGCAAGCACGTCGGCCAGCGTGAGACAATGTCGACAGCGAGAACCGTATGGCAACAAAAACGACAATCAGTTGGGAAGACTTCCTAACCAGCGGCAGCGAAGAACAAAGATGGGAATGGGTCGATGGTGAGATAACTTATATGACCGCTGCGAGCTTTTGGCATGAAATTGTGTTGGCACGCTTGATGGCGTATCTCACGGCCTACTGCGGGTCTCATCCCGATTGGCTCTGGGTTCCCTCAAACGCTGTGTTCACTATGGATTCGGGAAACTGGCGTTTACCCGATGTGTCGATGTTCAAAAAGGAACGCCTTCCCAACGGCGAGATCCCCGAGACTCGCGCCGAGTTTGCCCCTGACGTTGCGTTCGAAATACTGTCCCCCGGCAACTCTCCTAGCTACATCCAACGAAAGCGCAAAGACTACCGGGAGAGCGGCATCGTTCAGGTCTGGATTGATCCGGAAAAACGCTTTGTCGAGCTGATTTATCCCGACCGTGCGCTCAAGTACGCTCAGGAAAGCGAAGTCCTCACCATTGCCGGTGTTCCGGACTTCAGCCTGCCCGTCAAGAACCTCTTCGCCTTCTGACCTTTCAGCTCTTTCCGCAGACGCTCAAAAGCGATTAATGCGGGAGGGCTTTGAGATCGTCCAGCAGCTTTGAGAACACACTTTCAAAGGCACTCTCCCCGTCGTTACGAGGTTTGCCGGCCACCTGGTAGAGTGTTGTGCCCGAGGCACGGTTGGTGATGACCATCTTGGCTTGCGCGACCGTTAGCGTTGTCACTGTCGAAACACCCAGCCCAACTCCGGACGATGACGGCGCATGCGCATCGTCCCAGGATTCCTTATCGCGGTCTTGCATGTCCAATTTCACGATCGCGTCCGCGCCGTCGCAAGCATCCAGGAGTTGCCAGTTCAACTTGCCAAACACTCCTTTGGGTTTTGTAGCCCGGTTGACGACCCTTTTCAGTAGGCCTAATTGGGGCTTGGTGAGCGAGTCGGTATCGAGGCAAACGGTGTGAACCTTCAGCAGACCGCCGGCATCGGCCACTTGTCCTTGAGCCTCTTTTTTGGGGCCGGCGAACGCAAGACATGACAGCAAGAAAAGAGAAAGAAGGCACAACGTAAGGGACTTTGCTTGGGAGTTCATCGTAACCTCCTCGACTCGATTGTCTGCGCTCTTCACTCGCGTTGTCAAGCAAGATGCTGCGCGGGCTACGAGGGTTTTTCTCCGTGTGCTCTGTGGTCGGAAAAGCATTAACACGGAGGGCACTGAGGGCCTCCGCGCTCTCCGTGTTGGAGTCTTTTGGCACGGAGCACACGGAAAAGTCCCTTTGCTCGCCTCTGAGGGGGGGCCATGCCCACACTGCGCGGGTTCTGAAGAATGTCGCTAGAGAACGCCGGCCAACAGCGCGTAGCACGCGTACCCAAGGCCGGCGCCGATCAAAGATCCGACCACCACGTCGCTGAGGAAGTGCAAGCCCAGCACGATTCGGGAAATCGCCACGCTGAGAGCGCAGAAGAGAAGCCCATACAACAGCGAGGGCTCAAACAAGCCGATGGAGACAGCGAAGGCGAAGGCGCAGATGGAGTGCCCGGAAGGAAATGAAAACTGATCGGGCGGCAAGAGCGTGGCCCAGCAATGAGAAGCAATCGCGCAGGGCCGTTTGCGTCCGGCCAGCCGTTTGAGGACAAGAAAGAGAGCCGCCCCGAGGCCGCAAGAGATGCCGGCCGCCGCCACCGCCGCGAAGCGCGACGAACCCCCGAAAGCCAATACCAAGACTCCGATGGCGTACCAGAGCCAGCCGTCGCCGGCCCGGGTTGCCAGGATCATCCAGAGCCTGATCCAGCGCGGCGGCTTCCAGCGGTTCACGCGCCGCATCAGGCGCTGATCGCCGCTCGAAATGAAGCCCAACATGGTGGCGGGAAAAGTCACGCCATCGCCTCCCCGGTTGCGGCAGGCATGCGGCTGACGGACTGGCCGCCATCAAGGCCACGCATGCGGGCCCACGCCTGCCCCCACTTGCGAGCGAACCGTCTCTCCGAAAAATAATTGAAGAGGGTTACGGAAGGAATGCCGACAAGCAGTGGTGCGAGAAGTAGCATCAAAGGTCTTTCCCGAAACATCTCGCGGCTTATAGTCAGGACATCGCTGGTGAGTTTCCAATAGCTTCCCGACTCCCCATGCACCTGGGCGCGGCCTGCGCACAAGCCCTCGAGAAACTCGGCTTTGGTCCCTGCCCCTCGAACCTCCGTCCAGACGCTGCCGGCCGAGGCCAGCGCATGGGCGTCGCTTCCCCCCACCGCAATCCTCCTGTTATAGGATGCCAACCGCTCGGCAAGGCGGTTGTTGCGGGCCAGCAAGTGTCCGTTCAAGACTTCGACGGCGGGGAAACAGGCCTCGAACCAGACGAAATCGTCCGCCGCGCGGCGCCCGGTAAGGGCTGAAAAGACGTGGTTTAGGCTGAAGAACAAGCGCTGCTCCTGGAGATAGGCCAGCAAGCGAGGAAGATCATTTCGCCGCCCCTGAACCTCGATGTGCTGGCATTCACTGATGTTGTAAACGCCGATATGGAATTCGTTGCCGCTCGGCGCCCGGCAGGTGACCTCTTCGCTCAGGAAAAAATCCGCATGGCGTCGCAGGCACTCTGCCGCATCAATGGAATCGTGATCGGTTACGGTGACCAGATCCAACCCTTGGCGCTTGAGCTTCTCGTAGAGGGCTTCCGGAGGGTTGTAGCACTCGCGGCAAAAACGGTTCAGCACCGGCAGGGTGGCCATGCCGGAGTGGACGGTGTGGACGTGGAGATCACATCTCACACTCCAGGCTACATTTCCTATGTTACATATGTGTCGCTTGCAGATGAAGAATTGGTTAAGGGCGCACCACTAACCACGGCTTGCTCACTGGGCTACAGTCGTCAACCCCGACTGCTGATGCGCCTTGGGCCTGCCCGCAGAAATGAAAGTCGAGAGTGCCGGCCCGGCGGTGTGGTGCGGGCGTCCCGCCCGCTGTCGCGCGGGCATGCTTCCCGCGCGCGGGAGCGGGATGCTCCCGCGACAGCGGGCGGGACGCCCGCACCACATGCACCGACTTTCCACGGACGTTCCGCGGGGCAATCGACGACGGCAAGGTTGTCCGCACGCCTCAAGCTGTGCGAGAATTCCTGCCGATGGGAAGAGTCGAGTTCGTCTATTTCGATGCCGGGGGCGGTCACCGCGCCGCAGCCACCGCCCTGCGTTTCGTTACCGAGCAACAACTCCGATGGGACGTCCATTTAATGAACCTTCAGGAGTTGCTGGATTCCATCGATCCCGTGCTGAGGCTTTCCGGTCTGCGCCTGCAAGATCTCTATAACTGGTTATTGAAGATGGGTTGGACCTGGGGCGCGGGAACGGGATTGCGAGCCCTGCAGGGGGCCATACGGCTCTACCATCCGCAACAGGTGAAGCTGCTCGAAGACTATTGGCGCAAAAGCCAGCCGGCCCTGGTTGTATCCCTCGTTCCACACTTTAATCGGGCGGTCTTCGAGAGCCTGCGCCGGGTCTCGCCCATCACGCCGTTCGTCACGGTGCTGACGGACTTCGCCGATTACCCTCCGCATTTTTGGATTGAACGCCAGGAACAGTTTGTTATCTGCGGCTCCCCGCGGGCCGTTGCGCAAGCCCGTGCGACGGGGTTTCGCGACGACCAGATTTTCGAAACCTCCGGAATGATCCTACACCCCAAGTTCTATCAAACGGTTGCCGTGGACCGTGCCGCGGAGCGTCAGCGCCTGGGCCTTGACCCCGGCTTGCCGACCGGATTGGTCATGTTCGGCGGGCAGGGATCGAGCGTTATGGTGAAAATTGCCAGGAAACTCGAAGCCTCCAAACTGAGTCTGCAATTGATTCTCATCTGCGGCCACAACGAAAGGCTGGCCGCCATCCTACGCGGCATACACGGAAAAGTTCGCAAGTATGTCGAGGGCTTCACCACGGAAGTTCCCTACTACATGTACCTCGCAGACTTTTTCATTGGCAAGCCCGGCCCCGGCAGCATCAGCGAAGCATTAGCCATGAAACTGCCCGTGATCGTGGAGCGCAACTCCAGAACCCTCCCACAGGAACGCTACAACGCGGACTGGGTGCTTGAGAAACAGGTAGGGTTGGTCATGCGCGACTTTGGCCGGATCGCCCCCACCGTCGAAGCCCTTCTTGACCCCTCGACTTTCGCCCGATATCGCGCCAACGCCGCCGCCGTGAACAACCGGGCCGTTTTTGAGATTCCGGACATCTTGAGCGAGATTTTGAAGAGGTCTGCACGGTGAGTCCGGCGCGCCGGACGCCCCCGCAGGGGAGCAATTTGTGTAGCCGGGGGTGGAACCTCATAAACGTTAGCTTAAGCGCCAAGCGTGGACAGTGAATGCCCGAAGGGCATTAACATCATTAGCCGTAGGTGGACCCTACGGGCCTATAGAGCCTGTGTGAGAACTAGTTTTTGCTGTCATTCCGAGGAGCCACAGGCGACGAGGAATCTCGCAGTGCGTTGAAAAAACTCAGAGCGAGATTCCTCGCTTCGCTCGGAATGACAGTCCAAAGGAAGTTTTCACACAGTGCTTTCCGGAGGTTTCACCTACGGCTAATGATGTTGGGTCCCTTCGGGACCGGGCGAGCTTATTGAAACAGTGCGTTCAAGCTCTCTCGATAAGGATCGCGGGCAATCCCTCGTTCGGTGATGATGGCGGTGATGTACCGGTGCGGCGTGACGTCAAAAGCCGGGTGGCGCGCCGGCACCGATGGAGGGGCGATCTGGATGCCCCCCAGGTGAGTGACCTCGGCCGCGGAGCGCTCTTCGATGGGGATCGCTTCCCCGCTGGCGAGGCTACGGTCAATGGTCGAGAGCGGAGCGGCAACGTAAAAGGGGATGCCATTTTCGTGGGCGAGCACGGCCACGGTGTACGTCCCGATCTTATTCGCGGTGTCGCCATTGGCTGCGATGCGGTCTGCGCCCACGATGACGGCCTGGATTTGTCCCTGCTTCATGAAATGTCCCGCCATGTTATCGGTGATGAGGGTCACGGGGATTCCGTCCTTGGCAAGTTCCCAAGCCGTCAGGCGCGCCCCCTGAAGAAAAGGCCGCGTCTCATCCGCGAACACCTGGATATTTTTCCCTTGTGAGACGGCGGCGCGGATCACGCCCAGAGCCGTGCCGTAACCCCCCGCGGCCAGGGCGCCGGCGTTGCAGTGAGTAAGGACCGTTCCCGATTCCGGCAGAAGGGCGGCGCCGTGCCGTCCCATCGCTTCGTTGATAGCGATATCTTCGGCGAGGATGCGTTTCGCTTCTTCCTCGAGGTTAACTTTGACGGCTTCGACAACTTGCGCCTCGCGATCGTGGCAGGAAAGCGAAGTCTCAAACGCTCTGCGCATTCGGTCAATCGCCCAAAAAAGGTTGACGGCGGT
>JBELAJ010000560.1:0-5582 GCA_049508935.1 Terriglobia bacterium | reverse complement strand
ATGGCAACCAGCACTGCTTTGGAAAAACAAGTCTCCGTCGGTCCGACGAAACTTCTCATTAACAATCAATGGGTGGAAAGCGCTTCGGGCAAGACATTTCCCACTGTCAACCCGGCAACGGGCATGGAAATCTGCCGCGTGGCGGAAGCCGATGCGGCGGATGTGGACAAGGCTGTCCAGGCTGCTCGGGAGGCCTTTGATAAAGGCCCCTGGCGCAAGATGGCAGCAAGCGAACGTGGAAGGTTACTCAACGAACTCGCCGATTTGATCGATAAGAATGCAGACGAACTGGCCCGCCTGGAAGCTCTCGACAACGGCAAGCCTTATCAGGTTGCTAAAGCGGCCGACCTGCCGCTGGTCATCGCCTGCTACCGCTATTACGCGGGTTGGGCGGACAAGATTCAAGGTAAAACCATTCCTATCGCAGGGAACTACTTCTGTTACACCCGGCATGAACCTGTGGGAGTCGTGGGCCAGATTATCCCCTGGAATTTCCCGCTCCTCATGCAAGCCTGGAAACTGGGCCCGGCGCTCGCGGCGGGGAATACGGTCCTGCTGAAACCGGCCGAGCAGACTCCCCTCACCGCACTGCGCGTGGGCGAACTGATTCTTGAAGCAGGGTTCCCGCCGGGTGTAGTCAATATCCTGCCGGGTTACGGGCCCACCGCCGGGGCGGCGATTGCCTGGCACAACGGGATTGATAAAGTGGCTTTCACCGGGTCGACAGAAGTGGGGCATCTGATCATGGAAGCGGCAGCCAGGAGTAACCTGAAACGCGTGACGCTCGAACTGGGCGGCAAGAGCCCTAACATCGTTTTCGCGGACGCGGACATGGAGCAGGCGATTGAAGGCGCCCACTTCGCCCTCTTCTTCAATCAGGGGCAGTGCTGCTGCGCGGGCTCGCGCCTGTATGTGGAAGCCAAAGCTTATGATGAGTTCGTGAATAAGAGCGTGGCGCGTGCCAAGGCGCGCAAAGTGGGCGACCCGTTCGATCCAGCTTCTGAACAGGGTCCCCAGGTGGACGATGTGCAATTCGAGAAGGTTATGAGCTATATCCTGGCGGGAAAACAGGAAGGCGCGTCCCTGCTCGCGGGCGGGAACCGGGTGGGCAACCGCGGCTTCTTTATCGAGCCTACGGTTTTTGCCGATGTTGAGGACGGCATGAAGATTGCCAAGGAAGAGATCTTCGGACCCGTCATGAGCATAATGAAATTCAAAGGCATCGAAGAGGTTGTGGAACGAGCGAACCGCACGGAGTACGGCTTAGCCGCCGCTGTCTGGACCCGCGATATCAGCAAGGCTTACGCCATCGCCAACAGCGTGCGGGCTGGAACGGTGTGGGTGAACTGCTACGACGTCTTCGACGCCGGGGCGCCGTTCGGGGGCTTTAAACAATCGGGAATGGGAAGGGAACTGGGAGAGTACGGCCTGCAACAATACACGGAGGTCAAGACCGTCACCGTGAAGCTTCCGGATTGATTAAAGTCCGAAACTGCTTTGAAAATCGTGGCGCGGGCGTCTCGCCCGCGGGGACGCGGGCATCCTGCCTGCGCGCGGGAGCGGGACGCTCCCGCGACTGCGGGCGGGACGCCCGCACCACATCCGTCCACCGTCGGATGATTTTCATGGTTTCCGTGCGCCCGTCAGCCGACGGGCGTGAGCGACTGTTTTGAAAAGGTGTCGGCGTAGCTCATTAGCCACGGCAAGCCGTCCCCGTACAAGTCAACAGCAATGATGTGCGCTACGTGCTGGGGCTCGAGCAGCGGAGAAGGAAATCAAGCAGCCGCTCGGACTGAAAAAACTCGGGAACTTCCTCGTGGCCCTTGCCGGGGACCACGTCGACCTCCACGTTGCCCCCCATGGCCTTGTAGCGGCGCGCCAGTTCCAGCGTGTTCGGCTCGAGAGGAACAACCTTATCCGCATCGCCGTGAATGTGGAAAATGGGGACCTGGGCTCGCGCCAGCGGCGCCAGGCGATCGATGGGATTATTCTTGCGGAGGTGCTTGCGCAGTTCCGCTTCACTCATCCCGTAGGCCTTCAGGATTCGGTCTCCGCCCAAGTTGGGCCATCCCGCAAGGTTCGTAACAGGGTAGATTCCGACGATGCATCCCACGTCGTGCGCGTGCTCCACAGCCCAGTTATAGACCATTATTCCCCCGCGACTCTGCCCCACGAGGCAGGGCCGTGGCGACAGCGCGTATTTCTTGCGAACATACTTATAAAACTGCGTGTAGGCTTTCCGTCCTTGGGTGTTCCCCCAGGATTCTCCCACGTCGACGCCTGCGATCCAGATACCCTTGTCAAGCAGCCGCGTGAATAACCAATCGAGAGCCTTGTTCGGGTACCTCCCCATCTCAGGTCGCGCATTAACAAACATGGGCGCATACCATACCCAGGGTTTCAATCCCGCGCGGTCAGGATCGTTCGGCTTGATGACGAACCCGCTGCCTCCAGGTACGGCAAAGTCGAAACAAGTGGCGCCGTACTCCTTCGACTCGGCCTGCGCCCGAAGGCTTTGCTGCGGCAGGATCAGCACAACGAATTGCAGCAGTGCGCTCACTAGCCACCATGGGGTGGCCTTCAAGGACAAAACTGAGTGTCGTCTGGGGCCCATAATTCACGTGTCTCGAAAGTATAACCGCGAGGATACCGGGAAGGGAAGAAGCTCTCAGCCGTCAGCTATCAGCCGTCAGCGAACGGGAAACTGCCGGGGAGTTGCCATGGGACCCGAATGCGTGAAAAGCACGCTAGCCGCCACTCCTGCCTAAGCGCGGGTCCATTGCCGGTCGAGAAGCTGATGGATTCCCGCTTTCGCGGGAATGACGGACCTGGGGCGAGTTTCGGGGAACCCGGTTCCAGGCAACTGACGGCTGATAGCTGACGGCTGAGAGCTTTTTCCCTGACACCCGACACCTGACACCTGACACTTTCGCAGAGATGGAACGCAGTTTGCAGTGTGCGCAGTGGGATCAATCTTTCACGCAGCGACACAATGTCTGATCCACGCGAGGTTCACTATGGACACTATGGTTCTACTCTTCACCCTCTGGGCTGTGATTACCGTCCTCTTCCTGGTCCTGGTCGTTTACCGTTCTCGACTGACCAAGAAAGAAACGGATTGGATTCCCCTGAGTGACGACGCCAAGGAAGACCAAGCCATTGAGGCGCAAAAGGTTATCGAGGTGAAGAGCCACAAAATCACCGTTCCCATCCGCGCCCTGGGCGTAGCCTGGGTCGTCTTGGCGGTAGTCGTTGTGGGGTTCTGGTTCTATCACGGAATCATGACCCCGCCTCCGATTAAATAGGCAGCGATCTGTTGATTCCCGAGTGGCGGCGAGTCTGCGGATGGTCGGCGGTTTCTTTTTCCACCCTCATCGCCGGCTTCTGGGGCTTTTGGGGCAGCATCGAGAACTTCCACGAGGGCTGGTACTTCACCAGCTTGTGGAGAGATCTCGCGCTGATTTTGGGTCATTGTCTTTGCCCAATAATTCCGCTGGCGGGGCGATTCTTGGGCTTACCGGCGCTTCCGTGAGCCTACTCTCCAGTAGAGCCAGTACGACGTAGGGGCGGCCCTCGTGGCCGCCCGCGAGCAATCACCAGAATTGCGTCAAGATTCTACAATCCCAGTTCTTTTTTCAGGTCTTGGGCGTTGAATGGCGAACAGGCGAAGACGCGGCCGTCCACGTCGAAGGTGGGAACTTTCCGTTTGCCATTGTTGGCGACTTTGACGAACTTCGCCGCTCGAAGGTCCTCTTCGATATCGATCTCTTCAAAAGCCAGCTTGTTCTCCTCCAGAAACTGTTTCGCCTTGCGGCAGTCAGGGCACCAACTTGTGGTGTAAATGCGGATATTCATGGAAGACCGAAAAAGGAAACTGGAAAATGGAAATTGGAAAAAGTAGGCTGCGTTGTTTAGCGGGGTCTTAGTTGTCGAATTTCCAGTTTCGATTTTCCAGTTTCCAGTTTCCGCCCTTACCCCTGGCTGTGGTGCACGGTCTCGAGCCGGGCGATGGCTCGGCGCAAAGCTTCGCGGGCCCGTTCCATGTCAATTTCGGGGTCCGAGAATCGTTTGAGGCGTTCCTCAGCTCGCTGCTTGGCTCTTTGGGCGCGGTCGATGTCGATTTCTTCGGCGCGCTCGGCGCTTTGAACCAGGACGATCACGCGGTCGGGAAGCACCTCCGCGAACCCCCAATTAACACACAGGTAGTGCTTGGCGCTTTCCCGAGTGTAGCTAAGCTCTCCGGGCACGAGTTCGGTGAGCAAGGGAGCATGGCCGGGCAACACCCCGATATATCCGCCTTTGCCCGGGACGGTCACCGCGCTCACGGCGTCGCGCACCAGCAGGCGATCCGGACTTACGATGTTCAGTTGCAGTTCGGTGGGAAGTGTTTCGGCCATAGCACAGTCCAGAAGTCGAAAGTCGAGAGTCGAAAGTCAAAAGTCAATCCTCAGGGAGTGACAGCCGTTGCTGATACAAAAGTTCGGGAGATGAGCGCCTGTTGCTTCTCGGCTCTTGGCTCTCGACTTTCGACTCTCGACTCTCGACTATCCTTACGCTGCCGCCTTCAGTATTTTCCCTCTCTCAAGCGCCTCCTCGATGGTCCCCATCATGTAAAAGGCCTGTTCGGGAATATCGTCGTACTTGCCCTCGACCAGCTCTTTGAAGCCCTTGATGGTGTCCTCGAGCTTCACGTAACGGCCCTCGAGCCCCGTGAACTGTTGGGCCACAAAGAAGGGCTGGGAAAGGAAGCGTTGAATCTTGCGCGCTCGCGCCACAGTTAACTTATCTTCTTCGGATAGCTCATCAATGCCCAGGATGGCAATGATGTCCTGGAGGTCTTTGTATTTCTGCAGAATTGCTTTCACGGCGCGCGCCACCCGGTAATGCTCCTCGCCGACGATGCGCGGATCGAGAACCCGCGAAGATGAAGCCAGCGGATCCACGGCCGGGTAAATTCCGATTTCAACCAGTTGCCGCGACAGCACCGTGGTGGCGTCGAGGTGGGAGAAGGTGGTCGCGGGAGCGGGATCGGTAAGATCGTCGGCGGGCACGTAAATAGCCTGCACGGAAGTGATAGATCCCTTCTTCGTGGACGTGATGCGCTCCTGGAGTTCGCCCATTTCAGTTGAAAGGTTGGGCTGGTAGCCGACCGCCGACGGCATGCGCCCCAGCAGGGCTGAGACTTCCGAGCCCGCTTGGGTGAAGCGGAATATGTTGTCGATGAACAGCAGCACATCCTGTCCCGCTTCGTCGCGGAAGTACTCCGCCACGGTGAGGCCCGTCAAACCGACGCGCAGTCGCGCGCCGGGCGGCTCGGTCATCTGTCCGTAGATCAAAGCCGCCTTGGATTTCTCGGAATCGCCGGGCACCACCACGCCCGACTCCTGCATTTCCAGCCACAGGTCATTGCCCTCACGGGTGCGCTCGCCCACGCCGGAAAAGACCGAAACGCCGCCGTGTTTCAGGGCGACGTTATTGATCAGCTCCATGATGATGACGGTCTTGCCCACGCCGGCGCCGCCGAATAAGCCCGTCTTGCCGCCTTTCAAATAGGGCTCGAGCAGGTCCACCACCTTGAGGCC
>JBELAJ010000056.1:0-23311 GCA_049508935.1 Terriglobia bacterium | reverse complement strand
TACTCGACATCGTTCCCCGCGAGCTTACGCCGCAGGAGCAGGCTCAGGGCCGCACCCTCGGGGATGACAAGGTCCGCAATCGCTTCGCGCAGGCCGGGCTCGACGCAGCGCTGAAGTCACGTCCGGCGGCGTTTTTTGTTCCGGAAGCGGCGTGGATGATCACGCTCGGTAACTTCGAGGACAACTTAGCCCTGCTCAAGGAGTGCGACTGGATCATCGAGGCGGTGACGGAAGACCTCGGCGTCAAGCGTGCCCTTCTCGAACGGGTGGTGGCACTACGCGCGCCGGGGACGGTGGTCAGTTCCAACACTTCGGGGATTAGCATCGGCAGTGTCGTCGAAGGCTTCAGCGACGAACTGCGGCAGCATTTTCTGGGCACTCACTTTTTCAACCCTCCGCGTTACCTGAACCTGCTGGAGGTTATTCCCACCCACGAGACATTGCCGGAGGTTGTGGAAGCGATCTCGCGCTTCGGTGATGTGGTGCTGGGCAAAGGGACCGTCATCGCCAAAGACACACCCAATTTCATTGCTAACCGCATCGGCACGTTCACAACCCTTAGAGCTATTCAGGTCATGCAGGAAGGTGGCTACACGATCGAGGAGATCGATTCTCTCACTGGCCCCCTCATGGGCTTGCCCAAATCCGCAACCTTCCGGACTCTCGACATCGTGGGCCTCGACGTGATGGGGCACGTCATCAACAACCTCAGGGAGGCCTTGCCCCAGGATGAACGGCGCGACCTGTTCCAGCTTCCCGGATTTATGCAACAGATGATGGAGCGCCGCCTGCTGGGCGATAAGACCGGACAAGGCTTTTATAAGAAGTTGAAGGGGAAGGGCGGCGGGGAGGAGAGCGAAATTCTCACCCTTGATCTCAACACCTTCGAGTATCGGGCTCGACAGAAGCCAAGTTTTGCTTCGCTGGAGATGGCGCGCAATATCGAGGATGTCCGTGAACGGGTGGCGATGCTCTGTCAGTCGCCCGACCGCGCGGGACAGTTCTACCAGAAGCTCCTCTTCGACATATTCCACTACACCGCGATGCGCGTGCCGGAGATTTCGGACGATATCGTCTCCATTGATAATGCGATGAAGTGGGGGTTCAACTGGGAATGCGGCCCGTTTGAGCTCTGCGATGCGGTGGGGATCGGGAAGGCGATTGATGCCTGGAAGAAGGCCGGCCTGCCGGCGCCGCCTCTGGTCGAAAGACTCCTTGCCTCGGGGATGAAGAGCTTTTACGCCTCATGCGACGGGGCCCCGAGCTATTTCGATTTTGCAAGCGCCACGTACCACGAGATTCCGGAGCGACCCGGAGTCTTGCTGCTGCCCTCGCTCAAAGCTCGCAAAGGGGAAATCAAGCGAAATGCCGGCGCAAGCCTGATTGACCTCGGCGACGGTGTGATCTGCCTGGAATTCCATTCCAAGATGAACACGATCGGAGCGGACGTCGTCGAGATGGTTCATGCCGGGCTGAAGAGCCTGAACGACGGCTTTGAAGCCATGGTGATCGGAAATCAGGCGGCGAATTTCTGCGTCGGCGCAAACTTGATGCTGGTGCTGACGACTATTCAGGACGGCGAGTGGGACGACCTTTCGAGCGCCGTGCGCGCCTTTCAAAACGCCAACATGGCCCTCAAATATGCTCCCAAGCCGGTGGTGGCCGCTCCTTTCGGCCTGACGCTGGGAGGTGGAACGGAGATGATTCTCCACGCCGCCCGCGTACGTGCCGCTGCGGAAACCTACATGGGCCTGGTGGAAGCTGGCGTGGGCCTGATTCCGGCGGGAGGCGGGACCAAAGAGATGCTGGTGCGCGCCATGGATAAGGCGCCGGCGGACCCTGATGCCGACCCCTTTGCATTCGTCAAGGAAGTTTTTATGAACATTGCCATGGCTAAAGTATCAGCCAGCGCCGAAGAAGCCCGCAAACTGGGCTATCTTTCCCCGAAGGACTCGATCAGCATGAACCGCGACCGGCAGATTCGAGACGCCAAGGAGTTGGCGCTTGACCTGGCGCGTTTGGGGTATCGACCGGGAAAGCCGCGCGAAGACGTTCGAGTGCTCGGCCAGGCGGCTTTCGTCAAAATGAAGCTGGGACTGCACTTGATGCGTCGCGCGGAGTACATCTCGGATTATGACGTGGTAGTCGCGACACATCTGGCCAAGGTCTTGTGCGGAGGAGGCGAGTTCACTTCCGCACAACTCGTTTCCGAGCAGTACCTGCTGGATTTGGAGCGGGAGGCTTTTCTAAGTCTCTGCGGTCAAAAACAGACCGTGGAGCGCATCCAATATATGTTGAAGCGGGGAAAGCCATTAAGAAATTGATTTGCGATTTGCGATTGGTGATTTGTGATTGATAGTAATCGGGGGGCGACTACCAGTCCGGAGGATTTGAGGCGCAGAACTAAGGAGTTTGCGTTAAGAGTCATCAAGTTGTTTCGTGCGCTGCCGAGATCAGAAGAGGCTCGCGTTTTGGGACGCCAGGTTCTGCGCTCGGGAACGGCAGTGGCAGCCAATTACAGGAGCGCATGCCGGGCTAGATCGCGCGCTGACTTTATCTCCAAAATTGGGATTACGGTTGAAGAGGCCGACGAAACAGCTTTCTGGCTGGAACTGATCGTTGACGCGGGTATCATCAAAGAGTGCAAGCTGGAAAGTTTGATGGTAGAGGCGGACGAACTAGTACGAATCTTTCAATCAACGAGAACAACCGCAAGGTCACGATGAGCCAATCAGAAATCACAAATCGCAAATCACAAATGGGGGATTTATGAAAGAAGCAGTGATCGTCTCGATCGCCCGGACGGCGGTGGGTAAGGCGCCGCGTGGCACGCTCCGCAACACGCGGCCGGATGAGATGGCCGCGGCGGTCATCCGCGAGGTGGTGCGGCGGGCCCCTGGACTCGATCCCAACGAGGTTGAGGACGTGATCCTCGGCTGCGCGATGCCGGAAGCTGAACAAGGAAATAACGTGGCTCGGGTCGCGTCGCTGCGCGCCGGCTTGCCTGTAAGCTGTTCGGCGATGACAATCAACCGCTTTTGCTCGTCAGGCCTTCAGGCCATTGCCATCGCTTCCGAGCGGATCATGGCGGGCTTCGCCGAGGTCGTGGTAGCCGGCGGCACGGAAACCATGAGCATGATTCCTATGGGCGGATTTCATTTCGCGCCCAACCCCTACCTGATCGAGCATTATCCTGATTCCTACTTGAGCATGGGCTTGACGGCTGAAAATCTGGCGCGAAAGTACCACATCACGCGCGAGAGGCAGGATGAGTTTGCTCTTCGGAGTCATCAACGGGCGTTGGCAGCGATTGCGGAAGGCCGATTTAAAGATGAGGTCGTTCCGCTGGAAGTGGTCGAGGTCAGCCCCAACGGCAAGGACAAACCTCAGACGCGTCAAATCCGCTTCGACACTGACGAGGGACCGCGTGGCGACACCTCCATGGACGCACTGGGCAAGTTGAAGCCCGCCTTCCACGCCCACGGCACGGTCACCGCGGGAAACGCCTCCCAGACGAGCGACGGCGCCGCTGTGGCCGTGGTGATGTCAGCGGAGAAGGCGAAGGCGCTGGGGCTCGAGCCGCTGGCCCGGTTCGTGAGCTTTGCGACCGCGGGATGCCCGCCGGAGGAGATGGGCATCGGGCCGGTCTATGCGATCCCCAAGGCACTGAAGCTTGCGGGCTTGAATCTCTCGGACATTGCCGTGATTGAATTGAACGAGGCGTTCGCGGCGCAGGCTCTCTCGGTGATCGAATTGGCGCAACTGGATGTGGAGCGGGTGAACGTCAACGGTGGCGCCATCGCTCTTGGGCATCCTCTGGGTTGCACGGGTGCCAAGCTGACGGCTACCCTGCTCGGGGAGTTGAAGCGTCGAAACGCCAGATTCGGCATGGTTACGATGTGTGTGGGCGGCGGAATGGGAGCGGCCGGTATTTTCGAAAACCTGCAGTAATGAAGCAGTCGCGACTCCCCTCCTTAGCTAAGGAGGGGGTAGGGGGTGGTTGGTCCCGCCGTGAAGCCGGCACCCACCACCCCTGCCCCTCCTCCCGCTGAGGAGGGGAGTAATTGTAAGAGCAATCGCTCCTGCCCGTCGGGTGACGGGCACTCGGAAACCATTAAAACACCCTGTCGTTCTGAGCGCAACGAAGAATCTCCGCAGTTCGTAAGATCCGAAACTAACTGCCAGGATTCTTCGCTGCGCTCAGAATGACAACGTCCAAGCGTTTTTCTACACCCTGTAAAAGTCACAGTCCTTTCAAAGCCTTTGCGGCGCCCGCAAGATCGGAGGCGGCGAGCACAATATCGGCCTTCTTGCCGTTCTCTGCGACGCTACCGTAACCGTAATCCACGTTGATGTTCGCAGCGCCGAGACGCGTTCCGACTTCCCCTAAAGTTCCGGCCTCATTAGCAAGCGTCACGCACAAAACATCCTCCTCTGTGCAGCGGATGCCGAGGTTTCCCAGGACCTTTTTCGCCTTAGCCGGACTGCTGACCAATAGGTGAAGGGGGCTCTCACCGGTAATGCTCCAGGCGGAGAATGCGGTGATGTTGACCTTCGCTTTTCCGAGGGCTTCAGATATTCGGCCGAGCTCTCCAGGCTTGCTTTCCAACCAAGCGGTAATTTGTTTTGCTCTGGGCATGATAAAATCGCCTCCCTGAAGTATGAATGAGTGATGATAAAATACTTCTTCCTGTTGAGCTTGTAAAGGAGAATCGGGTAGCGTCCGAGTTTGAGCGGAGATGCGATGATCCTTCAGCTCACCACTTGAAAATGGTTCCCCTCCTTCGTAAGGAGGGGTTAGGGGTGGTTGCGCGTTGCCAATGAGACCACCCACCAGCCCCTGCCCCTCCTCTCTCTGAGGAAGGGAGTCATTTTCATGGCAGTGCGGTCCTTTAGAGCCTGCCCTGAGCACCGCGAAGGGCCCGCCAATGCCCCGACGAACGGGGCCGCTACTTGTCAGAATCAGACGCTACCAGGGCCTGTGGTGGCTTGCGGTCGTCGGATGGAGCGCCGGAAGGGGGTCTTATGGCGCGTCGCGTGGAAGATCTTCAGATTGTGGTCGTGGGCAGTACGAATTTCGACATGGTGGTCAAGTCGGAGCGGCTCCCTAAAGAGGGCGAGTCGTTGCTGGTGTCAAATCTCAGGTTTTTCCCGGGCGGCAAGGGCGCGAACCAGGCGGTAGCTGTAGCGCGAATGGGCGCCCGCACGTCGATGGTGGGCGCCGTTGGCACCGACATCATCGGAGATTTCCTGCTTCAGGGATTGGTAAAGGAGAAGATTGACACCACCTGGGTGCGGCGAGACTCCGCCCGCGCCACGGGCAGCGCTTTCATCATGCTATTCCCCAATGGGAACAACTGCATTGCGGTTGATCCCGCGGCGAATTTCAGCTTGACCCCTGCTGACATCGAGCGGGCCAAGGATGTAATCGAGCGCGCGGATGCGCTGTTGACCGTGCTCGAAATCCCCCTCGAGGCCGTGGAAGCCGCCTTACGTTTGGCCCGGAAGGCCGGAAAACTGACGGTGCTTGATGCCGGTCCGCCTCGTTACTGCCCCGTGGAGATTTTGACCCTCGCGGACGTCGTCTCACCTAACGAAACGGAACTCGCGCAACTGACCGGGGAGGAAGTTCAGGGACGAGTCTCGGCGCGCGAGGCCGCCGAGAAACTCCTTGCCATGGGTGTAAAGACGGTGGTTCTAAAGCTGGGCAGCGACGGCTCAATGCTGGTGACTGCAAAGAAGTCCAAACACTTTCCCGCCTGTAAGGTTGCCGCAATTGATCCCACGGCGGCAGGCGATGCATTTACCGCCGCTCTGGCCGTTGAGTTGGCCGCGGGCCATGACGTCGAAGCTGCCATGCGCTTCGCCAATTGCGCCGGCGCTTTGGCAGCCAGCAAATTGGGCGCCCAACCTTCCCTGCCCACGCGAGCAGAGGTCGAGGCACTGGCGGCACAAGGGGAAAAGGCATGAAATTCGTTCCCATGCTGAAATTGTTGCAGCGGGCGGTGTCGGAAGGGTACGGAGTTCCATCATTCTGTGTCTGGAATGCCGAAAGCATCGAAGTGGTGTTGCGTGTTGCGGCGGAGCTGAAGGCACCGGTGATTCTGATGAACGGCCCGGGAGAGTTCGGGCTGCTCTCCCCGCGCGACTTGGGCGCGGTGGCACACGCTTTGGCGGAACGGTTTGATGTGCCCGCGGCGCTGCACCTCGACCACGGCAATTCTATCGGCATGGTGGAAGACTGCCTGGCGTCAAAGTACACTTCGGTGATGCTGGATTATTCGACCCGGCCGTGGCAAGAGAATGTCGAGGCGCTGCGCCGGGTCGTGGAACTGGCGCGTCCCCGAGGCGTGACAGTGGAGGGCGAGTTGGGGGTAGTCGGACAGGCCGATCAAGTCAGCGTGGAAGGCGGCAAGCAATCCACCCTCACCGACCCGGATATGGCCGCTGACTTTGTGCGGAAGACCGGCATTGACGCCTTGGCGGCCTCCATCGGCAATGCCCACGGCCTTTACACGAAGCTGCCGCAACTCGACTTCGAGCGCCTGGCAAAGCTCAAAGAAGCTACCCGGATTCCGCTGGTCCTGCACGGCGGCTCAGGAACGCCCGAGGCAGATTTGCGCCGTGCCATCTCACTGGGGATTGCCAAGGTAAATGTCGCGACGGAAGCCATCGCCGCGATGCGGCAATCGCTGCTCGAGCAGTGGGAAGCAGGGAAGAATCTCTGGGCTCCGATGGCGCAGGCAGTGGCGATGGAGGCCATGGCAAAGGTCGTCGCGAAGTGGTTTCATCTGACGATGGCCGCGGGCCGCGCTTAGCTTCTGGTCACAGTCAACTTCTGCAATCACCGGCCCCCTCACCTGGACCGCTTCGGCGGGAGGAAACGGCGCTGCGGTCCACCCTCTCCCAAGGGGGAGAGGGTAGTAGGTCGTGGGAGGGCTCATTTTTGGGACACGACCAAGCAGGAAGTAGTGTCTCCCCTCTCGCCCTTGGGGGAGAGGGGCCGGGGGTGAGGGGGTTCGAACATCGTAGAGAGCGATGTGGCAGAACGCGCCGAAGGAGAAACATTCATGACCAATCACAGCCTGCAGGCCGAGTTGTTCGACGAATTGTGTTCCATGCCGTTGCTGGATGTTCACACGCATCTTGTGGATGGGAAGCTGGGAGCACGCGGCCTGCACGACGTGCTTCTCTACCACATGGGCGTGAGCGATCTCTATGCGGCGGGGTGTCCGAATGGCGCGCGCCTGACGCAATTTCCCGGCTGGCCGTCCCAGCAAGAGGCGCATCAACGCATTATGGAAGCCTTGCCTTACTTGAAGTATGTCCGCAACACCAGCATCTCCTGGGGGACCCGGCTTATTCTTGAGGATCTTTACGGCTGGAAGGAGCCGGTGAGGCCAGACAATTGGCAGCGGCTGGACGGGCAGATTCGCGAGCGAGCTGATGACAAGTCATGGCAACGCGAAATCATGCGCCGGGCGAACATCCAGCGCTACTGCACGGAATACGCGCGGCGAGAAAGCGGCCGCGACCGTGACATTCTCCACTATTCGCTGGAGTGGGCCTTCTTCACTCGCTCCCAGTGGGGCGAGTTTGACACAGCGCTCTACGAACTCGAACGTTGCTGGGGCAGAAAACCGGAGAGTCCCAGTGCCATCGGCGGAACGCGCCCCCCCACCGAACGGGTGATCAGAACCCTGGACGACGTGCATGCCGCGATCGATCACTATGTTGCGAACATTCCCTACGACGAGATCCTATCCGTAGCTACGGGGATCTCGACGGATCTTGACTTGCGCGTGGTGAGCGAGCAGGAGATGGCGGAAGCCCTCGCACGCCGGGCAAACGCCGGTCCGCACGAACGCGATGTGTACGCGTCCTACGTGAACGAGGCGTATCTGAAAGCGCTGGAACCCCACGCGGCCAAGATTGTGTTCCAGTTCAGCATCGCGGCTGAGCCCTTGCCCTTCGAGACGGGCAGCCGCCTTTCGCAGCGCACCATCGGGCAAGTGGCCGAAATGATCGCGCGCTACCCGAAGATTCGGTTCCAGTGCCATCTGGCCAGCCGCCACGCCAATCAATCGATGTGCACGATGTGCCGCGAGCTACCCAATTTCTCGCTCTGTGGCATCTGGTGGCATAACTTCTTCCCCTCGGTCATGCGGCAAGTGATGGAAGAGCGCTTGGATATGGTGCCGGTAAATAAACAGGTCGGGTTCTTCTCGGATGCATATTGCCTGGAATGGACCTACGCCAAGGCGAAGATGATCCTCAACCAACTGTCCGTGGTGCTGGCCACAAAGATCGAGTACGGCCAGTACACCCGCAATGATGCTCTGGCGGTAGCGCGGGCAATCCTGTACGACACTGCCTACGACCTGCTCGGCATGCGGCCTGCGGAACGACAGGTATCAGAACAGTAGCCCTCTCCCGTCGAGTCTGTGTGAGAACTCCTTTTGCATGTCATTCCGAGGAGCCGTAGGCGACGAGGAATCTCGCATTGCCTTGAAAATGCTCAGTGCGAGATTCCTCGCGGAGTTTACCCTGAGCACCCAGAGCGCGATCCTTCGCTGCGCTCAGGATGACAGCGAAGGGCTCGGAATGACAGTCCCAAAGAGGTTTTCACCCAGGTTCGAACGCATGAAACGAATTCACTGCGTCGGAGTCGTAGTGATGGACTTGTTGAACGGGCCCATCCCGCAATACCCCGTGCCGCGCCTGCGAAGCCAGGTCACGGCGGAGTGGATTCGCATGATGCCGGGGGGCGGCGCCGCGAACATGCCGTCGGCGATCGCGCGAATGGGATTGCCTGTCGCTTCCTTCGCCAAGGTGGGTGATGACATCAACGGCGAATTCATAGTCCGGGAACTTTCGAAGCTAGGTGTTGACACGAAGGGTATTCGTGTTTCGCCGGGCGAAGCGACTCCCTTCACCTTCGTAGGAGTGCGCGCCGACGGGGACCGGACCTTCATTCACACTCCCGGCGCTAACCTGAATTTCAAACTCAGCGACCTGGATTTCGACCAAGTGCTGGCCACCGATTTTCTCCTCTATCATGATTTGAACGTCCTGCCGAAGCTGGATGGAGCAGCCGCGGCGAGCTTACTGGCGGAGGCTCAGCGGCGCGGCGTGGTAACTTTTCTGGACGAGGATTTTGGTTATGGACCTAGACTCGAGCCTCTCGCCGCCATGCTTCCTTACTGCGACTACGTAATTCCCAGCTTCGATGACTTGCTGGCAATCTATCCGGACGCCGCGCCGGAAGAGATGGCGAGCCAGCTCCTCGAATCAGGCGCTCGCGCCGCGGTTTTGAAAATGGGACGGGACGGCTGCCTGATCGCGCGGGGAAGCGACCGCATACGCGTTCCGGCCCTTTCTGCCAACATCGTTGACACAACCGGCGCAGGCGATTGTTGGGATGCGGGTTTCATTGCGGGATTGGCGAGCGGTGAAGACGTCGTCGCTGCTGCACTTCTGGGAAATGCCTGCGCGGCATTCTGTATCGAGGCTGTGGGGGGATCAACCGGCGTTCCCTGTTACGAGGCGGTGCAGCGACGAGCGTCGCAGTCGTCGTCGGAGGGACAGAAGCAATAGCGCCTGGCTGACAATCACGGGTGCTCGTGCTACGCTAAGGCTAGCGAGAATTGACGTATGGCGACGAAGACTTTGCTTACCGTGCAAGAGTACGCGAACCTCGAGGAGCCCGAGGGAGTGCGTTACGAATTGAGCGAAGGGGAATTGATTGTGACTCCATCTCCCAGCCTTTTCCACAATGATCTTCGCGATGAACTAAACAGTCGTTTGCGGGCGTTCGCGAAGTATCACAACCTGGGTCGTGTGACGAGTGAAACTGACATGAAGCTGGTCGGTGAAGTCGTCCGCAGGCCGGACGTGGCGTTTATCCAAGCTCGCCGGCTTCAGGAAGTTGACGACGATCAGTCGCCACTGCCTGTCTCGCCGGACTTGGCGGTGGAAATTGTGTCGAAGAATGACCGGGCTGACGATCTGCTCGTAAAGGTATCCCAGTACCTCGACGCGGGGGCACGAGCGGTATGGCTCATGTACCCGAATAAGCGCCTCGCCTATCGCTATGTTCCCGGCAACCCCGCGCCCGAAGTGCGCAGAGCAGAAGCTGGCGACAAATTTGAAGAGCCCGATTTACTCCCTGGTTTCTCACTCCCACTCACTGAGATATTCGGTTAAGCTTTGTTGCGGGTTTGGCCAGCGGTGGAGACGTCGTCCCCGCGGCGCTCCGGTGAAACTCCTGCATTGATACTGGTCGGAAGATCCTTGAGATACCGGCTTTCCAGTCACGCCCGACAGGAAATGGAGCGCCGCGGAATCCCGCTGCCGTGGGTGGAGGCGGTTCTGGAGAATCCAGACCAGATCAAGTCCGAAAGAGGAGCCTTGAAGGCCTATCAATCCAAGCGGGACATCGGTGGTAAAATGTACCTTGTGCGGGTCATTGTGGATGACGGTGCGAATCCGGCGCTGGTCGTGACTCTCTATAGGACAACAAAAATCGAGAAGTACTGGAATAAACCGTGAGAGTAACCTACGATCCCGAAGTGGACGTGCTGCGAATCTTGCTGAGCAACGCGCCCATCGAAGAATCTGATGAAGATAAGCCCGGGGTGATCCTCGACTACGACAAGGATGGCAACATCGTGGGCCTGGAAATCCTGGAGGCCTCCAAACGAGTCTCCAACCCTCGCTCCGTCGAATACGCGGTGGTAGGCTAGCGGAGAACGACTTTCCGAGGTTCTTGCCAATACGACGAAAATTCTGCTGGACTTGTACCGATGTAAGCCGCAGCTCTAAACCCAAACCCCAATGAGCGTGCCACCAATCGCTCGCCACCGCCGGTGCCGTTACTCCCGTATCACACAAACTGATACCGCCCTGGCACCGGCAGGGGCGGCACGGTCATGGCGAGTTTATAGTCAAGCGCCTTGGGTTGCAGGTCCTGCTTGGAGGCCATGATCATGTCCCAGGTGATTTCGATGCCGGAGTAAGCGGCTTCCCGGGCCATGATGCAGGTCATGGTGCTTTCGGCTACGGTCATGCCGTCGTTGGTGTAGGGAATGTCGCCGCGAATGCTTTTGACCAGCCGGACGTGCTCCTGGACGTACGGGTCAAGGCCCGGCGCGCCCATGTCGAGCCCGTCGGTCTGACCCTTCGAGCCCACAATGGTATTCCACACTTTGCGATAAGAACCCTTGGGATATTGCCGGCAGGCGCTGTAGAGGTGAACGCCGTTGGGGTAGACGAAATCCGCCGTCAGGTGGTCGTAGATATTTCCGTAGAGTTCTTCCCGCGGACGCCACGCCACTCCGCCCGACCCGACAACTTTTACCGGATGAGTTCCCATCACCCAGTTGCAGAAGTCGATGGTATGAATGTGCTGCTCCACCATCTGGTCACCGCAAATCCAGACGAACGAATACCAGTCGCGATGCTGCCACTCCATGTCGCCCCATGACGGGTCGCGATGGTCCACGTGCAAGACAGGTCCGCTCAGGTAAGTTGCGCTGAGGCTTACCATCTCGCCCAGCGCGCCATCGTGGATCTTTTGAACCGTTTCGATGTAGTCCTTTTGCGAACGCCGCTGCGTCCCCGCCACCACCGTGAGCTTCGACTCTTCCGCTTTCTTCAGTGCGGCGATGAAACGCCGTACTCCGGCAGGGTCGGTGGCGATGGGTTTTTCGGTGAAGATGTGCTTCCCGGCCTCGACCGCGGCCTCGAACTGCACGGGGCGGTGGCCCGGGGGAGTGCACAACAACACGACATCGATGTCGGAAGCAAGGACCTTTTTGTAAGCGTCAAACCCAACGAAACAATGTTCGGGATCAACGCTGACTCGCTTGCGAATCGAGTCGACCAGCTCGGCTAGGGGCTGGCCTGTGAATTGCGACGCCTTCTTCGGACTGGCCTCCATCAGGAAATTCGGATCGCGCAAGTTGGCCAGAGACTTCTGGAGCTTGTCCTCGAAGATGTCTCCCATGGCGACGAGTTCCACACTTGGGTCAGCCGTGAGGAAGTCAACGGCGGCTTCCGTGCCGCGTCCACCGCAGCCGACTAATCCCGCCCGCAGGCGCTCCTTTCCAGCGCCCCGCACGAGTTCGGGCTTGATCAATGTAAATGCCGAGGCTGCCGCTCCGGCGCCTAACGACCGGCTGAGAAACGACCGGCGAGTGTAAGTAGTGGCTTCGTTTTGGTCCATGTTTCACCTCAATAAGTCGAAAGTCGAGAGTCGGAAGTCGAGAGTCGAAAGTAGCGGAGTCGGAACTTCTGGCCCCTTGACCGTTCGAAAGGGCAGGGCTCACGCGTTGAAAAGCTGTTCACTTTCCGAGTTCTCAACTACTTCTGACTCCTCTCGTCCTACCACTTTCGTCTCTCGACTTTCGACTCTCGACTTTCAACTCCCGGCGTTCGACTCTTGACTTGCCATGATATTGCGAATGTATGCCAAATTCCTGCGCATATCCGCCTCCACCTGGTTCGGGTGCGCGTCGGTTTCCAGGTTTGCGTAGCCGGTGAACCCGATATCCCGAATCGCCTTCATGACAGCCGGAAACTGAATACTGCCTTCGCCGAGGTAGTGCGGATTATCCTTCAAATGGAACTGGCAAATCCTGTCTTTCCCCAGCCAGCGGATTTCCTTGACCACGTCGAACCCGGCCTTCGTAGAGTTCCCCACGTCATAATACACAAGGACGTTCTTGGAGCGCGACCGCTCCATGATTCGAACGTTATCCTCAGCGGAGATCGTGTCCTCGAGCCCCAGAATCACACCCGCATGCTCCGCATCCGGCCCGAGATCACGCAAGACATCGCCGACGTGGTCCATCTCGTCGCGGGTTTGCAAGGCCCGCCGGCCGAAGAATGGAAGCAGAAGCACCTTCGAGTTCAGGGCCTTGGTTAATCGAACGGAATCCTGCACCCACTTTATGGCCAGCTTATCGTCTTTCAGGCCATTGTCATGCAGCCGGTCCACGCAGGTACCGTCGATTGGAATTTTGTACTGCCTGGACAGGTTGAGATAGCGGACCAGCATCTCCGGGGTGTCGAGCGGCATCCTGTTGTCCACGATCTTTCTTCCAAACGACACTTGCACGCCGTCAAACCCGAGCCGCGCGGCCAGCGGCACCGCATCCGGATCGGCGCCCTTCTCCAAGTTCCAGTCCGTCACACCAATCCGAAGTCCGGTTTCCTTGGTGAATCCCAGACGGGAGATGACACTCACGCCAACCGCGGTATGAAGGAACTCACGGCGAGTGAATTCAAACATCGAAGACCTCCTGAGAACGGCACTACGGTCGAGGGTCACATCATACAACAACCCATTGACCTTATCAAAACCCCCGTAAACCCCCGTAGACCCAGGTAGTGTCACAGTTCCACTGTAACGCTGGCCTTCAGGCCAGCATCTGCCGACCCAAAGGTCGGGGCTACATTCAAACTAGGATAGCAGCTAAACCACCAAGACGCTCCGTCCGATAAGAGAGTTGAGGACCTCGCGCCTGGCCGGGAGAGGTGCGCAAGGAGCCGCATGAACTTTTTATGGCGCTCGAGCAAACGGATTGAGCCCTCCGGGGGAAACATTCAAGACACCATCGAGGGGAAGCGTGGGGAGGAGGCGCTGCGAGAAAGCGAGGCCCGACTGCAAGTCATTTTCGATAGTGTTCAGACGGGCATCTTCATCATCGATCCGGAAACACATCGGATAGTGGATGCCAATCCCGTCGCACTCGAAACCATCGGCGTGGGCCGCGACCAGGCAATCAGCGCCGAGTGCCACAAGTTCATATGCCCCGCCGAAAAGGGGGCCTGCCCGGTGACGGATCTCGGACAGACCGTGGACCGTTCCGAACAGACCCTGCTGACGGCGAGCGGGGAGAAGCGGGCAGTTCTTAAAACAGTTGTCAGCGTGGTGCTTGGCGGCCGAAGGCACCTTCTGGAAAGCTTCATCGACATTACGGATCGCAAGCGCGCAGAGCAGCAATTGCGGGACGCGAAGGAGGCTGCCGAATCCGCCAGCCGGGCCAAGAGCGAGTTTCTGGCCGTGATGAGTCATGAGATCCGGACCCCCATGAATGGGATTATTGGCATGACCCAACTGGCGCTGGATACGAATCTGTCGCGCGAGCAGAGAGAGTACCTCCGCGCGGTGAAGGAGTCGGCAGACACCCTGCTGACCCTGATCGATGACCTCCTGGATTTCTCCAAGATTGAGGCGAAAAAGCTTACCCTCGAACTCGAGGATTTCGACCTGCAAGATGCCTTGAGTTACACCCTGCGGGCGCTCGCCCCGCGCGCCGATGAAAAGGGGCTCGAGTTGACGTGGGAGGCCCCGCCCGACCTGCCGGCGCGTTTAATCGGGGACCCCGGACGGCTGCGGCAGATCATTGCGAATCTGGTGGGAAACGCCATCAAATTCACAGAACGAGGGGGAGTGGACTTGCGAGTCGAGACCGAATTCCAGGGGGAGGATTGGATTGTCCTGCATTTCTGCGTCAGCGATACGGGCATCGGCGTACCGCCGGAGAAGAAAGAGCGGATTTTCGAGGTCTTCATGCAGGCGGACAGTTCCACCACAAGGAAATACGGAGGGACCGGCCTGGGCTTGGCTATCTCAGCCCGGTTGGTCGAGATGATGGGTGGCCGGATCTGGCTGGAAAGCGAGGTGAACCAAGGAAGCAGGTTCCATTTCAGCGTGCAGCTCGGCTTGGTGAAAGGGCGGCAGCCACAACCCGCGCCCTCGATGAAAGTCAACCTCCGTGACACGCCGGTGCTGGTCATTGACGATAACGCGGCGAGCCGGCGTAACCTGGCGGCGATGCTCGAGGGCTGGGCGATGCGGCCCAGGTTGGCGGAGAGCGGGCAGGAAGGTCTGGCTGCGATGCTGCAGGCAAAAGCCATGGGAGAGCCTTTCCCATTGATTGTGTTGGATGCCCACATGCCGGAGATGGACGGCTTCACAGTAGTCAGGAAGCTCAAGGAAGACGCGGCCCTAGCCGAAAGCGCGATCATGATGTTGACTTCAGTCGGGCAGCGCGGCGACGGCGCGCGTTGCCGGGAGTTGGGCGTCTCTGCGTACCTGGTGAAACCGATCCGGCGGACGGAGTTCCTGGAGGCCATCCTGCACGTGCTCGGCCCGCCCGTTCAGACCGGTGAGCGCCCCGACCTTGTCACCCGCCACACGATCCGAGAAGCGCGCCGCAAGCTGCGCATCCTGGTGGTGGAAGACAACGCGATCAATTGGGAACTGGTAACGCGCCTGCTCCAGAAACACGAACACACCATCATCGCGGTGACAACAGGCCGGGAAGCTGTCGACCTGTTGGAGAAGGAGCCTGCGTGCTGCGACATGATCCTCATGGATGTCGAGATGCCGGTCATGGACGGTCTTCAGGCCACGGCGCTCATCCGCGAGAGAGAGAAGATCAGCGGCAAGCACATGCCCATCATTGCCTTGACCGCCTACGCGATGAAAGGTGATCGAGAGCGCTGCCTGGCGGCGGGCATGGATAGCTACTTGTCCAAGCCCATTCGATATCAGGATCTGCTCGAAACCATCCAAAGGCTGGTCAGCGGGATGCCCGACGTTCCTGCGCTTGCGCCTGCCGAGAGACCGCCGGCGGATGTTCTGGATGAAGGGGTGCTGATGTCGCGCGTGGATAATGACCTGCAATTGCTTCGAGACCTCATTGATCTGTATCTTGGCGACTACCCCCACCTGGTCGATGAAATCCGGGCGGCGCTCGAACGGAAAGATGCCCGGGCCTTGCAAAGAGGCGCGCATAGCCTGAAAGGCTGTACCAGTAACCTTGCCGCCAAACTGGCCTCGGAAGCCGCTTTCAGGCTCGAAGGACTGGCGCACACCGGCAATTGGGCAGAGGCGGTTACTGCGCTCGAGAGTCTGGAGCGAGAGTTAGCGCGGTTGAAGCCGGCGCTACTTGCCGTGCGGGCGGAAACTGAGCAAAAACCGCGCCCGGCGAGGAGTGAAGCTTTGCAGTGAGTAAAACCGTCTCCGAAGGTCCGATCGAGCGCGCTAGCGCTCCCTGTTCAGACCTCGGTGACCACAACTCGAGTATCCCGTACCTCGTCTTCGGAAGACGCAGGGTCTTGCCGCCGGTCGGCGCTTGAAATGAGCTGCTCTTTGTTTTCATCAGAATTCGCGGATCGCTCGTCAAATTTCTCTGCAGTAGGACAGGCACTCTTGCCTGTCTTCTGGTCCTCTGCAGTGCTCTCGCCCGCACAGGCAGGAGTGCCTGTGCTACCTCGTCACTTATCTAATGTTGATGATGCCCCGGCAACTGGGCGCGCCGCAGATGCAGCGCATGGTCTCATCGGTGTCGTCGTAGTTGTAGTCGACGGTCAACTCTTCACCTTTGCGAATAGGGCGCAGGCTCATGTAGATAATGTGCCCCTTAAAAATGCGGGTCACTAAGTTGGGCGCGCAGGAGTGGTTGACCAACTCGGCGCCTGAGCCATTCACGGCGCCGTCGAGCATCCAGCGATGGCTGAGAACGAACAGATAAGGGGTGTGCCGGCGCTTCCGGGCCTCCTTCTTAGTGATCTTCTCTCCCGTGTACTCAATCACCTTGCGATTGGGCGGGATATCCTGGTCAGCGTAGACGCCCCGGCCGTGGATTTTCGAGCGGCCGACGCGCAACCGGAAACAACAGAAGCCGGGGTCGATCCTCGCCGTGCGGGACGTGACCTGGGGCTGGATTTTCCCTGGCATTCTGCTACTCCGCGTCATCTGCCGTCCTCGGCGCAAATTCTACCACAGCGCAGAGGAGCCGCGCCCGAAACGTGGCACGGCCATGTTGGAATAGTCACCGCAAAGGCGCTGAGACGCAAAGAACACTTTCGATACTCCGCGCCTCTGCGATTCCGTGGTGCGGAAGATCTTGGAGGGCTGGAATCTGGAGACGGTATGCGCTAATGTGGGGTGACGATGCTTACGGACCGCCAGCCGCGCAAGCCGACCCTGCGGGCAGAGTTCATCGACAGTGACAAACTCTGCGAAATTGAAATACCGTCGGACGATCGCTTGCGGGCGACGGCAAGCGCTCTCGATTTGGCCATGAAAAGCGGCAAGAGCGTGGCGGTGCGGGAAGTCTGCGCGGAGTTTCTGCACGTGGCGTCGGAATTCTACGGCGTGTCACAACCGCAGGTGCGAGTGCTGGCGGCCCGCCCGGTGCGCGTCTATGAGGGCGGGGCGTCGGAGCTCTTTGGAGACTACGACCTTCGAAAAAAGGAAATCCGCGTCTGGATGCGGACCGCGGTGCGCAAGCGGGTAACATCGGTGGGGACATTTCTCAGCACGCTTTGCCACGAGTTCTGTCATCATCTGGATGTCCAGCGCCTGGGATTCGGAGATACGCCCCACACGCGCGGCTTCTATGCCCGCACCGCAGTCCTCTATCACCACGCGCGCGGAACTCCCATGAAGCAGCTTGTGTGGGTGCCGCTGCGTGGCGGGCGTTGGCGAATCGATTGGGCGCGCACGAATCGAGGTGACTATGGAGTACGTTAATCTTGGCAAGACGGGGCTGCGCGTGTCGCGGATCTGCCTTGGCTGTATGAGCTACGGAGCGCCGGCCGACGGCGAGTTGAAGGCCGGCAGGCATGCCTGGGTTCTCGACGAGGAACAGAGCCAGCCCTACTTCCACCAGGCACTCGAGCTGGGCATCAATTTCTTCGACACCGCCAACGTTTACTCGGGCGGCGCAAGCGAGGAGGTCCTGGGGCGCTTCCTCAAGGCTCATACTCTGCGGCACGAAGTGGTTGTCGCCACCAAGGTGTACGGGGTGATGCGTGATGAACCCAACGGCCGCGGCCTGTCGCGCAAGGCCATCCTGCACGAACTCGACGAGAGCCTTCGCCGCTTGCAGACGGACTATATCGATCTCTACCAGATTCACCGTTGGGACTACGGAACGCCCATCGAGGAAACTCTCGAGGCGCTGCACGACGCAGTGAAATCCGGCAAGGTGCGTTATATCGGCGCCTCTTCGATGTTCGCGTGGCAGTTCACCAAAGCGCTATACCTTGCCGACCTGCACGGCTGGACGCGTTTCGTTTCCATGCAGAACCATTACAATCTTCTCTATCGCGAAGACGAGCGCGAGATGTTGCCTCTCTGCCTAGCCGAGGGGGTCGGGATCATCCCCTGGAGCCCGCTGGCGCGCGGCCGCCTGGCGCGTCCCTGGCAGGCGGAAAAGACCAAGCGCTTCGAGACCGACGGATTCGGCAAGAGCCTGTATTCGAAGACGGAAATACTGGACCACGCAGTTGTGGATCGGTTGACTCAGATCGCGGGCGAGCGGGGTGTTACGCATGCCCAACTGGCGCTCGCGTGGATGCTGAGCAAGCCGGGAATCACCGCGCCCATCGTTGGCGCCACCAAGCCCAATCACTTGACGGAGGCCGTGGCGGCGCTTTCCCTGCGACTCACCGCGCAGGAGATTGCGGCGCTCGAAGAACCGTACCTCCCGCATCCGGTGGCAGGATTCAATTGAGATTGCCGGGCGTCCGTCAGCCCCGGGGCGCGCAAACCAGAAGCTCATGTAGCCGACTTCTTGTCACTTTCCGGGCCTCTCCTTCCGGTGCGGAAGCTTCGGTTCGTTTTCGCAAACTCCCCCTGTTTTTGCTCCTTTTAACCTCGAATTTGTGCTGATTTGCACGCAAAACGCGCATAATTTGCAGCACTCAAGAAAGTGATGTCCTTTGTTTTCAAGTACTTCTTAGCTTCGTTCCCACTTTATTTCATTTTTTGTAATTTCCTGCATTCACCCATAGCCGAGACCCTTCCGCTTTTCCCTGCGCCTCGGCGCGCCTCCCGCTCTCGGGGTCGGACAGAAGGGTCAGAAGATGCCGTACAAGGACGGGTTCAAAGACAAAGACTCGGTTGTACAACGACGCTTTAATCCCGGCCCACAATCCTCTCTGCTTTCGCCAATCGCGCAGTTTGGGTAAGGTGTGGTAAAAGAGGCGCGTTGTGGCCAACGCATTGGTAAAGGCCAGAAGATTATCCGGAATGGTCCCATAGCCTTTCCAGAATGCTTTCTCAAGCAGCTCAATGGCTTGTGGTGAGGTCAGGGGATGGAGCAGACGTTTCCGCAGGTCAAAGATCATTGTGCACAGATCGTGCAAGATGGGCCGCGCGGCGGAGAGCTCAAAATCTATCACCCACAGATGGTGATGATCGCCGTTCCAGAGGAGGTTGGGCAGGGTAAAATCGCCGTGGTTGAGCGCCACCGGAACGCGCACGCAGGCCTCGGCGCCAAGTTGGAGAGGTGTGAATTCGAGCGCCTTGAGAGCGAGCGCCGCATAAGGAGAGGTTTCCATTTGCTTCTTCCGAACCAGCGCACGCAAGTCCTCAATGACCTTGCCGGATTCAATGCTCTCAAATCCTTCCGAAGTGGAGTCATGCAGGGTCCGCAGCCAGGCTCCGGCTTCGAACAGCGCGGTTTCCACCGACTTCCCATTCCGATCGCGCACCCGGAAGCAATTCACGAGACGATTCTTCACGAGAGAATCGACGCGCAAGCCATTTACCTCTTCGTACACCAGAATTCGATGGGAGAGAGAGCAGCCCAGAAGTGCGGGAATGTTTTGGCTTCCCATCAAGGCACGCATTTGCCGGAACTGGTTCCATTCGATTTCGATCTGTCCTTCCACGGGCCGATTGGGGTTTTCCGGAGCTGCCAATTCTTCCGCCGGAGTGGCAAAACGGGGGGGTGTGGGATAGCGATCGACAAGAAACACTTTGGCAAAGACGCGTGCTCCTGCGGCGGTACCCCAGCACTGCAGAAACAAACCCATGTACCGGATGCAATGCCCCTCTATGTTCACCAATGCGGGCGGCATGTTCAGGGCGGAAGCTACCCGGCTTCGGAGATCTTCTACCAGCGCCGCCCTGGACAGCCCTGCAGTTGTCCCGCGAACCGCCGTATCAGGCATGGCCGACTCTTCCATCTTATTTCCAGCGGCGTAGGCCTTCAAAGTTGGTACGGGCTTTGTGGGATCTGACGTTGCTTCCCTCCAGGGTAGAGCTCGATCGTGAATCGCATTCCAGATTTTCGAGCGGGTAGACCTCAGGCCTTCGGCGGCTCGCACCAGGAGATGGCTCGCCCTGCTTTCGCAAGCTTGAAACTCCCCAAGATACTCTACGGCGCTCCCCAACTTGCCGGATAAACCGAGCTTGAATTGCGTGGTGCCTGGGTGGGTCCTTTCGTTGATACGCGCAAGGTCGTACCAGCGGATGTTGTGGTCTTTCAGCCACCGGATCATACGCCATTGCACTAAATAGGAGCCCCGAAAGTCCATCCCGGATGTGCCGGTCGCTGCTGCCACGGCGAACGCTTTCGAACCCATTGCCGAAACAACAAGGCCGGCGACGGGCACACCCGCGTGCCGGCAAATCGTGATCCGCAATTTCAACCCCTCCGGCAGTTGGCGTTGTACCTGGGGAAGGTAGTTCAGCGGCGGAATTATATTCTTCCCTTTTCGCCGGCACATATCTTCGTAGAGCGCAAGGAAATCGTTTATCAGGTCATCCGTGAACCCTTCGCGCAACTCCAATTCGTTATTCTCCGCCAGTTTCAGGTTGTAGCGCCAATGCCGGCTCAAACTCGCCCGCAACTGCTCCATCGAATGTGAGAGGTCGAGCGCGGCCGTGCGCAGTCGTTCCGCCGCCAGGTTCTCTTTAAAACCCGCTTCACGAATTACAGCTCGCTGTTCGTTATTCTCGAACTCCCAGGGAGTGACGCGCAGGAGCACGCGTTCCTGACGCACGTAGATTCCGCGCAAGGCGATGAGCATGTCACGAAGCGAGTTGGCGAGCGGCATTTGCCCACGGGTCTGCCATAAGGGTCCCCATTTGACATAGGCCAATCCCGCTGAGCACAGCGGAACCTTCATGAAAATAACCTGGGCCGCCGCTACGATTTCGTTCCCTCGCCTCAAGACTACGTGGCGCAGTCTTTTCCCTCCCCAGCGAGCTGAGCTATAGGGCCATGTCTGGTACAGATTCGCGTCACAGAAGTTCTGGAGGATAACGGCCCATTCCTCCGGGGATGCCCTACCTGCCTCAACGCTCATACCCTGACCCAGACCTGATATCTCGCAAGGGCGAAGACCCTCCAAGCGATGTGCACCAAAGTGAATTGATTGACCGCTTGGGGCCGTCCGCGGTCCCTGCCGTAAAACACTACGCATCGCAACTTCCACTTCGGGAGCGGGAAGGGCTTGGTTGGCGGATCCTGGCTTGGGAACATGATTTTCTCTTGCGACACTGCCGTTGATGGCGCCAAGTGCGTGCCACCTCATATGCCTCAGCAAGCGGTGTACCCGCCATCGCAACGCGGTATTCGTGGCCGCCCGGCGTTGGTTGATGGCACGGTGAAGAGCTCGCGAATCCGTGGCAAGCTTGCTGGGATGGTTGTAGAAATCCGCCAGTTTGCCGTAACCCATGCCCGGAGTGGACAGCCAATCCGGGACACACTCCGAGAGTACCCCCACATCGGTCAGAATCTTGTCGAGACCCATGCCGGTGGAGGGACAAACACTTTGGAAGGCGTCGCCGATCATTACCACACCGGGGGGAGGATTGCCGTCCATGCGATAGAGATCAACTCCACCCGATTCAATCTTGCTGATGATTCTAAAATCACCGGTCACGCGGCCCAGCTTGGGAAGGTAGCGCCGCAACATCCGTTCCGGCTCAAGGATGAACTCCCGCACCCACGGGTCGGTCGCAGGACGAAAGACAAAGAGGTTCGCGCGCATCGTCTGGCGAATTTTGAAGAGTGTCAAATAGTCGATTCGCGCCGAGGGCTCAAGGGAGTAATAGGTAACCGAGTCAAAGTCAAAAGGTGGCGAGGCAAGAGGAGCGATCGTAAATCCGAAGACGAAGGACTGGTTTCTTTGGATCATTCTGCGCCGCAGCCTTAGCTGGGCCTCGAGTCTCGGGCTGCTGCCGGAAGCCATCACAACAAGCCGTGAGGTAAGCTCCTCGCCCCCAGTGAGCCTGACACGCTGAATGTCGCTGCTGTTCGCGATGTCTTCCACTCTTCCCAACTGGCATTCAACCCCTCTTGGCAGGTGCGCGCGCAGCGCATTCACCATGTCCGCGTAAGTGATGCCGTATTGTTCGATTCGGACGGTCTTGATAATGCGGCCGTCATAGCCCACTCGTACCTCGCGCACTTGCCCGGAATATTCGAGAAGTTGCCCAAGCAGACCTAACTTGCGTAACAGATACACCTGTTCCTGGTCGATCTTCTCGGCCTTGAATACCGGCGGGTAGCTTGGACGCGGGTCCACAAGGATCACCCGCCGACCCTGCTGTCCGAGCACAGCAGCCACTGCAGTGCCCGCCAAACCTGCTCCTACAACGATGACCTCGACCGAGGGATTAGACGGAGTTTTCATTTTTAATTTCCGGTCTGACCATCAGATTAGATGCGAACCTGTGGGTTCATTGTTGCTGCCTGGCGAGGAAATTGCGAGGAGGAATTCCCCTGCATTACGCAGGATTTTATTAAGTCGTCTCCAGCATCGTGGGTGGCGCCGCGGACCCGAGAATGGTCGCTCCCTCGCAAGGTGGGCTGATTTTGAACCCAGCGTCCGTGCGGAACGCAAGCCACGAGTGGCGCGCTGGGTGGATTATTGTCCCGAAACGTTAAAGGGGCTCTGATGCGCTACCGGCTCTTCCCACGAAGCGCCATTGCATCAGAAAGTCAATCGCGCGCTGAACTGGGCTTCGCGGCCTGGGTGCATGGCCATGGTGATGGTTCCAAACTGCGGCTCGTTCACAAAGCGATTGGGCGTACCGTAGTTGGTATGGTTGAGGGCGTTAAACCCTTCCGCGCGGATCTGCAGGTGCAGTGATTCCAGCAGGTGAAACTCGCGCGACAAGGCAATATCCGCAACTTGCATTCCCGGCCCTTCCACGGTATTGCGCCCGACGTTGCCAAAAGTATAAGGCGCTGGTGCGGCAAAGGCGGCGGTATTGAACCACTCCTCCGAAGTGTGGGTGCCGGAGGGGAACACCGGCTGGCCGGTGTAATTCGCGCGGATGGGATTCTCACCCACCGTGGTGCCGGAATTCGCCGTGTCGCCAAACACCGAAATGGTGAAAGGCATTCCCGTCTGCGCCTGATAGACCGTCGCCAGCTCCCAGTGGGAGGTGAGCCGGCTCATCCACGCCTGCTGATTTAGCCCGGGCAAATTGTAGACGAAGGTGGCGACGTAGCGAAGGCGAACGTCGCAGGCCAGTCCCTTCTCGGCG
>JBELAJ010000559.1:0-5586 GCA_049508935.1 Terriglobia bacterium | reverse complement strand
AGGGAGCGGCACACCGCTCGGTCTGTGATCAGACTCGTCATTTAGGAGCGAGACCGAACCACATTATGACCCTGGCGAGCGCGGTGTAAATCGTAATCAAGCCGGCGCTATAAAGCGCGGCGCGCAAGGCCAACCGAACGAATAGAGTTGGGGAGTCTTTCTCATCCATGGACTCAAAATGTCCCAAGTCTCCCTTCGAGACAATGGTACTGGAGTGCCAGATCAGTCATTGGGACCCTCCGGCCGTAAGCAGAGGCGGCTTGCTCTGCTGGAGCATTCCACTCACCGAGATGAGCACAGTGCGGCCGGCGAGGAGCGGCATGAGTTCAATGAACACAGGACCTCCTTTCAGGGACGAGTGATTCATTTGCTTTTTCAGACTGCGGCGACTAATGGGGCGACAGCTTCCTGCTGCCGGAGCGAAGACCCTGATGCCGAAGTTTAGGATCAGTTGGGCGTTCCGCTCCACCGGTCAAATCGGATGCTGGCCTGAATGCAGGCAGGGGAGGGAAATCTAATGGTACAACTCACCCGGCGCGAATTCCTGGCGGCTCAAGCTCTGCTGGCTGCGCCCCTTGTGTTTTCCAGCCAGCCGCCACAGGCAGGGAAACGCAACCTCCTTACCTCCGCTTGGCCTGCAACCAAGTTGACTGATGTGCTTTTACCGCGTGGGCGCTTCCATCCTTTTCCAAGCGCGTCAGACCGGTCGCCGTGGGAAAGCCTGGCTGAGGATACACGTGCTGCACTGGTGCAAACCGGAGAACGGGAACTCAGGACAGCCTGGGAAGTACTACCCGCAACCCTCTTCCTGGAATACCGCCGGACAGGCAACCGTTCACACTACGAAGCAGTCCGCGATCGTCGCAGGAATAAGCTGCGAGACCTGGTGATTGCCGAGTGCGTGGAGGGTAAAGGCCGCTTCGTGGATGAAATTGCCAACGGCGTCTGGCTCACATGCGAAGAGACGTTCTGGGGTGTGCCGGCGCATCTCAATATGCAGAAGGCTGGGCCGGGGCTTCCTGACATGAGCGAACCCATCGTCGATCTGTTTGCCGCCGAGACTTCCAGCTTGCTGGCATGGACTGATTTCCTGGTGGGAGACCGGCTGGCAGGCGTCTCGCCCCTCTTGCCGGAGCGCATCCGGATGGAAATCAGTCACCGGATCTTAACGCCTTGTCTCGCGCGGGACGATTTCTGGTGGATGGGATTCTCCGAGTTGCCCGTAAATAATTGGAATCCCTGGATCTGCTCAAACTGGCTGACCTCAGCCCTTCTGGAGGAAACTGATGAGGAGCGGCGACGGGCCGCGGTAGCAAAGATTCTTCGCTGCCTGGATGCATTCCTGGACGGCTATGACGATGACGGAGGCTGCGATGAAGGGCCCGGATATTGGGGTCGTGCTGCAGCTTCGCTTTTTGACTGCCTGGAATTGTTGTACGCCGCAACCAGCAGTCAGTGGGACGGGTGCAAGATGCCGCTGGTCCACGAAATGGCGCTTTACATCTGCCGCGCGCATATTTACAACGAGTGGTACACCAACTTTGGCGATGCCCCGGCGCGTGTGTTCCCAGAGGGCGATCTTATTTACCGCTTTGGCAAGCGCTTGGGAGACGAGCGGATAATGGCCCATGGCGCCTTCTGCGCCTTCGAGAAGAACCAAGAGCCGGCCATCTGGGATAGCATTGGGCGCCAACTGCCCGCCTTGTTCAACTTGGCGGAACTGCGTGGCGCTGCCCGCGCGCAAGCCCTCTTTCGGGATTCGTGGCTGCCGGGCGTTCAGGTGATGACAGCACGCGTTGGGGAAAGCTCAGCTCAGGGCCTTTACTTGGCCGCCCAGGGTGGCCACAACGGTCAGAGCCACAATCACAACGATATCGGAAACTTCCTCGTCTATGCCGACGGGTCGCCGGTCATCATTGATGTGGGCGTAGAAACCTACACCGCCAAAACCTTTAGTCCGCAGCGATACGACATCTGGGCGATGCAGTCAGCCTACCACAACTGCCCCACCATCGATGGCGTGATGCAATCGGCGGGCCGGGAGTTCGCCGCTACGGACGTCAGCTATCAAGCCGATGACCGACAAGCCGAGATCCGCATGAATCTGGCTAAGGCTTACCCTCCGGCGGCGCATTTGGCGACTTGGAAGCGCAGGCTACGGCTGGACCGAGTTGGCAATTCGATTGAGGTAGTGGACGACTACCAACTTACGCAGTCTGCCAAGGCCATCGCCCTTACTCTGATGACGCCTTGCGCGCCGCGGGTCCAAGCTGCCGGAGAGATTACGCTGCCGCTGCCCTCAGGTCGGCCGGTGCGAGTGGCTTACGAGGGGCAGGTTCTCCATGCCAGCGTGGAGGAGATTCCGATTGAGGATTCTCTGCTACGCCGCTCCTGGGGCGAGCGACTGTACCGTGTCCTGCTTCATGCCAATGCACCGCCAATCCAATCGACGTGGACCCTTCGCATCGCTCAGTAGCCGATGGACAATTCCGAAGGCGGATTTGCCGGGGAAAGGTGGCCTTGAGGTCATGACGCAGATGTAGGTCTCTTAGAGCCCTTGGCCCGCGAAACCTCATGAAGGTCGGTTGACTTTCGACCCTGCGCGCAATTCCCGTCCCCAGAGAGTTCGCCAATATAAAATTCGACACTTCAAAATGCCGTTTTCACCACTAGCGCCGTTGCGGTTAGACCACATTGAATGCTAGAATTCCTCTTGCCGCCCAGGGTACGGAAAAAACAAACAGAGAGGCTTGCCCGCATCAGCCAAGGACTAAGCTCCGCGCATGAGCGCATGCCCTTATACTCTGCTATACGCAAGAGCTAGGTAAATTCCGTCATGGCGGCGAAGAATTTCGGCGAATGGATGGCCCGCAGGGCAGGTACATCCGATAGCCGCGCGATGTACACTATCCAATACACCAAGACCAAACGGTGCACTGGAACCTGATATGCAAACCGAACGCTGGCAACGAGTGCAGGAACTGTTCCACCACGCCGCTGATCGACGACCTCGATCATTATTTAAGACACGAACCGCTAAACGCCCGCCCCGATTCGCCGTTATACACGTTGGCGAAATTTCTGCGGCGCAACTGGCGATCCGTGGCAGCCGGAGCGGCGATGCTGGCGACCATCGGGATCACCATCGCGCTGACCATGAGCCGCGCTCCCAAGGGAATCGGCGAGTCCATGCCGCACACCGTGGCGGTGATTCCCTTTCAGAATGCGGGAACCGACTCGAGGCTCGATTTTCTCAAGTGGGGGCCTGCCGATGAAATCTCCGCCACGCTGGGATACGCGCGTTCGCTGACCGTACGGCCGCCCGAACAGACTCATAAATACAGCGGATCCAATCCTGACCTCGCCAAGATAGGGCGCGAGCTGCGAGTGGCGCACCTGGTCAGCGGGCTTTTTTTCAAGCCGGCGATCAACTGCAAATTACCTTGCGAATGACCGATGTCGAAAAGGATCGCCTGCTGTGGGAGGACCTCTTCGATATTCCGCCCGCGAACATGATCGCCATGCAGGCGCAGATCGCGGCCAAGACGCGCCGTAGTCTGGCCCCGCTGCTGGGCGCGCCGGGCTCGAAGCGCTGGACTATCTCGATTCCGGCAAGCCGGCGCCGCCGGACTGGGTGAACCAGCAACTCGCCTTGATGGATCGCGCCGCGCAGCCCCGTGCGGAGATGAACATCATGGTTGCGGCGCCCATCCGCAAACTGGTGGAGATGGCGGGGAAAGGCACATTTTAGATGTCGGGTTACGCAGGCACCTCTCCCTCTGCGCCGGCCTTTGCCCGGTATGGTCTTGGTAAGACGACTTAGAAAGTTGTGCAACATTTCGGCCCCTCCAAACGTAATAATGTTTAGAGCGCGGGGTTTCCGGCAAACGGAGGGAACTATGATCCTCAAGCTGAACGGTTCATTTCGGATTGATAATCTTCGGCGTTATCCGTCTGAGACGGTCGAACCGCTTCGCAGCGCACTGGTGGCGGGGGTGGTCGCTGCTGCCGACTTTCACCGTAGGAACTTCTATGACGTTGAAGTCGGAGATAGTATCTTTTACATTGATTTGAGCCCAACCGGGACCGTGCTTTTGCTTGCCTGCTGGCGTAAAGAGCCGGCGGAGAAAACCATGCCGCGCGAAGCCCCGCTCCCCGAAGCGAGGGCATACTGCTGATCGGGAACGGTGGCTGTCCAGACAAGTCAGGCTTCGGACCTCGAGGGTGGCATTACAGTGAGCGGCCCTTCCAGGTCCCGCATGACACGTCACCTCACTACAGGCTGGATTTCCTGGTAGACAGCGCGTCGGCTGGCCCTACGGTCGGAGCCTCACGATCACCTAACACTCGCGCCAGCTCCTCGCCGTTGTCCTTGCCGATTGCATAGAGGCCTCGGATCACATCCCACCCGAGCAGCGGAGGAGGCTGGCGGCTCTCCGCCACGGAAATCATCAAATACCTGCGATCTTCTTTGCATCCGGCGGAATACCGATTGAAACCGATAATCGGCGTTAAGAGTTAGGTGGGCGAAGTGCTGTGAGAATCAATCACCGAATTGCCCTCAGGGGCGACTCCCCATTCTGGAAGGAGATCCAGGCTCTCGGACTTCCATACGATCCCGGGCGCATAACCGTTCTCAACATTACGGAAGACGATGCGGCGTGGCCCGAGGTCGAGCGGCTTCTGTCGCTTCACGGTTCGCCTGTACATCTCATCAACAATCTCTTCACGCGGAAGGAGATCGAGGGGGCAGAGTGGCTTGAGGCCCGTGCGCAGGGTCACCACGGCTATCCCCAGCCTGAGGATAACTTCGGGTACATCCAGCAAACTTACGACACGACGGGCTACTGCCCGAGGTGCGGAATCGGGGGAGTCCAGAAAGCCCCGTTTCGTTTGCGCGCAGAACCCAAGGTCGAGCACAGCCATTTCCTCCAACTGAACTGGGTTTTCGACGAATTGTTCATTCGACGCGAGGTCTCCGCAGCGCTGAAGGAGTCTGGGATCACCGGGCTCTCGTTCCTTCCACCGATCCTGCACGAGCGTAACCGACCGAGTGAGCGCATAGTTCAGATGAAGGTTGACACGGTGCTACCAGCAGGTCCCGACACGTCGGGACTGGAGCCAGTCACCTGTATTCCTGACAATGAGGAGTCCCACGCGACAGCCGGCACAGCGTTGGACACTCGTGTTGGGCCATACTGCCACCGCACCAAGCACCACCGCATGAAGAAAGGCCCCTTCCGCTTCGCGCGCGATGCCTTTGCTGGCGCTCCTGATGTGGTGAAAAGCAGAGAGTGGTTTGGAAGCGGAGCTAGCGCACACCGACTTATCATTGTGTCGCGAAGGTTCAGGGAGATCGTGTCGCAATTGAAATGGCGCGGCATTGCCTTTGAGCCTATAGAACTGACCGACGTTCCGCCCCCCGGACACGTCAAGACGGACGCGATTGGCGCGCCGCTTGAGCGCTAGAGCATTTTTAATTTAAGTGTATACATTTATGTGCGACAATGCCTCTGCCTGTAGAGGGGAGGCAAAGGGTGCAATCCTATTCACAAGACTTGCGGGATCGGGTGTTATGGGCCTTGG
>JBELAJ010000558.1:0-5615 GCA_049508935.1 Terriglobia bacterium | reverse complement strand
CACACCGCCTTCAAGACGCTTTCGTGCTGACAAACTACGTCTACGTGGAGCAGAAAGCATCGCTTGTGCCCTTGCGCAGCCTGAATCACGGAGGCCCCACGCCCGTCACTCGCTTTCTGTTATTGCGAGAGGGCGAGGCGTATTTCCAGGGGACTGCCCAAGAACTTGCTGCCACCCACGACGATTACCTGCTTAAGTTTCTGGCCTGATGTCGTGGCGGGTCGGCGCCGCCATTCCTTCCCTCTCAACGTTCTAACGGGGGTGGACTCCCCCGCTACGGGGGAGCGCGATTCTGCGCCCTGATTGGTCTACAATGAGAGGTGACTCGAGGGGCGGCAAGTGGTTGGTGACCGGTCAGTGAGAAAAGTGGCTCGCTAGTGCTTAATCGACTCGGGAAGGAGACAAATCATGCCTCAACAGGAACGAGTAGCTTGGGCTCAGCTTCGTGTCGGTGTCATGGTGATCGTCGGCCTGGCCATCCTGGCCGTCGGTATATTCTTTATCAGCGGCCAGGTAGGATTCTTCACCCAGCGTTACACTTTGAAAACCTACCTCACGGAAGCCTCAGGGCTGCGCGAAGGCGCGGAAGTCCGGCTGGCGGGAGTGGCCGTCGGCAACGTGAAGCGCGTGCAGATCTCGCCTTACACGGACCGCAGTCGCGCCGTCGAGGTCGTGATGGCCGTTTCGCGGAGATACCAACAGGAGATACGGGCCGACTCGGTGGCGAGCATCGAAACCGTCGGCCTGCTGGGTGAAAGCTACGTGAATATTTCGCGCGGCAGCCGCAGCCAAGAGGTGATTCCCGACGAAGGCGTGCTGAAAAGCTCCGAGGGAGCGGAAATCAAACAGGTCGTCCAAAACGCCGATGACGTCATCGTAAACTTGCGCGTCCTGAGCGCTCAACTCAACAACATTACAGGACAATTGCAGGCGGGGAAGGGGTCCATCGGAAAGCTCATCTACGATCAAACCCTCTACAACCACATGAATGCCACTGCTGCCAAGCTCGACCAGATGGTGACCAACCTGGACGAGGGCAAGGGGTCGTTGGGCAAACTGATGGCGGACGAGACCTTCTACAACAACGCCACTTCCACCTTTGACCGCATGAACAAGCTGATCGACGATATGCAACACGGACAGGGGAGTGTCGCCAAATTCATCTCCGACCCCTCCGTATACAACAACGTCAATCACCTCGTGGCGCAGGCCAATTCGCTCTTCGACGGCATCAATCAAGGCCGTGGCACGCTGGGCAAACTCGCCACCGACTCTCAATTCTACGACCGGGCGAACGACGTCGTTGACCGGTTCGACAAGATCTCCACCCGCATGGCGGATGGACAGGGCACGCTGGGGAAGTTGTCGACCGATCCCACGCTCTACAACAATCTGAGCGACAGCTCGAAGTCGATGAAAGACTTTCTCACCGAATTTAAGAAGAGTCCCAAGAAGTACCTGACCCTGAGAGTGCATCTCTTTTAGCACCTCACATCGTCAGAACCACGCGGAACTGTGCGTCGCCGCTTATCATTCGCGCATAAGCTTCGGCGGCCTTTTCGAGCGGATAGGTTTCAATCATAGGACGCACGCCGGTCAATTCGGCGAAGCGCAGTGTATCCTCGGAATCGGTCGGCGTTCCGGAGGCCCAGCCCTGGATCGTTCGACTTCCGGAAATGAGCTGCAAGGGTGTGACCTCGATGGGATCCAACGTCGCACCCACCACCATGAGCTTTCCGTTCGGCCCCAGCCCGTCGATCAACTCGGACATGGACTTCGAATTCGGGGCCGTCGCCAGGATGACCTGTGCGCCGCCCAGTTTTTGCAATTCCGCCGCCGCATTCGTGGCTTTGCTGTCGATGTAGAGGTTGGCGCCGAGTTTCTTTGCCAGTGCCGCGTTCTGGGAGCCGCGCCCGATCGCCGCGACCTTGTAGCCAAACTTGTTGGCGAACTGAATTCCGAGGTGGCCCAGACCACCAATACCCTGCACCGCAACCAGGTCGCCTGGTAAAGCGCCGCTGTGCCGCAGCGCGTTGTAGGTGGTGATTCCGGCGCAGAGCAGCGGCGCGGCTTCGGCATCCCCCAAGCCTTCAGGGATCGCCGCCAGCGCTTCTACGGGAGCCAACATGTATTGCTCGTATCCGCCGTCATAGCTGATGCCCGCGATTTTCAAATTACGGCAATTGCGAAAATCCCCGCGCCGGCAGGAGAGACAGGTGCCGTCCTGGCCGCCGTGCCAGCCCACGCCGACGCGCTGCCCCTTGGCCCACTCGGAGACGCCGGCGCCCAGTTCATCGATGATACCCGCCACTTCGTGTCCCGGAACGCGGGGATACTGAATTCCAGGCCAAGCGCCTTCTTTCGTGAGCATGTCACTGTGACAGACACCACAGGCTTGCACCTTGATTCGAACGTGTCCGGCGCCCGGCTTGGGGATTTCGCGCTCGACGATCTGGAAATCGCCTCCCGGTTTGGAAATCTGCGCCACTTTCATTGGAGCTACTGCGAGTCTTGTTGTTGCCATAAATCCTCCTGTGACATTTCAGACACTGCTGTAAAACACTTGCGCAAACTCGTGTTACCGCCAGGGCGTCCGCAGGCTAGCGCCCTGAGTCAGAAGTTCGTTGAGATAATCTCCCTCATGCGGACAGCCTTTTCGGAGCCCCGTCAGGGCGAAAGATAGTAGCCCACGGCGTGAGCCCTGGGTTGGATGGCCCTCACCCCGCCTTCGGCACCCCCTCTCTCGCCCGAGCGGGAGAGGGTGGCCCGCGACGGCGCATTCACCAGCCGGCGCGGGTCGGGGGAGGGGGTCCGGCCGCCAAACTCCAGAGATCCTTCGATTCGTTCAGGATGACAGCCTGCCCCTTGCGTGTTCCACTTATCCGCGTAATGCGACGCTAGCTAGTACGTTCGATGACCCGCTCCGCGCCCGCAATCAAGGCCAGGTCAGCCATTCCGAGAAAGAGGCCATGCTCCACCACTCCGATGATCGAGTCGATCCGGGCGGCGATCTCCTCCGGGTTATCGATGAGACGGCCGGAGCAGTCGAGAATCAGATTTCCTTCATCCGTAATGTAACGCGTTCCATCCTGATTCACCCGAATCGCGGGCGTGAATCCAAGCTCTCGAAGCGAGTCGCTCACGAGCGGAGCGGCCATTGGAATCACTTCGACCGGTAAGGGAAAACGCCCAAGCTTCTCGACCTGCTTCGATTCGTCGGCGACGATAACGAGGCGCTTCGACGCGCTGGCGACAATCTTTTCGCGTAGCAGTTTGCCGCCCCCGCCCTTGATGAGTGCGAGTCTGGGCGCGATTTCGTCTGCCCCGTCCACGGTGAGGTCAATCCGGCGGCACTCCTCAAAACTGACGAAGGGTATCCCATAGCTTCGCCCCAGGCGTTCGCTGTCCTCAGAGCTTGCCATGGCGCGAATGCTCAGGCCGTGGTCCCGCACCTGTTCGCCGAGAAGCTTGATCCAATAGGTCGCCGTCGTCCCGGAACCCAGTCCCACCGTCATTCCGGGTTTGACCAATTCCAGGGCGCGTTGAGCGGCGTGCAACTTCATGGCTGCGTGGTCGTCACCAGTCCTATGCATCGACATTGAGGTTCCCGCTTTTGTCCGAACCGGTTCCGAGGGGCCCATACTGATCACCCTTACTCGCTTCGCGTGCGAGCGAATAGCACAATCACAGAGCGCGGCCCGGCGCGATACGATTGTTCCGAAACCACGGGTGCGTCCCGCCACTCCACGATGTCTTGCGGCGATTCGAGGCTCGTATCAATCCAACGGCGCCACGCGTCACCATCTTTGCCGGGCCGCGGAAGTTCAAATTCGAGCGGCTCCCAATAAGCGTTCAAAATCGCATGGAAGAAAAGGCTGCCGCTTGGAAACTGGGCAGTGAATGCCAGGCTGTGGGACCCCGCGCTCCAGTCCGGCTGCCCGAGTTTCACGCCATGCCAGGTTCTGCTGGCCTTCGAAAGAAGCTGGTCCAGGCTCACATGCGGCTCGTCCGGCTTCACGGAGCACAACAACCGGCGCGCGTTCAGCAATCGAACGAACCGATGCATGCCGGCATGCTTTCGAAGCAGCCTCCAGTCAAACCAACTCGTCTCGTTGTCCTGGCCATAAGCGTTGTTGTTGCCCTGTTGCGTGCGCCGCACCTCATCGCCCATCAAAATCATAGGCAGTCCGAGGGAGAGCATCGTCACTGTGAAAAAGTTCTTCACCTGCCGGTTCCGCAGGACTTCGACCGCCGGATCATCACTTGGGCCCTCGACCCCGCAATTCCAGCTACGGTTGTCGTCCACGCCATCGCGGTTATCTTCTCCGTTGGCCTCGTTATGTTTCTGGTTGTACGAGACGAGGTCGTTGAGGGTGAACCCGTCGTGACAGGTGATGAAGTTCACGCTCTGCTCCGCTTCGCGTTCCTTATGCCCGTAGATCTGAGGACTGCCGACGAGCCGGTCAGCAAGCGGAGCCACCACGCCGTCGTCTCCGCGGAAGAAGCTCCGGAGGTCGTCGCGGAATCGGCCATTCCACTCGCGCCAACTGTCCCCCATGAAGTTGCCCACCTGGTACAATCCTGCGGCGTCCCACGCTTCGGCGATGAGCTTGGTTCCCGCGAGGGAAGGATCCGAATCGATATCCCACAACACCGGCGGTTTGGGCAGCAGATTCCCCGTCTCGTCGCGTTCCAGAACCGACGCCAGATCGAAGCGGAAGCCATCCACGTGCATCTGGTTCGTCCAATAATGGAGACTGTAGAGAATCATCCGGCGGACCACAGGGTGGTTGGCGTTGAGCGAGTTTCCAGTGCCGCTGTAGTTGGCGTAGCGCGTGCGGTCCCCTTGGAGGATGTAGTAGGTGCTGTTGTCGAGACCGCGGAAGCACAGCGTCGGGCCGAGATGGTTGCCCTCGGCGGTGTGATTGAAGACGACGTCGAGAATGACCTCGATATCGGCGCGGTGCAGCGCCTTCACCATGTCGCGAAATTCGTCGATCGCACCCAGCCGGTCCTGACGAGAGCTGTAGCCCTGGTGCGGCGCAAAGAACGAGACAGGAGAATATCCCCAGTAATTCGTCTTTCCGGGCGGAGCGTCCTGGGTGTCGAACTGGAACACCGGCAGAAGCTCCACGGCGGTGATGCCGAGTTCGCGAAGGTATGGAATCTTCTCGATCAAGCCGGCATAGGTGCCGCGCGCTCGCTCGGAAACGCCCGAACTGGGATGGCGCGTGAAGCCTCTCACGTGCATCTCGTAAATGATGCTGCGCGCCGAGCGATGGCGAAGGGGAGTATCCCCTTCCCAGTCGTAGAGATTTGGATCCACCACCGCGCTCTTCATGGCGGTCGCGGTGTTATCGCCCTTCTGGCGTGCCGCCTCGCGGCTGTAATTCCCAGGCACGGCCACACCGAGGCCGTATGGGTCCAGCAGCAGCTTGTCAGGATCGAACCGCAGTCCGTCCGCTGAGTCGAACGGCCCGGAAACCCGATACCCGTAAAGCTGACCCGTCTTCACTCCCGGCACGAAGACATGCCAATAGGGATAAGTGCGGTTCTTCGTGGGATCGATCTTGATCACCCGCGAAGGCTTAGAGTCGTCCTCCCGATCGAAGAGG
>JBELAJ010000557.1:0-8143 GCA_049508935.1 Terriglobia bacterium | reverse complement strand
ACCTCCGAGAACGCGGTGAAGACTCAAGTGTGGGTCGCCCTCTCGGTTTACGTCCTGGTGGCCGTGGTCAAGAAGCGACTCGGCCTGGATCTGAGTCTCTACAAAATTCTCCAAATTCTCAGAGTCACGATTTTCGAAAAAACCCCGATTCTAGAGGGTTCTTTAAACTTTGCCGATGAAACCGAAAACCTGAATCTCGGTAAACAACTCGATCCGTTCGAGTTTTAACCGGACACTGCTGACTTGAAATGACGATTATCAATCGACAACCGACAATCGGAAATCGGCAATGAACTAGAGGATAATCCGCTCGTCGCCTTCCCGCCTCGTCACATGTTCGCGGTCGAGGTACTCGAGTAGAGGGATAGCGTACTTCCTGCTCAGCCCGGTGATTTGCTTAAAAACGGTGACGTTGATGCGGTTACTCTGCGCTTTCCGCCGGGCAAGCAGGTCCTTCAACTGCCTTAATGCCGAGCGGTGAAAAATCAGGTCTTCAGTCAGTTTGCAGAGCACGTTTTCCCGCAACAGAATTTGAAGCAGCTTTTCGGCCCGCAGCCGGTCGATGCGCAGCTTCGCCAAGACCTCCAGCGGGCTCGGGACCTCGAGCCCTCTTTTCTCGAAAGCCTCGCTGATCTGCACTTTGGCCGCCTGCTCTTCCGGTGTCAGTTGAATTTTGCGGCCGGCGAGCCGCACCGTTTCACCTTGCACGTCAATTTTGCCCTGCGACGCAAGAGCTTGAAGGAGCGCATTGAAAAGCAAGGTCGAAGGCGCCACGGGGCGCAGAGGACCGCCGGCGCCCGTTCTTGAGCGCAGGTCTTCCTTGGGCAGACCGGCAACCAGGGGGTTTGCAGCGTGGAACTTCTCGAGCTGCTCAATCAACTTCGTCGCCAATTCCTGGAAATGCTCCGCGTGCACGAACAATTCCGGCGGCTGCCCCAGCAGCAAGAACCGATTCGTAGAGGCCAACGCTCTGCCGAGGCGCAGGACCTCGGCGGGAAGCAAGCCGGTGCGCGAGACAAGTCCGGAAAGCAGAGCCTCGCCGGTTTGCCGCACCAGGCATTCGAGTCTTGCCTGCGAATCGCCTTTTTCCAAAGCGTCGAGGAGCGGCAGGACGCTGGAATCTCGAACCCGGTGCCGTTCAGGCTGGTTGTCGAGGACCGTTCCGCCCCCGATCGTAGTGACAGGCGAAAACTGCCGGATGATAAAGCGATCTCCCGGCATGAACAGGCCGGGTTCGGAAAGCCGGAGTTGTGCGAAGGCGCTGCTCCCTGGCGGCAGATCTTTCCGGTCCAACAAAACCACCTCGGCCAGGGTTTCGGAAGTATGGCAGTGGAAATGGACTCGGGCGCAGTTCTTCAGGGGTCGAGCGTCAGGCAGCAGGTTCAAGCGGCAATCTAATCGCCCGGTCGCCTGGAAAATTCCCGGCGGCGCCAGAACCATTCCGCGAGAGATTTCCTTGGCCTCAAGGCCGGGCAAATTCACTGCGGTTCGTTGTCCGGCCAGGGCGGCCTGTGCGGCCGCATTGTGCACCTCGATGCCGCGCACCCGCACCCGCCGGCCCAGCGGGTAAATCTCCACTTCCGAATCTTTTTCGATTCTTCCAGCCAAAAGCGTTCCGGTCACCACCGTTCCAAAGCCCTTCATCACAAAAGCGCGGTCGATGGGCAGCCGAAAGGGCAGATCTTCGGGCTTGGGAGTAATCATCAGGGCCAGCCGCTGCAACTCGTGTTTTAGAGGCTCGAGGCCCTCGCCGGTCCTGGCGCTCACCGGGAGCGCCATCGCGGCCTCAAGGAAGGAGCCGCGCACAAACTCCTGAATCTCCAGCCGCACCAGTTCGATGATGTCGGAGTCTACCAAATCGGTTTTGGTGATGGCCACCAAGCCGTGGCGTACCCCCAGCAGCTTGCAAATGTCGAAGTGCTCACGCGTCTGGGGCTTGATGGACTCATCGGCCGCCACCACAAGCATGACCAGGTCGATCCCTCCCGCACCCGCCAGCATGTTGCGCACGAAACGCTCGTGCCCCGGGACGTCGATGAAGCCTACACGTACTCCTTCGCCGAGGTCCAGGTGGGCGAAACCCAGGTCGATGGTGATTCCACGCCGCTTCTCTTCTTCCAGACGGTCGGGGTCGATGCCGGTCAGCGCCAGCACTAGTGCTGACTTCCCGTGGTCGACATGCCCCGCCGTTCCCACAGTGACGTATCGCATCTGGCATTCGATTATGCGAGAAAGGCGGCAGGGAAGCAATCGCTTCCATGATTTCCAGTAGTGGCCAGAATTCATCCAGCATGTTACGCTAAAGTGAACGGGCAGCAGCTACACATTTTCGGAGGTAAAAACTTGAAACTCACACTAACCACTCTTCTTGTATTCATCTGCCTGGCCGCATGGGCACACGCCGACTTGGCGACCCTCAAGAACGGAGACCGGGTTACAGGAACACTGGTCACGATCAAAGGAGGAACCCTTCAACTGAAAACCGCCAACCTTGGGACCGTATCGATTCCCATGGCACAGGTGGATTCCCATGGCACAGGTGGCGGCTTACTCCTCAGATAAACCCGTCGCGGTTGTTATTAAAGGCCAGGAACCCGTGCAAGGCATGCTGGAACTCCTGCCTTCCGGCGACTGGCAGGTCAAGGCAGAGAACGGCCAGGTACAGACCATCACCGCCGCTAAACCCGAAGTCATCATGCCGGCTGAAGATTATCAGAAAACGGAACAAGCCCCCGGAATCTTGCAAGCGTGGAAGGGCGGCGCCAGCCTGGGGTATAGCCTCCAGAACGGCAATCAGGAATCGAACACTCTGACCACAAGTGTTGCCGCGTCCCGTGAACGCCCGGCGACACCCATTTTTGAAAGGCATATGCGCACAACCTTCGACTTTACTACGCTTTTCTCTCATGCCGAGCAGAAGAGCATCACGCCGCCGTTCGTCGTCACCAGCACGGTGTCCTCGCGCACCCTTACCGCAGACCTGCGGCAGGACTACCTGTTCAGTCCGGACAACTTTGTGTTCGCATTTGGGCAAGTCAATCACGTCTCAACCCAAGGCCTCTACCTGCAACAGACCTACGGCGGTGGGTTTGGGCGCGACTTGGTAAAGAATGCGCGCACGACTTTCAGTGTCCTGGGCGGCCCAACCTACGTTCAAGAGAAGTTCTTCAGTGGGCAACTTACCCAGACCATCGAGTTGCTGCTCGCAGAGACACTGGGCGTGCAATTCTCCAAACGACTTCGGCTCGACCATTACTTCCAGGTCTACCCGGACCTGATTCACGGCGGACAATACCGTTTTGATACCAGCGCAGCCTTGTCCTACAAGCTGCTCAACAAGTTTACGGTGAATGCCAGCCTGATCGATCTTTACCTCAGCAATCCGCCCACCGGGGAGAAGAACAACGTCACGTTATCTGTCGGCATCGGATATTCGTTCTGAGATGAAAACGGACTAGGGGCCACAGGCACAATCTAGTGTAGAGTCAGGGCTCTCGATTTCCGTCGATGTTCAAGGCTGAGTGGACGGCGCGTCGCGCTCCTGCTGATCCGCCGGCTTGCTCGGCGCGGGAGGCGCCTGCTTCTCAGATTCGGACCCTAGCCAGACGCTCACCACCTCCCAATTCCCCAGCCGCTTTTGCAGAACCAAGTCATACTTCGCGACGGCGGAGGGGTCTTCCAACGATACACCAGCCAGCGCTCTCTGCCGGTCAGGCGAGAAGGTGAGGTTTTGAATCTCCACCTTGACTTCCGGCTTCGCAGGGGTGCGGTGAGCGGTGTCCGGTGGCGATGGAGGGGGCGGTAGAAGCGCCGGAATGAAATATGTGCGGACAGCGGCATCGACGGAACCGCCTGCTTTTCTGCCTTCGGGAGTGGCCAGATATTTGGAGCGAATCTGAATGACGTCCAGAGCGTTTTCCAGGTCGTCGTGGATGACCACATCGTTCACCTTTTTTTCCGCCTGGCGAATCAAGTTCGTGAGCTTCGGGTCAGTGCGGACTGTCAGGGCCATGATTGCAGCCTCTGTCACCGTGCGGTCAGGTTCAGCATCCGACTTGTTGATAGCTTGGAAAAGCGTTTGCGTGGCCTGATCGGTATCGTACTCGCCCAGGGCGCCATAACAGAAGCGCCGCAGATTAAGATCGCGCTTGTCACCCTGAAGCTTCCACAGAATCTTCATCGCCTGGTCGCCGCCGATGAAGGCCAGCGATTGTGCTGCAAACTCGGCAGTACGATCATCCTTGAGCCCCTGGGTCAATTGCGGAATGATGCTCGGCCCTGCCGCGAATGCGGCGCGGAAGAGCGCGTCTGCCGCCTCCGCATTCGGCGCGCTCAGAATCCCGTCCAATAGCTCCGGCGCCCAGTCGCCGGGGAGTGGCTCTTCAGCTTGCTCGCCGCTCGCATTGTCTGAAGGTTGCGATGCCGGAATCTTCTCTGCCGGTGCGGGCGGCAATGACTGTTGCGCCACGCCTCGGGTGGCAACGAGAAAGCAACAGGCCATGAGCAACAGGCTCTGCCACACACGCCAACCCAGCGCTGCGTGCCTCGGTCTAACCGCGATGCTTCTCGTTTTGTACATTCAGAGTTCTCTCCTTAGTTGGATGCCCGGAAAGCTGGAAGAGTTGGGGAGCCCATCAAAGAGTAGGCAGTAGGCAGTCGGCAGTAGGCAGTAGGCAGCGGGCACTGAATGACCTGATCAGTCCGCGTTGCGGGCGTCACACAGAAACCCCTGGCGTGAGCCGTATGTACCGGGTTATGGATTGCCCCCTTCTCATTTGCTTGCCTGCTGTTGACTGCTTTCTGCCTACTGCCTACTGCTTACTGCCTACTGGTCTTCCCGAGTCCCCAGCATGCGGGGCAGATCCCGCAGGTCATCCAAAAGCAGATCCGGACCCGCTTTTCTCAGCGCCTCGGGTGCGAATCCATAGGTCACACCGCATGTCCAAACACCTGCGTTGCGGCCCGTTTGCACATCAGTATCGGAATCTCCCACCATGAGCGTTTGCCCGGCAGGGGTCGACGAGTCACTCATCAGAGTCCTGATTCCTATCGGATCGGGCTTTTTCAAGCTGAAGCTGTCTCCGCCATAGATCTCGAAAAAATAACGAGCGAGTCCCAAGCCGGCGACTATTTCGCGGCTGAATTTTGTGGGTTTGTTTGTCAGAATAGCCAGCTTTAGATTCCGGAGCTCCTCCAGAGCTTCAGCCACTCCCGTGTAGGCGACGGTGTTATCGAGCAAGTGCCGTGCGTAGTGGTCAAGAAAGAATCCAAGCCCCTTCTGAACGTCGCCATCGGCGGCTTGATCGCCCAGCGCCCTTTTGATCAGAACGGTCACTCCATGTCCAATGTAAGACGTGACGGCTTCGAGAGGCAGCGGACCCAACCCCATAAGCTCCCGCATAGCATTAACACTGAGCGCCAGATCCCTCTTGGTGTCCGCAAGGGTGCCGTCTAAGTCGAAGACCACCAGTTGGATTCCTGGCAGGGTACGCCTATAGGTTGTCATCAATAGTCCTTCCGATCACACAGCCGACGGCGCCGCTCCTGGGTCGGGTTCCAGCGCGCGAAGCACCAGCGCCGCTTCCTCTGCCGGGATGGGGTTGAAATAAAATCCGTCGCTTCCCAGATACCGGCGTTCACCCTCCACATCCGGGTGAAGTTCAATGTGCCAATGGTAGTCCTCTCGCACCGTATTCCACCAATCTTTGGTCAGCCTGCGAGCCGCGAGGTTAGGCTCGGTGTGAATTACGAAATGCAGAATTGAAGAAATCTTCGCGACCCTTTGCAGGCAGGCCTTCAAAAAGGAAGCCAGCGATTTCACGCGCACCGGGTCCGTCAGGTCTTTCTCAAAGGAAGAGGAGTGCTGGATCGGCAGCACCCACAATTCGTACGGCGACCGCGAAGCAAAAGGACAAAACGCGATGAAGTCGCCGTTTTGATCCACCACCCGTTTTTCTTCCTGCGTCTCCTGTTGAACGCAGTCACAAAAAAGGCACCGCTCTCTCTTCTAGAAATGCATTTTGCTCCACCGGAATTCAAGCTCCAAGAACTGTGGCAGGACCGGCGAGGCCAATACCTGAGAGTGGCTATGGCCATGCTCGTTCACTCCGCCAGGTCCCTGATCCTTGTAAACCGAAACGTAGCGAAGCCGCATGTCGCGCTTGAGGTCCAGGATGCGGTCGCGATACAGGCCGATGCATTTTGCCACCTGAGGGACCGGAAGCTCCCCCAGCGTCACCCCGTGACTTGGCGTCTCAATCAAGATCTCGTGCGCGCCAATCGGGTTCATGCGGTCGAACATGCCGACCGCCTGCCGTTCTTCCTCACCCTCCACGAGGAAGATGGGTGCGCGATCATGAAACACCCTCGCGCTCCATGCGCCCTCGTCGTCCGTCAGTTCCTGAATCGCCCGCGGAGTGAAGTGCTCATTGCCTGGGCAGAAAGGGCAAACGGCTTCTGCGTCGTCGAAATCAGCCATCACCCGCCGTTTTCCGCATACCACCCAGCGGTGAGTTACTGGGTCGAGTCGAAGCTCAGCCATCGTCTTTGTTCCTCGGTTCTGTTCCCCACCCTCCGGTCAAAAACTATAGCACACACGCCGTGGCCCTACAGTGCTCTCGACGGTTCCGCGGCAGTGTGATAAGGTCGCAAGCTTACAGACGGAGAGGACCATGGCTGAAATTCGACCTTTTCGAGCGCTTCACTACAATCCATCTCGCATTCAGAACCTTGGGAGCGTTGTAACGCAGCCCTACGACAAGATCTCTACGGAGATGCAAGCGCGCTACTACGGTTCAAGTCCTTACAACCTCGTGCGTGTGATTCGAGGCCAGGTTCATGCTGAGGACGATCCCCAGAACAACGTTTACCTGCGGGCCTCGCGGTACTTCCGGGATTGGATCGACGATGGCGTTCTGGTTTCGGATTCGAAACCTGCGATCTACCCTTATCACCAGGAGTACGAAGCTCCGGGCACGGCTGGGAGCAAGAAAGTACGCCGCGGCTTTGTCGCTCTCTGTCGCCTGGACGACTACTCGGCGAAAGTCGTCCACGCGCATGAGCAGACACTCTCCGCGCCCAAGACCGACAGGCTGGAACTACTAAAGGTCACGCGTGCCCATTTCGGCCAAATCTTCGTGCTCTACAGCGACCCTGCCGGCTTGCTCGAGTCTCTGCTGGCGGAGCGAACTCCCGATCGGCCCTGGGAGCAAGTTACCGACGAGTACCAGACCTTGCACACCGTCTGGCGAATCACTGAGCCCCAAGCGATAGACCAGATCGTGGAAGCCATGGCAGACAAGAAACTGGTGATCGCCGACGGCCACCATCGCTATGAGACGGCGCTCGCCTATCGCGACTACTGTCGAAGCCGAGCCGCTTCTGACGCCCAGGCGGAATTCGTGATGATGACCTTCGTTCGCATGGAGACCGAGGGCCTCACGATCTTGCCGACTCACCGACTGGTGCACGGCCTGCCGGCGTTCGATTGGTCAAATTTTCTGTTCCAGGCGCGTTCAATCTTCGAGGTGGAAGAGTTCCCCGCTCTGGACGAGGCCAACGGTTGGGCAAGTCTTTTCCTGGAAAGGCTGGCGCGGGCTGGTCTTCAGAAGCCGGCATTCGGCGCTTACGCCGGACGCGGAAAGCTGGCGCTTCTGCGCCTGCGCAGCGACTACGATCTGGAAAGGGCCATCGAGGACCTTCCCTCAACGCTGCGCCGGGTGGATGTCATCCTGCTGCACCGCCTGATCCTCGAGCAGATACTCAGAATCGATCCCCAGGCAGTGCGCGAGGAGAGAAACCTCACCTACCATCGTGAATTTCCAGCCGCGGCCGAAGCGGTCGCACGGGGCGAGGCTCAACTCTGTCTCCTGCTCAACCCCACGCCCGTCGAGGCCGTGCGCGACAACGCTTTGGCGGGTTTGACGCTGCCGCAAAAGTCCACAGACTTTTACCCCAAGCTGCTGACGGGCCTCGCCATCTACTGGCTGGATCATCCGTAGCCCAGGCACTCCTGCCTGTGCTACCGCTCGCGATCAGTACCGATCAAGCTCCGAAGGACTTTACCGCTGCTTCGACGCTATCATATACGTCGAAAACTGTAACTAATTTAGTAATATTCAACTGCTCGCGAAACCGCTTCGTC